>NZ_JAFEJX010000001.1:0-374602 GCF_018555635.1 Bifidobacterium sp. CP2 | reverse complement strand
TCGATGGATGATGATGCCGACCGCTGCTGTGACTGTGTATCCATACATGGTCAACAACCGGCGACCTGTAAACCATGCCCCGAGACACCCGTCAACCATGCCCCAGGACATGGCGTCAACCATGCCCCGAGACATGCGTCAACTATCCGCTGAGACTAGACAGTCCTGGTTGTTTCGCTGGGAGGGGTGTTGGCGAGGCGGTCTGGATGGATTGTGCCGTGTCGCTTCGCTGAGGAGTCGGTTCGCGATGCAGATTGGTCGGTTCCTGACGGGCTGTCTCACGCGGAGGCCTTTGCGCGACGCGATTCCGTCGTATCGTTCCGAACCGTTTCGCTGGGAGGGGTGTTGGCGAGACGGTCTGGTGGAGTTGTGCCGTGTCGCTTCGCTGATGGTGGTTTCCACGAGGTGGTTCGTCATGCCGTGTCCTGGTTGTTTCGCTGGGAGGGGTGTTGGCGAGGCGGTCTGGATGGATTGTGCCGTGTCGCTTCGCTGAGGAGTCGGTTCGCGATGCAGATTGGTCGGTTTCTGACGGGCTGTCTCACGCGGAGGCCTTTGCGCGACGCGATTCCGTCGTATCGTTCCGAACCGTTTCGCTGGGAGGGGTGTTGGCGAGACGGTCTGGTGGGGTTGTGCCGTGTCGCTTCGTTGATGGTGGTTTCCACGAGGCGGTTCGTCATGCCGTGTCCGGGCCGTTTCGCCGATGGCATCGGGGGGATGGGCGTCGGATTCCATATAGTGACCATTATGCGGCCGGATGTCCGAAACGTGACTGACTGGGGCGCAATCGCATACGGCGTGTGTTCAATGGTGGACGTGAACGAAACAGACAGGACATACGACTACTACGTGGCCGGGCCGTTCTTCGACCCGGAACAGTCGGACAGCATGGAACGGCTGGAACGTACCCTGGAGGACCATGGCAAGACGCTGTTCAAGCCGAGGTTCGTCAGCCAGATCGAGGACGTCGGACCGGACGGCTGCTTCCGCGACGACATCGCCGGCATCAACGCCTCGAAGGCCGTCATCGCGAACCTCATGGACGAGGACGCCGGCACCATGTTCGAGATCGGATACGCGTATGCACAGGGCAAGCCGGTATACGGCTATCGGGAGGGGCTCACCCCCATGGACCGGGTGAACCTCATGGTGGCCCAGGCCGTGACGATGGTGTTCTCCGGCCCCGAGGATCTGGCGAAGTGGCTGGAGACGGGGGAGCACGAGGAGATCGACTACATCCAGTTCTGAACGATCCGGCTCCTGAGGTCCCGGGGCTCCGAGCACGAACGCGACGCCCCGCATACGACGATGCCCGCCACGGCCCTTTCGCAAGGGGCGTGACGGGCATCGCGATACCGCCGGCGGATCCCCTCTCCGCTTGAAGTCATCGGCGAATCCTCGTCATCACATCTGTCTCCCCTCTCGGAGGGGAGCTGTCAGCGAAGCCGACTGAGGGGAGCAGCCCGAATCAGGGAACGGTTCAGGCCCTCCACCACGGTCGCAGCGGATACCACTTGCCGTCCGGATGCCCCACGCGATCCGGGCAGACGGCGAGGAACTGGTGGATCTGGATGCCGTCGAGCTCGAAGTTGAGCGCGCACGCGGCCATGTAGAGGCCCCACACCTTCGCCCGTTCGAAGCCGACCTGCCTCACCGCGTCGTCCCAATGCTCGGACAGGTTCCGGTTCCAATGATGCAGCGTTAGCGCGTAATGCTGGCGCAGGTTCTCCTGATGCACCACGTTGAAGCCGGCGTCGTGGATGCAGGATTCGATGAAGCCGGGCGCGCCGAGATCGCCGTCCGGGAAGATGTAGCGGTCGAGGAACTCGTCGGTGCCGGGCTTGCCGTCCGGCTTGTCGTGGCTGATGGTGATCTGGTGGTTGAGGAGACGTCCCATCGGCTTCAGCAGCTTGTACATCTCCTCGAAGTAGCTCTGGTAGTTCTTCACGCCCACATGCTCCATCATGCCGATCGAGCTGATGCCGTCGAAGTCGCGCTCCGGCACCTCGCGGTAGTCCTGCACGCGCACTTCCGCCAGATCGGAGAGCCCCTCGCGGGCGATCCACTCGTTCGCGTACGCCGCCTGCTCCTTGGAGAGCGTGACGCCCAACGCCTTGATGCCGCGGCGCGCGGCGGCGATGACCATAGAGCCCCATCCGCAGCCGATGTCGAGCAGGCGCTGCCCGGGCTCAAGACCCAGCTTGTCGAGGATGAGGCGCAGCTTGTTGGCCTGCGCGTCCTCGAGGCTCATGTCCTCGTTCTCGAACACCGCGCAGGTGTAGGTCATCGATGGGCCGAGGAAGTCGGCGTAGAACTCGTTGGACATGTCGTAGTGGAAGCTCACCGTCTCGGAGTCCGCCTTCTCGGTGTGGGGGAGCAGCCCCTCCTTGATGCGCGCGAACTTGCTCGGCCCCTCGGTGGCCGGCACCGGCGGCCTGCGGAACCCGTGGCTGAGGATGCCCGCCGAGACGCGGGCCAGCGAGACCGGCGTGAACGGCTTGACGTACTTCGCCATCGACACCATCGCGCGCATCGCCGGATACGGGTCGGCGTAGTCGATGCCGTCCACGTCGAAGTCGCCCAGCACATAGGCGCGCACCACTCCGATTTCGTTCGGATGGGCGAGCAGCTGGTACATGCAGTTCGGGCTGGTGATGCGGACCTTGAGCGCGGCGTCCGCCGAACCGAAATGCGAGCCGTCGAACGCGTCCACCCGCACGGGCGCGTCGTCCTTGAGGAACAGGCCCACCATCTCCCCGACCGTCATCGATTTTCCATTCGCCATGTCACTGCCTCCATCCGTGTTCTTGTCATCACCGTGCATGGAACCGCCGCACGGTCCGTATGAAACCCCGTTTCGACGCATATCCTAGTCCCGGGCGTTTTGGAGGAAACGCCGTGCGCTGTGGAGTATGGCCGCGTGATGATGGTTTCGTTGACATCGCCGGCGTGCCGCGGTTTAGCGCCGATTTCCGCGGTTTCGACAAGGACGGCGGCCGGAACTGGGCGTTGCCGCGACACCGTCTCAGGGAATTCCCGGAAAATTCTCCGGCGGGATGCCGGCGGCGCCCGCAGCCGCGAGTACACTAAGAGGCTGTCGGGCGGTGCAGCGATGTACCGGCCCGCAGTGAACACAATGGACATAGCTTAAAGGAGAGCCTCATGGTCTATCGCATGATCTTCAACCAGACCGCCTACTTCGGACGCGGCGCGATCAAGGAGATTCCGGCCGTCGCCAAGCAGCACGGCTTCACGAAGGCGTTCATCGTCACCGATCCGGTCCTGCTCGAGACCGGCACCGCCGAGAAGGTCACCAAGGTCCTCGACGAGGCCGGCCTGCCGTACGAGGTGTTCTCCAACGTCAAGCCGAACCCGCCGGTCGAGTGCATCAAGGACGGCGTCGAGAAGTTCGCCGCCTCCGGCGCCGACTTCCTCATCGGTCTGGGCGGCGGCTCCCCGCAGGACACTTGCAAGGGCATCGGCATCATCACCGCCAACCCGGAGTTCTCCGACGTGCTGTCCCTCGAGGGCGTGGCGGACACCAAGAACCCGTCCGTCCCGATCTTCGGCGTGCCGACCACCGCCGGCACCGCCTCCGAGACCACCATCAACTACGTGATCACGGACACCGCCAACAAGCGTAAGTTCGTGGCCGTCGACCCGCACGACATCCCGATCGTCGCGTTCGTCGACCCGGACCTGACCGACTCCATGCCGCGCGGCCTCAAGGTCGCCACCGGCCTCGACGCCCTGACCCACGCCATCGAGGGCTACATCACCCCGGGCGCCTGGAGCCTGTCCGACTGCCTGTCCATGCAGACCATCCGCATGATCGCCAAGAACCTCGCCAAGAGCGCCGACGGCGACGTGCCGGCCGGCGAGCAGATGGCGTACGCCTCCTACATCACCGGCATGGCCTACTCCAATGTGGGCCTCGGCCTGGTGCACGGCATGGCCCACCCGTTGGGCGGCCGCCTCGGCGTGGCGCACGGCGTGGCCAACGGCATCCTGCTGGCCCCGGTCATGGAGTACAACAAGGACTACACCGGCGAGAAGTACCGCGACATCGCGGACGCGTTCGGCGTCGAGGACGCCTACACCGGCGATCTGGAGAAGGTGCGCGAGGAGGCCGTGCAGGCCGTCCACAAGCTCACCGTGGACCTGAAGAACCCGACCACGATCTCCGAGGTCGGCGCCACCGAGGCCGACCTCGAGCCGCTGGCCCACGACGCGTTCAACGACGTGTGCACGCCGGGCAACCCGCGCAAGGCCACCGAGGAGGACATCCTCGCCATCTACAAGTCCCTGATGTGACGTCCGGCCGGTTCACGATCCCCCGGCGTGGAGAATCGTGAACCGGAAACGAACGGAAACGAACAAAGCCCGGAATCGGCTTCGGCCTGATTCCGGGCTTCGTCATGTCCTACCGTGCAGGGCGCCGGTTCACGATCCCTCGGCGTGGAGAATCGTGAACCGGACGGCCCCGGGGGCCGGGGCACCCGTGCCTACTCGTGCTTTTCGTCGTAGGTCTCGTCGGTGGGCGTCTCGTCGTAGAGCTCGTGCCCCTCCTTCTCCGCGAGCTCCATCTGCTCGTTGATCCACGCCGCCTCGGCCGGGTTGATGTCCGCCGTGTTGAGCACCTTCTGCCACACGGGGTAGAACAGGTGCATCACCGGGTACATGGCGGTGAACAGGATCTCCGGCTTGTGCTTGCGCCAATGCTGTGGGTGGGCGTCGAACGTGTTGCGGAACCGCTTCATGTAGTTGCGGAACGAGGAGAGCGACGTGTCCATGCGGCGGGCGCTCATGCCGGCGATCATGCGCGGTGAGTACACGGTCTTCAGCCCCTTGCCCATGAGGTGCAGGGAGATGTCGATGTCCTCGTGCATCACGTCGGCCTTGTCCCGGCACACCTCGTCGGCGATCGCGTGCCACGCGGAGGCGCGCAGCGCCATGTTCGAGCCGAACAGCAGCGGCTGGCCGCCGTCCGCGCGGTAGATGCGCTTGCGCAGTGAGTTGTCGCTCTTGAGGCCGAAGTGGCGTGACGGCATGTCGTAGTACATCACCGGCCCGGTGGCGCCCATCGCCTCCGGGTCTTCGGTGAAGATGCCGGAGACGACCTCCACCCAGTCGGGCTTGATCATGCAGTCCGCGTCGAACCGTCCCAGCACGTCGCCGGTGGCATGGTTCAGGCCGTAGTCGCGCGTGGGGATGAGCCCCTGTTCGGCGTCCTGGTGCAGCAGCTTGACGGGCGCCTCCGGATGCTCCTTCATGAACCGTTCGACGATGGCGCACGTGTCGTCCGTGGACCGGTTGTCGACGACCAGGATTTCGTAGGGCATCACGGTCTGCCGGATGGTGTTGAGCAGGCAGTCGGCGATGCGTTCGGCCTCGTTCCAGGCCGGGATGACGATCGAGACGTTCAGCATGATGTCCAAGAATAATGCCGTCGGCGTACACGGGGTGATGCGGACACGGCCGTGGCGCGCCCTGAAAGCGAACAGCAGGAGAACTTTCCGTGGCCATCGCCCCGGTCGCTACAATGGGGAGCCATGAATCAAAGCGTGCGTGAGCATACCGCAGCCGAGGACGCCGAACAGCGTTGGGATTTCGGCACCCTCTTCCCCTCGAAGGGCGATCCGCGCAAACCTCCGGAATGGTTCAGCCGCGCGTTGCTCTACGTGGCCATCGCCATCATCGTCTTCGCCTTCTGCTGGCGCTCGTGGGGCAAGATCGACTATCTGGTGCTCGACATCATCATCTCCTTCTTCCTGGCGCTCGCCATCGAGCCGATGGTCGTGGCGTTGGTCCGCCACGGTTGGAAGCGCAGCTTCGCCTCGCTGGCCGGCCTGCTGACGGTGGCGGTCGTCATCGGCGTGCTGCTCTCCCTGTTCGGCAGCATGTTCCTCCAGCAGATGATCGCCATGATCTACGGCATCCCCGCCACCTACGAGCAGATCAGGACGTTCGTGGTGGACCAGTTCTCGGTGGACATCCCCGACATGGACAATCTCGGCTCCGAGCTCATGAAGTCCGATCTGCTCAAGAACATCCAGAGCTCGTGGGTGAGCGACTTCGCCGGCACGGCGGTCAGCACCGTGGGCGGTCTGTTCTCCTTCCTGCTCCAGCTGCTCACCGTGGTGATGACCACCTACTACATCTCCGCGGCCGGCCCGAAGCTCCGCCGCTCCTTCTGCCAGTGGATGGCACCGGGCATGCAGAAGCGCTTCCTACTGGTGTGGACGGTGGCACAGGACCAGATCTCCTCGTTCCTGTTCTCCCGTTCGATCCTCGCGATGATCAACGCGGCCTGCACGGCCATCTTCCTCGAGGTGCTCAACGTGCCGTACTGGCTGCCGCTCGCCCTGTTCTGCGGCGTGGTCTCCCAGTTCATCCCGACGGTGGGCACGTACATCGGCGGCGCGCTGCCGGTGGTGTTCGCGTGGGGCAACCGCGGGTGGACGTATGCGGTGGCGGTGCTCGTGTTCATCATCGTGTACCAGCAGATCGAGAACCTGCTGCTCTCGCCGATCATCTCCCGCCGCACGATGGACATCAACGAGGCCGTGGCGTTCCTCGCCGTGCTGGCGTTCGGCTCCGTGTTCGGCGCGTTGGGCGCGTTCCTCGCGCTGCCGGTGACGGCCTCGCTTCAGGTGATCTTCCGCGTGTACACGCGTCGGTACGAGCTCGTCGATTCGCCGTTGATGAACGATCCGGTGACGGAACGCAAGTCGAAGGTGGTCGAGGCGTCCGAGGCGTTCAACGAGCATGTGCTCCATCCGATCGGCGACCATATGCCGCGTGCGGCCAAGGGCTCCACCAGCCGCGTGCCGATGAACGACGAGATCCGCCGTCTCCAGGAGGCGATCTACGCCATTCCGTCCGACGAGGCGGGGGAGGGCGAGGGCGACGATTCCGCCACCGTCGCCATTCCGAAGGGCGTGCTGTCCCGTCGCGCCGCGTCCGGTCTCAAGGGTGTGGGCGATGACGTTCCGTCCGACGACGACGCGTCGTCCGACGGTTCCGTCCCGTCCGATGACGCGGCTTCGTCCGATTCCTCCGACGTTCCGTCCGATGCCGCGACGGACGACAACCCCCGTGCGAGGTGGCACTGATGGTCCTGCTCACCGTACTCGACATGCTGCTGTTCGTGGTCGGCGCCGTCGGCATGATCTACCAGGGCGCCTGCGTGCTCATGTCCCTGTTCTCCAAGCCGGTGCGTTTCCCCGAAGCGCCGATGGACCGCAGGTACGCGGTGCTCATCTCCGCGCGCAACGAGGAGAACGTCATCGGCAACCTCATCGGCTGCATCCACGACCAGACCTATCCGTCCGACCTCATCGACATCTGGCTCGTCGCCGACAACTGCACCGACCACACCGCCCAGGTCGTGCGCGACCTGGGATGCCACGTGGTGGAACGCCACAACGACAAGCTCATCGGCAAGGGCTACGCGCTCACCTACCTGCTCGACCACATGATCGACGAAGGCATCGCCGACGACTATGACGCCTACTTCGTGTTCGACGCCGACAACCGTCTCGACAGGCACTACTTCGAGGAGATGAACAAGGCCTTCCAATCGGGCTTCCGCATCCTCACCAGCTACCGCAACTCCGTGAACCTCAACGACAATTGGGTGTCCTCCGGCTCCGCGCTGTGGTTCATCCGCGAATCCAGGTTCCTCAACAACTCGCGCATGCTGTTCGGATCCAGTTGCCACGTGGGCGGCACCGGCTTCATGTTCTCCAAGGAGATCATGAAGCGCAACAAGGGCTGGAAGTTCCACCTGCTCACCGAGGACCTCGAGTTCACGATGGACTCCGTGCTCCACGGCGACCGCGTCGGCTACTGCGGCACCGCCATCCTCTACGACGAGCAGCCCGTCACCTTCGCGCAGAGCTGGCGGCAGCGCCTGCGCTGGAGCAAGGGCTTCCTGCAGGTGTTCCGGTATTACGGCCCCGCGCTCATCCGCCGCGCCGTCCGCGAACGCGACTTCTCCGCCGTGGACTTCACGCTGCTGCTCTGCCCGTTCACCGTACTCGGCGTGGCGCGCATCCTCCTGGGACTCCTGTTCGCCGCGTTCGGATTCGTCACTTGGAGCAGCCAGCTGAGCTCGCTCACCGGATGGGCCAACGGCATCGTGCTGTCCATCGTCGCCATGATGGGCCTGGCCGCGTTGACCATCGTGGCCGAACGCAAGCAGATCGGCGCCACCAACAAGGAGCTGTTCGCCTACGTGCTCGCCTTCCCCATCTACATCCTCTCCTACGTGCCGATCTCCTTCCAGGCCATCTTCTCCAAGGCCCAGTGGAAGCCCATCGCCCACAAGGGATGACCGGACGGCCGCGCCGGTCTCAAGGCATGGCGGTACGCTGGTGGGGCAACGGGCCCGTCGGCGAACCGTCACGGGCCATGTGGAAGCAGGACATCGACTGGTAAGGACGGTGGAACCAGGTGGCACGCAGGGCACGAGGCAGGAGACCTGTCGGACATCGCGTCATCACATGCGCCGTGGCCGTGGCGTTGACGCTCGCCGGGGGCGTGGCGTACGCGGCCGGCGACATCGCCGACGTCGTTCCCGGACCGCTCACCCTCCGGCAGACCACCGTCCGCACCTACGCCGACCCGGCCTCCACCATTGCGGCCGGGACCATCGCCGGGGACGCGGAGAAGAACAAGCCCATCGATGCCTCCGCGGCGCAGGCGCTCATCGACGCGTTGGGGACGGCCGAAGGCGTCGGCTCGGACTACTCGGCCGTCATCGCCGCCACGGACGGCACCATCGTGGCGCAGCATGAGGCGGACACCCCGCGGGAACCGGCCTCCACCACCAAATCACTCACCGCGTACGCGGCCGCCGCGACCCTCGACATGGGCTCGACGCTCGACACCACCGTCCACCTGACCCACACCGACGGCACCCCCGTCATCGTGCTCAAAGGACACGGCGACATGCTGCTCGGCGCCGGGCAGAGCGACCCGGACCACATCAACGGGCGGGCTGGGCTGGCCACGCTCGCCGACCGGACCGTCGAGGCGCTCGGGAAGCGGGGCATCACCGCCGTGGCGCTCGCCGACGACGACACGCTCTTCGGCGAGGACCGCACGCCCGACATGGTCGACAACAATCCCGAAGGCCGCTACTACACGCCCATCTCCACGATGGCCATCGACGGCGGACGCGACTGGACCGGACTCGAGACCCAGGACAAGGACCAGTTCACCGAATACCCCGCGCTCTCCCAGCACACCGCGCAGGACGTCGCCGCCACGTTCAAGATGCTGCTCGCCGAACGGGGCATCACCGTCACCGACTCCACCGACATCAGCGGGCAGGAGGACTCCAACCGCATCGCCGCCGTGAGCTCCGCGCCCCTCAACGAGATCATGGCGTTCATGATGCGCCATTCGGACAACACGCTCGCCGAACTGTTCGGACGCCTCACCGCGCTGAAGACCGGACAGGAGAACTCCATCGCCGGCGACACCGCGGCCGTGGCCAAGGTCCTCAAGGACAACGGCATCACCACCGAGGGGCTCACCCTGAGCAGCTGCTCGGGCCTCGCCCCCGGCACCACCATCACCGTGTCCACGCTCATCGGCGTGCAGGCCAAGCTCGCCGACCCGGACGGCGGGGCCGCCGCCGCGTCCGAAGGACTGTCCATCCCCGGTCTCGTGGGCACCGCGAAGAACCGCGTGGCCGACGACGCCGTGCGCGGTCTGGTGCGCGTGAAGACCGGATCGCTCACCGGCGTGCGTTCGCTCGCCGGCAACGTCTCGCGCACCGGCGGCGGCGAGCTCATCTTCGCGGTCATCGTCAACCATGCCACCAACGAATGGGCCGCCAACAAGGCCATCGACCAGATGGTCGCTGGTTTGGTGAAACTCTAGAACCCTCACAGGAACCGCCCAGAAACACGTCATTCGCGTGTGCCAAGATGGTGGGCATGCGAATCGCTGACGTACAAGACGACATCGACCACGAGCTGGTCAGCACAGAGGAAATCCACGCCATCATCGACCGGGCGGCCGCCGAGGCGAGCCGCGACTACGCGGGGAAGGACCCGCTGCTGGTCGCCGTGCTCAAAGGCGCGGTGAACACCATCGCCGCATTCTCGCAGGCGCTGTCCATCCCCTGCCAGCTGGATTTCATGAGCCTGTCCAGCTATGGATCCGGCACCGAATCCAGCGGAACCGTGACGATTCGTCAGGATCTGTCCACCGATGTTCGCGGTCGGCACATTCTCATCGTCGAGGATATCGTGGATTCCGGCAGGACGCTCGCGTGGCTGGTGGAGGAGCTCAAACGCCGCGGCGCCGCGTCCGTCGAGATCTTCGCCCTGCTGGAGAAGCCGTCCAGGCACGAGGTGAAGGTCGATGTGAAGTACAAGGGGCGTGAGATTCCGGACGAGTTCGTCGTGGGCTTCGGTCTGGACTATGCGGAGAAATACCGCAACCTCGATTCGATCGCGGTGCTCAAGCCGCACGTCTACCAAGGAGGACAGGCATGAGCTTCCCTCAGGGGCCGGGGCCGAACAACAACGGCGGCAACGGCAACAACCCGTTCACCAACCCGTTCCACCGCAACGACGACAACCGCGGCAACGGCAACAAGCCGAACAGGAACGGCGAGGGCAGGCCGGTCTGGCAGTCCCCGTGGCTGTGGGGCGCCGTCATCGTGGTGCTCGTCGCGGTGATGTTCCAGCTGTTCGCCGGCACCGGCACCCAGACCATCGACACCAAGGACGGCCTGCAGCTGCTCAAGGACGGCCAGGCCACCTACGCGAAGATCGTCGACAACAAGCAGAAGGTCACCCTCGAGCTCAAGGACGACTTCAACAAGAAGGACCCGGACACCGGCAAGAACCACGACTACGGCAAGAAGGTCCAGTTCTACTACACGTTCGCCCAGGGGCAGGATATCCTCAAGGCCGTTCAGAAGGCCGAGCCCTCGAAGGGGTGGAGCGCCGACATCGAGCAGACCAGCATGCTCAGCTACCTGGTCACCTCCATACTGCCGTTCATCATCTTCTTCGTGCTGTTCTGGTGGCTGATGAGCCGTATGGGCGGCGCCTCCGGCATGCTCGGCATGGGCGGCAAGAAGAACAACGGCAAGCTGCTCGAAGGCCAGACGCCCACCACGAAGTTCTCCGACGTGGCCGGCGAGGACGAGGCCCTCGCCGAGGTCGAGGAGATCAAGGACTTCCTCAAGGACCCGTCCAAGTACAAGGCGCTCGGCGCGCGCATCCCGCGCGGCGTGCTCCTGTACGGCCCTCCCGGCACCGGCAAGACGCTGCTCGCGCGCGCCATCGCCGGCGAGGCCGGCGTGCCGTTCTACGCGATGGCCGGCTCCGACTTCGTCGAGATGTTCGTCGGTCTCGGCGCCTCCCGCGTGCGTGACCTGTTCGACGAGGCGAAGAAGAACGCCCCCGCCATCATCTTCATCGACGAGATCGACGCCGTGGGCCGCAAGCGCGGCTCCGGCATGGGCGGCGGCCACGACGAGCGTGAACAGACCCTGAACCAGCTGCTCGTCGAGATGGACGGCTTCGACAACGACACCAACCTCATCATCATCGCCGCCACCAACCGTCCCGACGTGCTCGACCCGGCCCTGCTGCGCCCGGGCCGCTTCGACCGTCAGGTGGGTGTGGCCGCGCCGGACCTCGAAGGCCGCGAGGCGATTCTCAAGGTCCACGCCAAGGGCAAGCCGTTCGTGCCTGACGTCGACCTGCACATGGTGGCCGTGCGCACGCCGGGCTTCACCGGCGCCGACCTGGCCAACGTGCTCAACGAGGCCGCCCTGCTGTGCGCCCGCGCCGGCGCCCAGCTCATCGACAACCGCGCCATCGACGAGGCCATCGACCGCGTCCAGGCCGGCCCGAAGCGCAAGTCGAAGGGCATGGCCCTCGACGAGCTGCGCAACACCGCCTACCATGAGGGCGGCCACGCGCTCGTCGCCGCCGCGCTCCACCACACCGACCCGGTCACTAAGGTGACCATCCTGCCGCGTGGCCGCGCGCTCGGCTACACCGCCGTCATGCCGACATCCGACCGCTACTCCGAATCGCGCAACCAGCTGCTCGACCAGATGGCGTACGCGATGGGCGGCCGCACCGCCGAGGAGATCGTGTTCCACGACCCCACCACCGGCGCGTCCAACGACATCGAGAAGGCCACGAAGATCGCCCGCACCATGATCACCCAGTACGGCTTCTCCGCGAAGCTCGGCGCCATCAAGTGGTCGGACGACGACGCGCAGAGCGGCGACCTGGAAAGCCTCGCGCCGCACAACTACTCGAACCGCACCGCCGAGATCATCGACGAGGAGGTCCTCAAGCTCGTCGAGACCGCGCACACCGAGGCCTGGGAGATCATCAACGCGAACAGGGACATTCTCGACGAGCTCGTGCGTCAGCTGCTCGTCAAGGAGACCCTCAACGAGAAGGAGCTCGCCCAGATTTTCGCGCCCATCCGCAAGGCGCCGGAACGCCAGGTGTGGCTGTCCGACGACAGGCGCCCCGATTCCGACACCCCGCCCGTCGAGATCCCCGAATCGCTCAAGCGATCCGTGGGCATGAAGGCCGGTGAGTGAGCGCATGGCCAGACATGCGCATAGCGTCCCCGACGCCGCCCGCCGTCCCGCGCCGCAGTCCGGAACGCCCAGAGCGCCGAAGGCGCCCGTCCCCGCGGACCGTCCCGCCGTGGACATGCCGTCCGTGGAGGAGCAGGCGCCCCGCCCGGCACGGCCGGCGCGTCCCGTCCGGTACGACGAGGACGGCGTGCGCCAGGCCGTGAGGCTGTTCCTCACGTCGATCGGCGAGGATCCGGACCGCGAGGGGCTGGCCGAGACGCCGGACCGCATCGCCCGCGCCGGCCGCGAACTGTTCGCCGGCCTGTCCGCCTCGCCCGAGCACGTGCTGGAGAAGCGGTTCGCCGTGGACACCGACGAACTGGTGCTCGTCAAGGACATCGAACTGTATTCGGTATGCGAGCATCACCTGCTGCCGTTCCACGGCGTGGCCCATGTGGGCTACATCCCCGCCAAGGACGGCGTCATGGGCTTGAGCAAGCTCGCCCGGCTCGTCGAAGTGTACGCGCGGCGTCCGCAGGTGCAGGAACGCCTCACCCAGCAGATCGCCGACGCGCTCGTCGAATACGCCCACGCGCGCGGCGTGATCGTCGTCACCGAATGCGAGCACCTGTGCATGTCGATGCGCGGCGTGAGGAAATCCGAGGCGCGCACCGTGACCTCGGCGGTGAGGGGGCTGCTGCGCAACCCCGCCACCAGGGCCGAGGCCATGAGCCTGATCATGAACCATTGACCGATACCGAGGCGAGGCTCCCGATGAGGGGGCCTCGCCTCGGTTATCGGACGGAACACGGAGCCGATCGAGGGGAGACGGACATGACGACGGACCTGCGCGCGCTGCGCGACGCCGGACACACGCTGGTGATGGGCGTGCTCAACATCACCGAGGACTCGTTCTCGGACGGAGGCCTCTGGCTCGACCCGGATGCCGCCGCCGCGCACGGCAGGGCCATGGCCGCCCAAGGCGCCGACATCATCGACATCGGCGCCGAATCGACGCGCCCGGGCGCCAAACGCGTGGCCGAACAGGACGAACGCGCCCGCATCGTCCATGCCGTCAGGGCCCTCATCCCCTCCGGCGCCGTGCTGTCCATCGACACCACGCGCGCCACCGTGGCCGCCGCCGCGCTCGACGAGGGCGCGCACATCATCAACGACGTCTCCGGCGGCACCCTCGACCCGGACCTGCCCCACGTGGCGGCCGACCACGACTGCCTGTACATCGTGCAGCATTGGCGCGGCTGGCTCGCCGGCTCGCACGGCGTCACGCCCGACGCCGACACCTCGCACTACGAGCACGGCGTGCTCGCCGACGTGCGTGACGAGCTCATGCGCCAGGTCGACCGCGTGCTCGCCGCCGGCGTCGACCCCGAACGCGTCGTCATCGACCCGGGACTGGGCTTCTCCAAACCCGGCGTCGAACACAACCTGCCCCTGCTCGCCGGACTCGGCGCATTCCGCGCCACGGGCTTCCCGGTGCTCATCGGCCAATCCCGTAAGCGCTTCGTGACCGCCGTCCTCGGCGAGGCCGGCATCGAGGACCCGGACATGGCCGCGCGCGACGACGCCACCGCGGCGTTCAGCGCCCTGTGCGCGGAACACGGCGCCTGGGCCGTGCGCGTCCACGACGTGACGCGCTCCAAGGCCGCCGTCGCCGTGGGCGACGCGTGGCGCCGGTACGCCGGCGACGCCGACCGTCCCACGACGCACGAGGAGACGTCGTCCGGCCGCTGACGGCCGCGACGCCGGAATCGGAAAGGAACCCGATGGATACGATACGACTGACCGGCGTGCGCGCCAACGGCACGCACGGCGTACTCGACTTCGAACACGAGCGTGCGCAGACGTTCATCGTCGACGCCACCCTGCACCTCGACCTGACGCGCGCCGGGCGCACCGACGCGCTCGAGGACACCGTCGACTACGGGCGCATCGCCCGCGACATCACCGACGTCATCGAAGGTGGACACGTCGACCTCGTCGAGACGCTCGCGCAGCGCATCGCCGACCGCGTCCTCGCCCACGGCGCCGTCGCGGCCGTCGACGTCACCGTCCACAAGCCGCACGCGCCCATCACCGTGCCGTTCGACGACGTGGCCGTCACCATCACGCGCGGACGCGCGGGGGACGCCTCGGAAGCGCGGACGAATGCGTCGGCCGGCGACGTTGCGGCGGACGGGACCGCCGCGCCGGACGTCATCCACCGCACCGTCATCGCGCTGGGCGGCAACCAGGGCGACGTGGCCGCCACGTTGCGTGCCGCCGTGCGCGACATCGACGCGCTCGACGGCACGCAGGTCGTCGGCGTCTCGCCCCTCTACCGCACCGCAGCATGGGGCATGCCCGACGGCACCCCCGACTTCCTCAACGCCGTGATCGAGGCGACCACGTTGCTGGGCGCGCGCGACCTGCTCGCCGCGCTGCGTCGCATCGAGACCGCACACGGCCGCACGCACGTCGAACACTGGGCGGATCGTCCCCTCGACCTCGACATCATCGACTACGACGGCGGGGAATCGGACGACCCCGCGCTCACCCTGCCGCATCCGCGCGCATGGCAGCGGGCGTTCGTGCTCGTCCCCTGGGCGGCGCTCGACCCCAAGGCCGACCTGCCCGGCATGCACGGCGGACCGGTCGCCGAACTCGCCGAAGGGCTCCTCGCCGAAGCCGACCCCGACGAACCGCCGGTGACGCTCGAGGCACGCGACTGGATGAGCAGTGCGCGCACGGCCGCGGCGGCATCCTCGGCGGCATCGGCGGCGGTTGGAACGGACGGACGGACGGGACAGGCGGACGGCGCGCAGGCCGGCGACGGCCTGACCTCCCGCAGGGCCGTCATCTCCATGGACTCCACGCGCACCGACGCCGAACGGCTCTTCCGCGAAGCCATCGTCGCCATCGACGGCATCCCCGGCAGCCAGGTGGAGGGCATCTCGCCGCTCTACCACGTGAGCAACCTCGACGGACCCGACGCGATGGCCGCCGTCATCCAAGTCGAGACGAAGCTCGGCGCGCGTGAGCTCATCGGCGCGCTGGACGCCATCGAACACGGCGCACACGCCGGCGACGACGCCGAAACCGACCCCGGGCGCGGCGGCGCGCGCGCCCTCGACCTGGACCTCATCGACATGGACGGCGTGACCTGCGACGAGCCGGACTGCCGCGTCCCCTGGCCCACCGCGCGTGAACACGCAGCCGTGCTCGCCCCCTGGATGGACATGGACCCCGAAGCCCGGCTCGGCGGCGACCCGGTCTCCTTCCTGCTGGCCATGGCGCCGGACGCCGGGCGCGTGGGGCTCCTGTCCGACAACTGGATCATCCAAGGCGGGGAAGGAGACATCCGATGAACGCGCGACGCACCCCCTGGTGGCATCCCGCCATCGCGATCGCGGCGGGCGTCGCCGCCGGCGCCGGCGTGGCCGAACTCGGCGAACGGTTCAACCTCACGATCATCGGGGCGCCGTGGTTCGTGGCCGCCGTGCTCATCGCCATCGGCGTCATCGTGCTCGTACTCGCCGTCAACGTGCACAAATACGCCAACACCGACCCGCGCAAACGCCCCAACACGTTCGTCAACCCCACGCTCGCGTTCAACACGCTCGTCCTATGCAAGGCGCTCATCCTCGCCGGGGCGGCGCTCGCCGGCTGGTACGGCGGGCAGATCATCCCCGCGGCGGCGCACATCGAGGCCGAATACTACGCGCAGGCGGTGCTGGAATGCGCCGTGACCGCCGTGGTCTGCCTCATCGACATGGGCATCGGCATCGTGGGGGAGCGGCTCTGCCAGCTGCCGCCCGGCGAAGGGCCGGAGAACCCCAGGATGCGCAAGACCGCCAAGGAACGCGGCGTGGCGCCGACCGCGGCGAAGACGGGGCGCTGAAAGGGCGTTGATAGGGCGGGACGTCAGTCCTGCGGGACGCGGATCATCGCCTCCTGTGCGATGGCCGCGACCAGCTCGCCGTCCTGCGAATACACCTTCGCCAGCCCCAGGCCCCTGCCGTGCGCGGCGGTGGGCGTGTCCTGCACATACAGATGCCACTGGTTGACGTCGACGTCCCGGTACCACCACATCGAATGGTCGATGGAGGCGTACGAGATGCCCGGCGTGGAGATCGACAGGCCGGCGCGGCGCAGCACCGGCTCCATCATCACCTGGTCGCAGCCGAGCGCCAGCATGGCGCGGTGCATGAGCTGCGGCACCTCGACCTCGCCGTCCGACTTCATCCACACCATCTGGTGTCCGGAATCGGCCGCGGCGGCCTTCCGGTCCGGCCCGAGCATGATCGTGGGCGTGATATGGCGGATGTCGAACGGCGACTTCTCCGCGTAGTAGTTCGCGAACGGCGACTTGCCGGCGTACGGCGCCATGAGGTCCTTCGCGCTGGTCAGCGACTCGGGGTCCGGCAGGTCGGTCGGCATCGGGTCGGCGAACTCCACGCCGGACTGACCCTCCAGCTGGAACGAGGCGATGGCGGTGAGGATCGACCCCTCCGCCTGGGTGACGTTGATGCGGCGCGCGGAGAACGAGCGTCCGTCGCGGAGCTTCTCCACGTCGAACAGCAGGTCCTGGCGGATGTCGCCGGGCGCTACGAAATAGCCGTGGATGGAATGCGGCAGACGGTTCGGCGCCACCGTCTTCGCGGCCGCCATCAGCGACTGCGCGATGACCTGGCCGCCGTACACGCGTCCGGTGGGGAAGTAGAGGCTTTCGCCGTTCACGTACGTGTGGTTGCGGTAGTCGGAGGGCCTGCCCAGCTTCAACACCTTCACCAGATGCTCCAATGGTGTCGTCGTGCCGTCCGTCATGGTCTTCCCCTTAGCTGCGTTCGATGGTCGAATGTTCAATTGTGCGTAGTACATAACGCCCGGTCGATGGTATCGCAACGACGGTCCGCGCGGGATCGCACGTCCGGGGCGTGATGGTCATCACTGTAACGGCGGGGCGTTAATGGCCGGCGGAAGGATTGTAACGAGCGCGTGAGCTACGTGAACGGCCGGTTATGGCGGGGAGCCCGGGGTGGCTTGGTGGCTGCGTCGGGGACGGCCGTGGGAGGTGCGGCAGCAGGAGACGCGGAGAGCCCGCCACCGATGGTGACGGGCTCTCCGATTGCGGTATGCGGACGACCTGCCGCGGTGCGTCAGCCGCGCACGAGCTTCTTGTGCAGGCGGTGCGGACGGGCCGCGTCCTCGCCGAGGCGGGCGATGCGGTTCTCCTGGTACGCCTGGAAGTTGCCCTCGAACCAGTACCACTTGGCCGGGTTCTCGTCATCGCCCTCCCACGCGAGGATGTGCGTGGCGACGCGGTCGAGGAACCAACGGTCGTGGGAGATGACCACGGCGCAGCCCGGGAAGCCGAGCAGCGCGTTCTCGAGGCTCTCCAGCGTCTCGACGTCGAGGTCGTTCGTGGGCTCGTCGAGGAGCAGCAGGTTGCCGCCCTGCTTGAGGGTCAGAGCCAGGTTCAGACGGTTGCGCTCGCCGCCGGAGAGCACGCCGGTGAGCTTCTGCTGGTCGGAGCCCTTGAAGCCGAAGCTCGCCACGTAGGCGCGGGTCGGCACCTCGACGCCCGCCACCTCGATGAAGTCGAGACCGCCGGAGACCGCCTCCCACAGGTTCTTGTTCGGGTCGAGGCCCTCGCGGTTCTGGTCGACGTAGCTGATCTTCACGGTGTCGCCGATCTTGAGCTCGCCGGAGGTCAGCGGCTCGAGGCCCACGATCGTCTTGAACAGCGTGGACTTGCCGACGCCGTTCGGGCCGATGACGCCGACGATGCCGTTGCGCGGCAGCGTGAAGGACAGGTCGTCGATGAGCACGCGGTCGCCGAACGCCTTGTGGATGTGGTTCGCCTCGAGCACTAGCGAGCCCAGACGCGGGCCGGCCGGGATCTGGATCTCGGAGAAGTCGAGCTTCTTGTTGTTGCGCGCCTCCTGCTCCATCTGGTCGTAGCGCTCCAGACGGGCCTTGTTCTTGGCCTGACGGGCCTTCGGGGAGGAACGGACCCAGTCGAGCTCGTCTTTGAGGCGCTTGGCGAGCTTGGCGTCCTTGGCGCCCTGAATTTCCATACGCTTGGCCTTGGTCTCCAGGTAGGTGGAGTAGTTGCCCTTGTACGGGTACAGGTGGCCGCGGTCGACCTCGCAGATCCATTCGGCCACGTTGTCCATGAAGTAGCGGTCGTGGGTGACGGCGATGACGGCGCCCTTGTACTGGTGCAGGAACTGCTCCAGCCACAGGATCGACTCGGCGTCGAGGTGGTTGGTGGGCTCGTCGAGCAGCAGCAGGTCCGGGGCCTCGAGCAGGAGCTTGCACAGGGCCACGCGGCGGCGCTCGCCGCCGGAGCACACGTTCACCGGGGTGTCCGGGTCCGGGCACTGCAGGGCGTCCATCGCCTGCTCGAGCTGGGAGTCGAGATCCCAGCCGTTGGCGGCGTCGATCTCGGTCTGGAGCTTGCCCATCTCCTCCATGAGGGAGTCGAAGTCGGCGTCCGGGTTGGCCATCTCCTCGCCGATCTGGTTGAAGCGGGCGACCTTCTCGGCGATCGGGCCGAACGCCATCTTGATGTTCTCGCCGACGGTCTTGGTGTCGTCCAGCGGCGGCTCCTGCTGCAGGATGCCGACCGTGTAGCCCGGGGTCAGGGTGGCCTCGCCGTTGGACACGGTCTCGAGGCCGGCCATGATCTTGAGCAGCGTGGACTTGCCCATGCCGTTCGGGCCCACCACGCCGATCTTCGCGCCCGGCAGGAAGCTCAGCGTCACGTCGTCGAGGATGACGCGGTCGCCGAACGCCTTGCGGGCCTTGATCATCTGGAATACGAATTCTGCCACTTGCAGTTACTCCTTAAAGGTTGGAATTCCGCCGTTCCTTGGTTTGCGCACGTCGGCCGCCCCGTGCGGCGTCGTTGTCGGTGTCCGTCCGCATAGCGGTCGGACGCATGCCAAACCACCGCCCACCATGCTATCGGAAGGGCTGGAATGGAGGGGGTTCCGATGTCGTCGCCCGCCCCGGCCACGTCCGGTGGGCGGAGGTGGCACGATGGAGCCATGGAAGAACCTCCGCAACGGCCGTTCGATGCCGTCTCGTCCGATGCCGTCTCGTCCGATGCCCGCGACCCGTACGGGGACGGCGTGGTCACCGAGGCCGAGCGCGCCGCGGTCGCCGCGATCCGCGCCAAGGCGTTGATCTGGCTCGTGGCGTTCCTCATCGCGCTGGTCGCTGCGGTCGTGGCCTGCCTCGGCGGAACGCACGGGGGCCTGTGGGGCGTCGGCGATCCCGCGGCGCTCGCCCGGGCCTACCCCTGGCTGGCGTGCGCCGCGGTCGTGACGGGCGTCGTCGCCCTCACGTACACGCTCGGGTGGCGCAGGGGCGCGGCCGTCATACGCGACGCCGCGGCGGGCGACCGGATCGCCGTGGCCTATCTCAGGCATGGACCTCGGCTCGGCACCGTGGAATGGTGGTGGGCCAACCCTCCGGTCCGGCCTTCCTCCGAACGCCGCAAGGTGGTGGTCATGGGCGTCGTGCTGTCGTTCGTGGCGGTCGCGTTCGTCTCGATGGCGGTGGGCATGTGGGTGTTCGATGCGCCGGTTGGGGGTCCGGGGCCGGCGTCGGCGTCGCTGTTCGCGGCGGCGCCGTTCGTCGCGTTGGCGGCATGGTGCTTCGTCTATGCGGCTCGTCCGGTCGAACGCGCCATCCGCGTGCTGGGTCTGATCCGATGGGCGTCGATCGGCATGGGCCTGATCGGCATCGCGGTGACCGGGGCGATGCCGCATGGGCGCGTCTTCGCGGGAGGCCTGATCGTCGCATCCTACGCCGCGTCGCACACCATGGTCCGGGCGTTGCGGTCGCTGGCGGTCATGGCCTTGCCCGGGCCGGTGACGATGCCCCGATACCGCGAGGACATCGAACGGGACGTCGCCCGTCGTGCGCGGCGGGGCGGCCAGGTCGCCTCCGAGGGATGGGGGTTGGACATGGTCCGCGAACGGCGGGAACGCGCCATGTTCGTGCGCTATACGCTGATCTCCGTCGGGCTGATCGCGATCATCGCGGTCGCCGCCTGGGTGAGGACCATGATGGGATGATGCGCCGTGGGCGGGGACGCGAGGCGGGCGGATGCGCGGATGGGACATGACGAAACGACTCGGCATCGATCGCGCCATCCTCGTCGTGTTGCCGGTGCCCGCCGGCGATACGCGGCGCGACGGCGGGCGGCGTCCGTCCGTCGATGTCTGCGCCGCCCCCGGTCCGCCGCGGTGAGTTTCGCGTAACATTCGCCCGTACCATGACATTGTTTGATATGCAACAATCGCCGCGGGCTACGGGTCGCGGCGGGAAAGGACGGGCACATGAGCCAGACGGACGGACGGAATCTGCGGTCGATGCGTGCGGGCGAGGCGACGGAGACCGCCCGACGCTCATCCGACGTCCGGCCGCCCGAAGCCGCGGCGTCCGCCAAACGTCCGGTGCCCGCGCGTCTCGTCGTCTGCGTCGTCGCGCTCGCGATCCTCACGTTCCTCGGCATCCTGTCCGAGACGTCGCTCAACATCGCCTACTCGACGCTGATGGCGGAGTTCTCGATCGGCGCGTCCACCGTGCAGTGGCTCACCACCGGATACCTGCTGCTCCTGTCCGTGGCGATCCCGAGCTCGCCGTTCATGGTGCGCCGGTTCGCCACGAGGACCCTGTTCGTCGCGGCCGTCGCGATCTTCACGCTCGGCACGCTGGTCGGCGCGCTCGCCGTCAGCTTCCCGATGCTGCTCGCCGCACGGTTGGTCATGGCGCTCGGCACCGGCATCTCCCTGCCGCTCATCACCAACATCATTCTCGAGAAGGCGCCGCTCGAACAGCGCGGCGCGATGCTCGGCATCGTCAGCCTCGTCACCTGCGCCGCGCCCGCCATCGGCCCCGTGTTCGGCGGCGTGGTGATGGAATACCTCGACTGGCATTGGATCTTCTACACGATGCTGCCGTTCCTCGTGCTCTCGTTCGTGATGGGCGTCGCCACCGTCCCGGAGATCCGCCGCGCGGACGATGCGGAGCAGGCGTCGATCAGCGTGCCCTCGCTGCTGCTGGTCGCGCTCGGCCTGTCCGGCCTCATCGTGGCGGCGAGCTTCTTCGCCGAATGGAACGGCGACTGGCGGTTCTGGACCGTGCTCGCGGCGGCCGTCATGGTGCTCGCCGTCTTCGCCGCGACGCAGCTGAGGATGGACCGGCCCCTCGTCGAGGTGCGCGTGTTCGCCTACCCCGGCTTCACGCTCGGCATGCTCATTCTGCTCATGGCCTCCGGCGGCGTGCTCGGCCTCAACTTCATGCTGCCGATCCTGCTCCAGCGCGGATCCGGCTTCGGCTCGCTCGCCGCCGCGCTCATCCTGCTGCCCGGCGCGGTGGTCGGCGCGATTGCTGCGCCGATGATCGGAGGCGCGCTCAAGAGCCATTTCCCGCCGAAGTTCATCCTCTGCGGCTTCGCCGGCGTCACCGTGATGGACGTCGTCCTCGTCGCCGCATACGGCAGCGTGCCGGCGGTCGCGGTCGCCTACGCCCTGTTCATGGCATGCTCCGGCTTCGTGCTCGTGCCGGACCAGACCCATGCCCTCAACCAGCTGCCCGCACGCCTCAACGCCGACGGCTCCGCCGTGATGAACACCGTGCAGCAGCTCGCCGGCGCGGTCGGCACAGCCGTGGCGAGCACGCTGATCACCGAATTCTCGGCGATGGCGGCGCGCGGCGGCGCGGGGGAGTCCGCCTCCTATCTCCAAGGATTCTCGTGGAGCATGTGGCCCATCACGGGCATGGCCGTGTGCGGCGCGGCGCTCGCCGCGCTCATGTTCCGTTGCTCCACGCGCCGTCCGCCGGAGCTGGTCGGGGCGTAGCCCCGGGATTCCTGCGGACGCCCCGCGTCCTCACGCGAAGACGAGCTGCACGAGCAGCATGTAGATGACCGTGCCGCCGGCGATGGACAGCAGCATGCTGTGCCGCCACCTGTGCAGCAGGACGATCGCGAGCACGCCGATCGCCTCGGGGACGCCGTGCGAGCCGGAGACGAGCGACGTGTCCTTGAGCGCGTAGACGACCAGCAGGCCGGTCATCGCGGCCGGCAGCACGTGCCCGAGGTATTCGACGATCCTCGGCGGGCGCTTCGAATCGGGGAACAGGAGGAACGGCAGGAACCTGGTGAGCATGGTGCCTACCGCCACCACGGCGATGGTGGCGACTGCCTGCCAGACGGTCATGGTCATCATCGCGCGGTCTCCTTCCCGTCGGTTCCGTCGGTTCCATTGGCTCCGTCGGTTCCGTCGGCCCTTGCTCCGGCCTCTTCGTCGTGCCGGTCCTCGTCCAGCCACGGACGCAGCGCGAGGAACAGGACGAGCATCAGCGCCAGTGAGGGGATCATGAACCGGTCCGGACCGAGCGCGACCAGACATGCCAGCGAGGCGAATACGCCCACCAGCGCCGGCGCGTGCCGCCGCAGCGCGCGCAGGGCCGCGGACGGACGGTCGCGGCCGCGGTCGTCGTGCGGCACCTCCGTCCCGTCGACCTCATCCCACTGCCCGAGGAGGATCGTGAGGAACAGCGCGGTGAGCACGAATTCGATGCCCTTCGTGCTGAACGGCAGCAGGCCGCCGACGAGCCACCCCAACGCGGTGCCGATGATCCAGTACCAGCGGTTGAGCAGCGAGACGAACAGCATGAACCATCCGCGGTCCACGTCCTGCGGGATACGCGCCCCGGAGTTGATGGCAAAGCTCTCGTCGCACATCGCGAAGATCAGATACGGCTTCTTCCAGCCGAGCCCGCGGAACCTGTCCAGCATGGACAGACCGTAGAACAGATGGCGCGCGTTGACCATGAGCGTCAGCAGGAACGCGGCCAGAGGCGCGAACGCGCTGAGCAGCAGGTTCACGGTGACGAACTCCATCGACCCGGCGAAGATGAAGTAGGCCATGGCCACCGGATACCAGAAGGCGAAGCCCTTGGCGTGCATGAGCAGTCCGTACGAGCAGCCGAGGAACAGGAAGCCCGCGGCGATCGGCACGGTCAGCGGGAACGCCGTCCTGAACGCCGTCGGTATCGTCCCGCCCTTCGCACGCAGTCCCGTGATGCCACCGCCCATGCCCGCACGTCCTTTCCGTCTCCGTCCGACCGCCGACCGCCGGATGCCGTTGGACGGTTCCGGAACCTCCGACTGGTGAATGATAATCGATGGTCCGCGGGCCTCCGCCGCGGCGTCCGTCGGTTGGAATCCGGGGCGTCCGTCCGGCGGCGTCCGCCGCCCGTCGCCGCGACACGCCGGGTTTGGCGATTGCGGCAAGTCATGTAATATATCTCCTCGTGCCTTGATGAAAGGTGCGAAACGGCCGCGTAGCTCAGTTGGTTAGAGCGCCGCCCTGTCACGGCGGAGGTCGCCGGTTCAAGTCCGGTCGTGGTCGCCATGCAAGGGCTTCCGATTCGTTCGGAAGCCCTTTTTCGTTGCCGCCGCCGTACAATGGTCGATGACGACATCGCCGCGCACAGGGGAGGGCAACTATGGGAACGAATATGGCCGACGGGGACGTGATCTGGACGCAACGCAAGCGCAACTGGTGCCGTACGCCGTTCACCTTCACCGTCTACACGCTCACCGCGGACGAGCTCGGCGTGAAGACCGGCGTGCTGCGTCAGACGTTCGACACCACCAAGCTGTTCCGCATCATCGACATCACCATCGAACGCTCGCTGCTGCAGCGCCTGTTCGGGTTGAGCACCATCGTCATCGACGCGCGCGACCAGTCCAGCGGCGGCCGGATCGTCCTGAAGAACGTCATCCACGGCTTCGACGTGCGTCGCATCCTCCAGCATGCGGTGGACGACGCGCGCAACGTGAACCGCGTGAGCACGCGCGAGTTCATGGATTCCGACGGCGACGGGTACGCCGACGGCTATGCCGACGGCGGATACGGGGACGGTCCGGCGTACTGAGCCGACGGCCGGACCTCTGCGGTCCCGCCCGTCATCCCAGCGTGCGGCGGAGCCAATCGACGGCGAGACGCGGCCAGATCTGCACGCAGGGCGCCACGTTGTCGAGGTCGCCTTCGCCGGGTGAGCCGTGGCGCGCCGTGTCCACGGTGCCAAGCGACAGGCCGTGGCCGCCTTCGGGGAAGAGGTGCGCCTCGACGCTCACGCCCGCGGCGCGGCATGCCTGGATGACGAGCAGCGAGTTCTCGACCGGCACTGCCGGGTCGGTCATCGTGTGCCAGATGAAGACGGGCGGCGTGTCCGCGTCTATGTGCCGTTCGAGGGACAGCATGTCCAGCATGCGCGGGTCGTGCCCGTGCTCCGGCCCGAGCAGCGTGCCGATGGTCCGCCGGTGGATGAACTCGCCGGTGGTGATCACCGGATAGCCGAGCATCAGCGCGTCCGGACGCGCTGATGCCGGGTCGACGCCATGCTCCCGGAGGGTGCCGTCGCTGGACGACGTGGCCAGGTTCGCCGCGAGATGGCCGCCGGCGGAGAAGCCGATGACGGCCACCGCGTCCGGACGGACATGCCATTCGTCGGCGTGCGCGCGGATGAGCCGCATCGCCTCGGCGGCCTCGAGCAACGCGGTGGGGTAGCGGCTCGGCGCGCAGGAGTAGCGCAGCACGAACGTCTGGAAACCGTCCGCCGAGAAGCGCAGGGCCACCGGCTCCGCCTCGCGGTCGGAGGTCATGGCGTAGGCGCCGCCCGGCAGGATGAGCAGCGCCGGACGTCTGCGGTACGGGTCCATCTCCGGGCTGTTGTCGATGACGTATCCGGTGAACCGCGCCTCGGTGCCGTCCAGGCCTTCGATGGCCCGTTCGATGTACTGCATGTCGCATCCCTCCTTCGGGTGGTCGGCACATATTCTAGGCGACCGGCACGGTGCGACCGGCGTCCGTGTCCTCTTGTTTGTTCTCCGGCGTTCCTTCCGCCGACGCGGAATGGAACGGGTTTGCGTTGCGATTGCGGCACGGATTCCAGCATGCGGCGGATGCGGCGATGGGGCCGTGAGCCGTTGGAGCCGCTGGGTTTCGCGCCGATTCCAAACAGAGGGCGCGATGGAACGTCCGGCGTGTTCCGTGGAACCGATGGCAACGGATTCGTGGGAACCTTCATGCCCTCGGTACCGTTGGAGCCATCGACAGCGGACGGCCCGAACGCAGTGGTGAGGGCCGGCACGACGGACGTGACGCGACAATCCGAAGGAATCGAGGAAGACCATGCGCACCGACACCGATTTCCATGTTCCAGGCATCAGGCCGGGCGCCGTGCTGCTCGCCGGCGAGGCCATGGGCCTGTTCACCGCCGGGCAGGAGGGCCCCTGCAGCACCGTGGGCACGTTCCAGGCCTCCGTGGCCGGCGCCGAGCTCAACGTGGCCATCGGCCTCAAGCGGCTCGGACAGCATCCCGAATACCTCACCAAGGTGGGCGACGACCCGCTCGGCGTGCGCATCCGCATGCTCATGGAGTCCGAGAGGCTCGACCAGCGCCTGGTCTCCGTGGACGCACGCCACCACACCGGCTTCATGATGAAGACCCGCGAGACCAAGGGCGATCCGAAGACCTACTACTACCGCAAGGGCTCGGCCGCCTCCACCATCTCCAGCGCCGACATCGACGCCGTCGACCCGGCCGGCCTCTCGCTCGTCCACCTCACCGGCATCCTGCCGCCCCTGTCCCCGTCCACGCTGGACGCGGCCGAGGCGATGGTGGTGTTCGCCCGCCGCAACAACCTGTTCCTGTCCTTCGACCCGAACCTCCGCCCCGCCCTGTGGGTGAACGAGGCCGTGATGAAGTCCACGCTGCGCCACCTGTGCGCGCAGTCCGACCTCGTCCTGCCGGGCATCGCCGAAGGCCGTGAGCTGTTCGGCGTGGACGACGTCGAATCGATCGGCCAGGCGTTCATCGACAACGGCGCCCGCGTCGTGGTCGTCAAGGACGGGCCGCGCGGCGCCTACGCCACCAACGGCACCGACTCCGTGTACGTGCCCGGCTTCGTGGTGGACCACGTGGTCGACACCGTGGGCGCGGGCGACGGCTTCGCCGCCGGACTGCTCTCCGCGCTGCTCGAAGGCCACAGCATCGCGGTGGCCATGGAGCGCGGATGCGCGGTGGGCGCCATGCAGACGCAGGTCGTCTCCGACAACGAGGGTCTGCCCACCGCCGACCGCCTCGACGAGTTCATGATGCTGCACGAACGCGCCACGCCGGCCCGGGCCTCCCTGGTCTGAACGACGGCGACCCACCCCGACCCATACGAATCGCAATCACCCCCGATCACACAATCGCATCAATATATAAGGAGACGAACATGAGCACCGCAATCCTGGAACCCGTCGCCACCCTGACGGACAAGCAGCAGTACATCGACGCGATGGCCACGCTGGGCGTCGTGCCGCTGGTCACCCTCAACACGGTCGACGAGGCCATCCCGCTGGCGCACGCCCTGTACGAGGGCGGCGTGCCGATCGCCGAGGTCACCTTCCGTTCCGAGGCGGCCCTCGCCGGCATGGCCCGCATCCACGACTACGTGCCCGAGGTGATGCTCATCGCCGGCACCGTGCACAGCGTGGAGCAGGCGCGTCAGGCCGTGGCCGCCGGCTGCGTCGGCATCGTCACCCCGAGCTTCGACGAGCGCGTGGTGGACTGGTGCCTCGACAGCGACGTGCTCGTCCTGCCCGGCACCGCTGTCCCCTCCGACATCGAGAAGGCGTACGACCGCGGCCTGCGCTACGCCAAGTTCTTCCCGGCCGAGGCGTACGGCGGCGTGAAGACGCTGAAGGCGCTCGCCGGCCCGTTCGGCGAGATGAAGTTCCTGCCCACCGGCGGCGTGAACCTGAAGAACGTGGCCGACTACGCCGCGCTGAAGAACGTGTTCGCCGTGGGCGGCAGCTTCCCGGTGCCGTCCGCCGCCCAGAAGGCGCAGGACTGGAACGCCGTGGCCGAAGCCTGCCGTTCCGCCCGCGAGGCCGTCGCGAAGGCGCGCGCCTGACCGGCGCCGTCCGCGGCCCATCCCATTCCCGCCGGCGCCCGTGACGGGGCTTTCTCCTGCCTCGATCCCGTCATGGCGCCGGCGACTTCATGACATGACGTTGAAGGAGCATCGATGACCATCAATTTCGGAGTCCGCGGCCATGACGTGCCGTTCGACGGGACGCCCGAGGACCTGGCGCGCGGCATCGCCGCCACCGGCGCGCACAACGTGCAGTTCGCGCTGAACGCGCTGTTCCCCGACCTCAAATCCGGCGCCGGGGAGATCAATCCGGGCATGGGCACGTATTTCCGCCGCGTGCTCGGCGAACAGGGCGTGCAGATCGCCGTGCTCAGCTGCTATATCAACATGATCCACCCCGATCCGGAGACCCGGGAGGGGCTGCTGCGCAAGTTCGAGGCGTATCTGCGCCATGCGCGTTACTTCGGCGCGCCCATGGTGGCCAGCGAGACCGGATCCGTGCTCGAGACGCTCGGCGTTTACACGGAGGCCAACTTCACCGAGGACGTGTATCTGGACACCGTGGGCGTGATCCGCCGTCTCGTCGCCGCCGGCGAACGCTACCACACGCTGGTGGGCATCGAACCCGGCCGCAACCACCCCATCCACGATCTCGACACCATCCGCCGGCTCATCCACGACATCGACTCGCCGTGGATGGGCATCGTGCTCGACCCGTCCGTGCTCATCGACGGCGAGACGTTCACCGGCCAGATCGACCTCATCGAGGAGGCGTTCCGCACGTTCGGCGACCGCATCGTGGCCATGCACCTCAAGGACTTCCGCCCGGTGCCGGGCCAGCGCGAGCTGGAGATGTGCAATATCGGCGAGGGCGTCATGCGCATCGGTGACGCGTTGCGCGTCGTGGAGCGCTACCGTCCGTACCTGCCGGTCATCACCGAGGAGACCAAGGGGCCGGCCATCGCCAGGGCGATCGCCACCTACCGCGGCGTGTGACCGTCTTCCGCAGTCGTTTCCGTTGGATTGCAAATCATGCGGAAACACGCTGCAAACCGATTTCCATATTTGTGGAAAATGATGTAAACTATTGCAGGAAAGCAAAACAACACCTCCTAACGCTTTCCCACCGGGGGAGCGGTCAAAGCAGACCCATCCCGGTGCTCCGCACCACCAGAAACGAGGACACATGGACACACCACAGATGCCGGCCACACGTGACCAGCTGCTGCGGCTGATCGACGCCATGTCCGACAATCTCGTCACCATCGCCTCGAACGACGGCGAGGGATTATGGAAAGTCGGCGACGTCGTCATCGACGACAAGAGCTGGAACGTCTGGAACTGGCCGCAGGGCGTAGGCCTCTACGGGCTGTACCGCACTTTCGAGGTCACCGGCTCCGCCAAGGCGCTCGACGCCGTCCGGCAATGGTTCGAACGGGCGTTCTCGCAGGGCACCCCGCCCAAGAACGTCAACACCATGTGCCCGCTGCTCACCATGGCGCTGCTGTACGAGCGCACCGGAGACCCCAAGCTGCGCCCCTACCTCGAGCAGTGGGCGAAATGGGCCTACGAGGACATGCCCCGCACCGACCACCGCGGCATGCAGCACATCACGCTGGGCGAGCCGCACCACAACCAGCTGTGGGCCGACACCCTCGTCATGACCGTGCTGCCGCTCGCCAAGATCGGCATGCTGCTCGGCGTCGACAAGTACGTCGAGGAGGCCAAGTACCAGTTCCAGATCCACATCAAATACCTGGCGGACAACGCCAGCGGCCTGTGGTACCACGGATGGACCTTCGACGAGCACCACAACTTCGTCGGCGCCCACTGGGCCCGCGGCAACTGCTGGGCCACGATGGCCATCCCCGAGATCGTCTCCATCCTCCGCCTGCCCGAAGGCGACGCGCTGCGCACGTGGCTCGTCGAGACCCTCGAGGCGCAGGTCGCGACCCTGGCCGAACACCAGGACGCCAGCGGCCTGTGGCACACGCTCATCGACGACCCGACCTCGTACTTGGAATCGTCCGGCACCGCCGGCATCGCCTACGGCATCCTCAAGGCCGTGCACGCGGGACTCCTCGACGAACGCTTCCTCGACGTCGCCTACAAGGCGGTCAAGGGCCTCATCGCCCAGATCGGCCCCTACGGCGAGGTGGGCAACGTGTCCGTCGGCACCGGCATGGGCGCCGACCTCGACTACTACCGCAACATCGAGATCTCCCCGATGCCGTACGGCCAGTCGCTCACGATCCTCGCCTTCACCGAGATGCTGGTCTCCTACTGCTGACCGGCCACCCATACCCGCCGTCGCGCCGCGATCTTCCAACCTCCTTACTCCTGCACGGCGCGGCGGCATCCACACCCCATAACCGAACACCACAGTCCAGCTCGCCAACAACCAAGCGGAACACCCGCGGAAAGGACACACCATGAGCTACGACATGAGCAAATTCTCCCTCGAAGGCAAAGTGGCCCTCGTCACCGGCGCCAGCTACGGAATCGGCTTCGCCATCGCCTCCGCCTTCGCCGCCGCCGGCGCGAAGATCGCCTTCAACGACCGCAACCAGGAGGCCGTCGACCGCGGCCTCGCCTCCTACAAGGCGGCCGGCATCGAAGCCCACGGCTACGTCGCCGACGTCACCGACGAGGAGGCCGTCGCCGGCCTCGTCGAGAACATCGAGAAGGACCTCGGCACCATCGACATCCTCGTCAACAACGCCGGCATCATCAAGCGCATCCCCATGCTCGAGATGTCCGCCGCCGACTTCCGCCAGGTCATCGACGTCGACCTCAACGGCCCGTTCATCGTCTCCAAGGCCGTCATCCCCGGCATGATCAAGAAGGGCCACGGCAAGATCATCAACATCTGCTCGATGATGTCCGAGCTCGGCCGCGAGACCGTCTCCGCCTACGCCGCCGCCAAGGGCGGACTCAAGATGCTCACCCGCAACATCTGCTCCGAGTACGGCGAGGCCAACATCCAGTGCAACGCCATCGGACCCGGCTACATCGCCACCCCGCAGACCGCGCCGCTGCGCGAACGCCAGCCCGACGGCTCCCGCCACCCGTTCGACGCCTTCATCGTGGCCAAGACCCCGGCCGCCCGCTGGGGCACCCCCGAGGACCTGCAGGGCCCGGCCATCTTCCTCGCCTCCGACGCCTCCGACTTCGTCAACGGCCACGTGCTGTACGTCGACGGCGGCATCCTGGCGTACATCGGCAAGCAGCCCCAGTGAGCGGCGACGCGCGATGACGGAGCGTCCGCGGCGTTGCCCTCGGTCGACGTGCCCTCGCACGCCTTCCCTCGGTGCGCCTTGCGGCCACACGGGTCATCGCGGTCTCCCATATAACCAACCGTCACCCATCACAAGGAATCCAAGCATATGAAGATCGCACTCATCAACGAGAACTCGCAGGCCGCCAAGAACGACGTCATCTACGGCGCGCTGAAGAAGGTCGCCGCCACCCACGGCTACGAGGTCGACAACTACGGCATGTACGCCGCGGATGACGCCGCGCAGCTCACCTACGTGCAGAACGGCATCCTCGCCGCGGCCCTCCTCAACACCAAGGCCGCCGACTTCGTCGTCACCGGCTGCGGCACCGGCGAAGGCGCCATGCTCGCCCTCAACAGCTTCCCCGGCGTGATCTGCGGACACGTCGAGGACCCGCTCGACGCCTACACCTTCGCCCAGATCAACGACGGCAACGCCATCGCCATCCCGTTCGCCCTCAAGAACGGCTGGGGCCAGGAGCTCAACCTCGAATACACGTTCGAGAAGCTGTGGCTCGAGGAGCCGGGCAGCGGCTATCCGAAGGAGCGCGTCGTCCCCGAGCAGCGCAACAAGAGGATCCTCGACGGCGTGCGCGCGGCCGCCTACCGCCCGCTCGTCGACATCTACAAGGACCTCGACCCGGAGCTCGTCAAGGGCGCCTTCGCGGGCGAGCACTTCCGCGAGCTGTTCACCGCCAACGCCGAGGACGGTGAGATCAAGGACTACGTGCTGTCCCTGATCGACTGATCGACGGCGTTTGCACGACCTTTCGCAACCAAGGCCGGGGAGCACCATGTGCTCTCCGGCCTTTCCCATAAACGGCGTCCATATTGGAAACGCTTATGCAAATCAGGTGGTACACCGCTGTGTACCATTGGAAACCAATGATGACTTTTCGAAACGGAGGTTCATACATGTCGGAAGCCACCATAACCGACGTCGCCAAGGCGGCGGGCGTGGCCGCGTCCACCGTCTCACGCGCCCTCAACGGCGGCAACGTCAAGGCCGAGACCCGCGAGCGCATCATCCAGTTCGCCCGCCAGATGGGATACCGCAACGGCACCGTCGCCGCCGCGCCCGTCCCGTCCGGCGACGGCAACAGCCGCGGCAACATCGCCGTGCTCGTCACCGACATCGGCAACTACTACTTCACCGACATCTTCAAGGGCCTGTTCTCCGTGGCCCAGAACGCGAAATACCGCCTGTTCGTGACCGACATCGACGTCTCCACGGACCGCGGCGAGACCATCCAGAGCGTCATCGGCGCCTCCGAGGGGCAGCTGCTCGTCTCGCCGCGTCTGAGCGACGCCGAGCTGCGCCGATACTGCGACCCGGCCACCACGGTGTTCACCAACCGCCAGGTGGAGGGCTACTCGTGCGTGGGCATCGACGACGCCTCCGGCATCCTCCAGGCGGTGCGGCATCTCGCCTCGCTGGGGCACCGCACCATCGCGTACGTCTCCGGCGCCGGCAACTCCTACGCCAACAGGGTGCGCTGCTCCACCTGCGTGGACGCGGCCAAGTCCTTCGGCATGGACTGCATCGTCATCGGTCCGTTCGAGCCGTCCTACGCGGGCGGCGTCAACGCGGGCGACGCGCTTCTGCTCGAGCAGGGGATCACCGGCGTGGTGGCGTTCAACGACCTCGTCGCCTCCGGCGTGATGGGGCGTCTGCAGGAGCGCGGCGTCGACATCCCGGGCGAGATGAGCGTGATCGGCGTGGACGACAGCGTCCTGTCGCGCGTGGTGCGCCCGCAGCTCACCACCATCGACGTGAGGCAGGAGCGCATGGGCGCCCTCGCCATGCAGATGCTCATCAACAAGATCGAGTCGCTGGCGCTCGGCGACGACGACCCCGAGTACCGTGAGCCGCGGGTGGAACTCGTTCCGGAAATCCTTGTCACCAGGGAATCCACCGGCATCGCCCCGGTGGTGGAACCACCGGAAAGCCAGGAACCTCCGGAAACGGCCAAAAACAAGGATTGAGAGAAGCGGCGAAAGCCGCTTCTCTGCTGTTTGCACGTCTTGCTGCAAGAATTTGTGGAAATAATTGCGGAAACAAGTTGCAACAAGGCGTGTTGTTATGGAAATCTTTGCTATAGTCTTTCTTGTCAAGGAAAACGTCACGGAAGACGGATTCCACACAGCCGATGGTCGATGAAGATCACACCTTCGGCAGTACAAGAAAGGTTCGCAGGATGAAGACCTACAAGAAGATCGTGGCCGCGATCGCCGCCGGTGCGGCGATGTTCTCGATGGCCGCGTGCGGCAACTCCAACTCCTCCGATGGCAAGGACGCCAACACCCTGACCGTCGCGTGGTGGGGCAACCAGCAGCGCAACGAACGCCAGGCGAAGGTCAACAAGCTGTTCGAGGAGGCCAACAAGGGCGTGACCGTCAACGGACAGTTCTCCGAGTGGGACGACTACTGGAAGAAGCTGTCCACCAACGCCGCCGGCAAGCAGATGCCCGACGTCATCGCCATGGACTACTCCTACCTGCAGCAGTACGTCGAGAACGGCCTGCTGCTCGACCTCGACGACTACCTGGGCAAGACCATCAAGACCGAGAACATCGACAAGAACGTGCTCCAGGCCGGCAAACTCGACGGCAAGACCTACGCGCTGAGCCTCGGCAACACCGCCCCGGCCCTCATCTACAACAAGACCCTGCTCGACAAGGCCGGCATCGAGGTCCCGGACCAGATGACCACCGACGACTTCATCGACATCTCCAAGCAGGTGTACGAGAAGACCGGCGTCAAGACCAACTACCGCTACTACGAGGCCTCCGAACTGCTCGAATACCAGCTGCGCGGCGAGGGCAAGACCCTGTTCGCCGACGGCAAGCTCGGCGCCAGCGCCAAGGACGTGGAGAAGTACCTCGACGTCTACCAGACCGGCATCGAGGACGGCTGGCACATCAGCCCCGAGATCTTCGCCCAGATCAAGGCCGGCTCCGTCGAGCAGGACCCGCTGGTCTACGGCTCCGACCCGGCCTCCCGCTCCTGGTGCTCCTTCAAGTTCACCTCCCACTTCACCTCGATGCAGTCCGTGCTCACCGACGGCACCGAACTGGCCATGACCACCTGGCCGGCCAAGAACGTCAAGAAGGCCGACTACGTCAAGCCCGCCATGTTCTTCGCGATCTCCAAGAGCGCCAAGAACCCCGAGCTCGCCGCCAAGTACATCGACTTCTACACCAACAACGAGAAGGCCGTGAAGGCCATGTCCACCGACCGCGGCCTGCCCATCAACTCCAAGATGATGGACGCCCTCGAGCCGTCGCTCGCCGACACCGACAAGAAGTCCGTCGCGTTCCTCAACGACCAGGTGATCCCGAACAGCTCCAAGATCAACCCGCCGGCCCCGTCCGCCGCCACCGAGTTCAACTCCACGATGCTGCCCACCGCCGAGGAGAACGTCCTGTACAAGAAGAACACCGCCGCCGAGGCCGCCAAGACCCTGGTCGACGAGGCCAACGACGCGCTCGCCAGCGGCAAGTGACGAAAGCGAGCGTGATAGCCACACCACGAACACACTTGTCCTGACGGACCGGAGCCGGGGCGACCAAGCCTCTTCTCACCAACACACCCCCGGTCCCGGTCCGCCCGGACATTCCAACCCCCGGCGGCACGCCGCCGGAACCGCAACTCCTTCTTTCTCCTTTCAACCTCCAACTCCAATCTCCTCCTTAGCGACTCAGGCCGGGGCACGGCTGGACAGGCACGTGTTCCGGCCTGAATCGCGCAAACTCCAACTTCTTCAGATTTCGAAAGGCATTGCCATGTCTCACGCAACCGCAGTCGCCCCCAAGGCGAACGGTCTACGGGCCAAGACGACATCCGGGGTGAGCTTCCGCAAGGAAGGCGCGATCCGCAGCTTCCTGCACAAGGAAAGCGTTTCAGGGTATGTCTGCGCCTCCCCGTTCATCTTCGGCTTCCTCATGTTCATGATCGTCCCGATGGTGCTCTCGCTGTACTACTCCTTCACCGACTACAGCATCATCGGCGAGGCCTCCTGGATCGGCCTCGACAACTACGTCGAGATGTTCACCAAGGACGACCTCTTCTGGAAGTCCCTCGGCGTGACCTTCCTGTTCGCCCTCGTCTCCGTGCCGCTCAAGCTCATCTTCGCCCTCTTCGTGGCCATGCTGCTGCTCAAGAACTCCAAGGCCTCCGGCTTCTACCGCGCCGCCTACTACCTGCCGTCCATCCTCGGCGGATCCGTGGCCATCGCCGTCCTGTGGAAGCAGATGTTCGCCTCCGACGGCACCATCAACCAGGTGCTGGGCCTGTTCGGCGTCAAGTCCGACTTCGCCTGGCTCGGCAACACGAAGACCGCCATCTGGACCCTCATCATCCTGGCCGTCTGGCAGTTCGGCTCCTCGATGCTCATCTTCCTCGCATCCCTCAAGCAGATCCCCGCCGAGCTGTACGAGGCCGCCAGCGTCGACGGCGCCAGCAAGTGGACGCAGTTCTGGAAGATCACCCTGCCCCTGCTCACCCCGACCATCTTCTTCAACCTGGTCATGCAGATGATCAACGGCTTCCTGGCCTTCACCCAGTGCTACATCATCACGCAGGGCAAGCCGATGAACTCCACGCTGTTCTACATGGTGCACATGTACGACGAGTCCTTCACCAACTACCATGCCGGCTACGGCGCCGCGATGGCATGGATCATGCTCCTTCTGGTCGGCGCCGTCACCCTGTTCCTGTTCGCCACCAAGCGTTTCTGGGTCTACGACGAGGAGGCCTGATCCACCATGACCGCTGCAACCACTTCCACCGCAGTCTCCGCATCGAAGCCGCGCATCAAGCCGGGCCGCGTGGTCTACCACGTCCTGGTCTTCGGATTCGCGCTGCTCATGCTGTACCCCATCGCCTGGATGGTGTTCAGCTCCTTCAAGCCCACCAAGACCGTGTTCACCACCGCCGGGCAGCTCTTCCCGACCACGTGGACGCTCAAAAACTACATCAACGGCTTCCGCGGCTTCGAACCCGGCATCCCGTTCTTCCGGTACATCGGCAACTCGCTGTTCATCGCCGTGACCGCCACCATCGGCACCGTGTTCTCCTCCGCCATCGTGGCCTACGCGCTGAGCCGCCTGAAGTTCAAGGGCCGCAAGCTCCTGTTCGTCGCCATGATGATCTCGATGATGCTGCCCGCCCAGGTGCTCATGGTCCCGCAGTACCTGTGGTACCAGAAGCTCGGCTGGACGAACTCCTACCTGCCGCTCATCGTCCCCTACTGCTTCGCCATCCAGGGCTTCTTCATCTACCTCATGATGAACTTCATCGAAGGCATCCCGAAGAGCCTCGACGAGGCCGCGAAGATCGACGGCTGCTCCTTCTACGGCATCTTCGCCCGCGTCATCTTCCCGCTGCTCACCCCGGCCCTCGTCACCGGCTGCATCTTCTCCTTCATGTGGCGCTGGGACGACTTCCTCGGAGCCCTGCTGTACGTGTCCGACACCGAGAAGTACCCGGTGGCCCTGGCGCTGAAGCTCTTCTCCGACCCCGGCTCCTCCTCCGACTACGGCGCCCTGTTCGCCATGGCGTCCGTCTCCATCCTTCCCTCCGTCCTGATCTTCCTCTTCTTCCAGAAGTACCTGGTGGAAGGCGTCAGCACCTCGGGTCTGAAGGGATAACACCAACCAACAACCGATACGTCCGGCACCATGCTTCTTGCTTCTCCTTCCTTCCGGCATGGTGCCGGACGCATCGCTATCACGTGGTTTCCATCTGTTCCATCCATCCTTACGAAAGTGGTGCGCCATGAGCCTGTACTCGATGCTCTACAACGGCAACGCGCATGAGAGCGACCGCCAGGCCAACCCCAAGGGCATCGCCCTGTTCTTCGCCGTCATCAAATGGCACTGGGGCCGGCTGATCGGCCTCAACCTCATGTTCATCCTCTCCTGCCTGCCCGTCGTGACCATCCCGTGCGCGATGACCGCGATGAGCGCGGTGACCGGGCGTCTGGTGCAGCGCCGCGTCTGCTATCCGGTCCACGACTACTGGCGCGCGTTCACGCGCGAGTGGAGGCGTTCCAGCCTGTGCGGCCTGGCCTTGTTCGGCGTGCTGGCGCTCGCCCTGTTCGGCGTGCTGTTCTACCCGCGTTCCGGCATGCCCGCCGGCATGGCGCTCGGCGGCGTGTGCCTCGTGGTGGCCGTGTTCGACGTCATGACCATGATGATGGCGTTCCCGATGGTGGCGTTCACCGACCTGTCCGTGGGGCGGGTGCTCAGGAACGCGGTGCTGGTCACGCAGATGCGTCTGGGGTGGATGGTCCTCGCGTTCGCGGCCTCGGCCGCGGTGCTCGTCGCCACCTATGCGTTCCTGCCGTACACGGTGGTCGTCATGCCGCTGTTCGGGTTCTCGCTCATCGCCCTGATCGGCGTGTTCGCCGCCTGGGACGGCATGAAGCGGTTCGTCGTGGTCGACCCCGCGGATTCCGGACGGGAGGACGCGCGATGAACGGCAAGGTGACGATCTACGACGTGGCGAAGCTCGCGGGCGTGGCGCCGTCCACCGTCTCGCGCACGTTCGCCGCCCCCGGGCGCGTGAGCGCCACCACCGCGCAGAAGGTGCAGGAGGCCGCCGATGCGCTCGGCTACCACGCCGCCCCCGTGCCCACGCGCAGGTCCGGCACCGGCAAGGGCCTCGTGGCGGTCATCGTGCCCGACCTGTCCAACCCGTTCTTCGCGGCCATCTGCCGCAGCGTGCAGGACGAATGCTCGGCGCGCGGCTTCGGCATGGTGGTGAGCGAATCGCGCGAGGTGGTGGCCAAGGAGCGCATCATCTTCGACGAGGTGCTGCCCTACGTGCGCGGCGTGCTGCTCGTGTCCTCGCGCATGCCCGACGTGATGATCCGCAAATGCGCGCAGCTGTGCCCGATCGTGGTGGTCAACCGCAACGTGCGCGGCGTGCCCAACGTGATCATCGACATCGGCGACGCCGTCAAGCAGGCCATCCGCTACTTCGCCATGATGGGCTTCCACCGGATCACCTACCTGGACGGCCCGCCGACGTCCTGGGTGGGCGGCGTGAAATGGCGCACCATCTCCGACGAATGCAACGCGCGCAACATCACGTTGCGCCGCTCCCACCCGTGCCTGCCCACCATCGACGGCGGCACCGTGTTCGTGGACGAGTACCTGGTGAACCCCACCGGGGCCGTCATCGCCTACAACGACCTCATGGCGCTGGGCTTCGTGGCCGGCATGCGCAAGCGCGGCTACGACTGCCCGGACTCCGTGTCCGTCATCGGCTTCGACAACGACAAGGTGGCGGCGCTCAACAACCCGTCGCTCACCTCCATCCACATGCCGGCCGCCGCGTTGGGCGCCGACGCCGCCGCGGCGCTGCTCAGCCGCCTGAGCGGCGGCGACGTGCCCGGCACCTCGGTGACCGTGCCGGCCCGACTGGTGCTGCGCCACAGCGTGGGCCGCGCCGCCTGACGGAAAGACGCAGAGAGAAAGGCGGAACGCCCGATGAAGGACGTCCGACATGCCGCGACGATGCGGCGATTGGGGGCCGCGCTGTGCGCGGCCGGTATGACGATGACGTTGGCGTGCGCGCCGCAGGCGGCCGTGGCGGACGATGGGGGCGTCGCGTCCGCCGCCGGCGCGCACGCCACGGCCTCCGGGACCGGCAGACTGATGGAGAACCTCGCGCGCGGCGTCGTCGCCGTGCGCCGGAACGCCACGGAGACGCTCGTCACCTGGCGACTGCTCGCGCAGGACCCGTCCGGCATCGCGTTCAACGTGTACCGCACGTCCGCCGACGGCGGCACGGTGCGGCTCAACGACGCGCCGCTGACCGGCGGCACGAACCTCGTCGACGCGACCGCCGACCCGGACGTCGACAACACGTACCGGGTCGTGCCCGTCGTCGACGGCAGGGAGCTGACGGAACAGTACGGCCGCGGCACCGGGGGAGAGGCGAACTCGTTCACCCTCAAGGCGGGCGCCGCCGCCGAGCCGATCGTGCGCATCCCCGTGGACGCCTCGCACGACCCGATCGCCTACCTGTGGCCCGGCGACCTCGACGGCGACGGCGAATACGATTACGTCATCGACCGCCAGCCCGAGGACACGTCCACGGCCGCCGGATCGCAGAAGCTCGAGGCCTACTCCTCCGACGGCACGTTCCTGTGGCGCGTGGACCTGGGCCGCAACAGCCTCGACCGCGGACGCATCGAAGGCGGATCGGCCGCCATCGACCAGGGGTCCGCCGACGGCGTCACCGTCTACGACCTCGACTCCGACGGCAAGGCGGAGGTCGCCGTGCGCATCGCGAACGGCACGACCTTCGCCGACGGCACGACGTACGAGGGACTCGACGGCGACGTGCGGCAGGCCATCGCCGTCATCGACGGCGAGACCGGCACGATGCGGGCCGTCGCGCCCGTACCCGAGACGTATCTCGCCGACGGGCCCATGTACGCGCGCTTCGGCGTCGGCTACCTGGACGGGCGCACGCCCAGCCTCATCGCCGCGTTGAAGAACCGGCAGGACGGGGCAAACGGCAAACCGAACGCCGGCGACTTCAACCTCATGTACACCGCGTGGGACTTCGACGGCACGTCGCTGAACCGCCGGTGGGAATGGGATGCGCCCGCCGACCTCACCGACGACGCGCACAACATCCGCATCGTCGACGTGGACGGCGACGGCCGTGACGAGACCTGCTCCATCCTCTTCTGCCTCACCCCGGACGGCACGCTGCGGCAGTCGTTCGCCGCCTCCGAGGGCACGCACCACGGCGACCGGTTCTACATCACCGACCTGCTGCCGGACCGCGACGGGCTCGAAGGATACGCGGTGCAGCAGCTCAACCCGAACGGCATGAAGGAATACGTGTACGACCCCGCCTACGTGGGGGAGGAGCCCGGTGCCACCTTATGGAAATACCCGGCCTCGAGCGGCGAGTGGGACGGCGTGGCCGAGGACGTGGGACGCGGCATGGTGGGCGACATCGACCCCGACGTGCCAGGCGCCGAGGTGTGGTCCAGCAGCGCCGGCCTCAAGAACGCCGCCACCGGCGAGACCATCGCGCCGCGCCAGGCGGGCGTCTCCGGCCGCATCTGGCCCGACATGGGCGTGCTGTGGGACGGCGACCTCGGCCGCGAGCTGCTCAACTCGATGACCTTCAACGAATGGGATCCGGCCGCGAAGAAGCTCAGGCGCATCACCTCCGCCTCCGGCACGGGGCTCAACGCGAAGAGCTTCGGCGCCGTGGCCTCGCGCGGCGGCTACGAATCGTCCGGCACACGCACCTCCCGTCCGCTGTTCTACGGCGATCTGTTCGGCGACTGGCGCGAGGAGGTGGTCTACACGGACGCCTCGTTCGGCGAGCTCGTCATCTTCAGCACCGACCAGCCCACCGACTACCGGGTGGCCACATTGGCGCAGAACCCCGCCTACCGCAACGACATGACCGTCAAGGGCTACATGCAGGACCACGAGCTCGACTACTACCTGGGCTTCGACACGCCGCTCGACGCCGACGGGCAGCCGATCACCCCGGAACGGAACGTCGAACCGATCGGCGCCGACGGGAAGACGGACGGTTCCGAGGGTACGGGCGGCGATGCGGGTGGTTCCGACGGATCCGGCGACGGTACGCAGGGCTCCGGCGGGACGGGGGACGGCTCCGGCGGTGGCGCGTCCGAGACCGGGAAACCCGATGCCGGGGACGATTCACCGCAACATCATGCAAATGGTTTCGAACAAATGGAAACCCTTGCCAACTCGGGTTCGTCGGTGTCCGCGGCGCTCGCGGCGGCACTGACGGCGGCCGTATTCGGGGGAGTCGTGCTGCTGGCGCGCCGCCGGCGGTAGTGTCCGTTGCAACAACGCGCGTCCGTTGCCAAAGCAATTCCATGCTTGGGTGGCGGACGCGTTTTTTCATGTTATGCTGTATCTAAGCAAATTAATGGAAAGTTTGCAGAAAATATGGCAAGCCAAAGTTGGCTTTGCCTCAGGTCCACCGCAACGCCGCATCCGGCATCCATAGTGGGCCGATCCAGAGGAAAGGAAACGCATGGGTGCATTCAGACAATGGGCCGCACGCGTCGTCACGATAGGCGTCTCCGCCGCAATGGCCGCGGCGATGATGCCGACGACGTCGGCCTTCGCCGACGCGTCCGCGGCCGCGGACTTCACCGGGTACACCGACAAGACCGCGCTCAAGGAAGCCGGACGGAACGTCGTCAAGGCGGGAAGCCTGCTCGTCGCCGACGACTCCGCCCCAGCCGGCGACGGCACCACCTACTATGTCGACTCCGCGGGCGGCGACGACGCCGCCGACGGCACCAGCGAAGCCACCGCATGGAAGACCTTCGCGAACGTGAACGCCAAGGAGTTCCAGCCCGGCGACCGCATCCTGCTCAAGGCCGGAAGCACCTGGACCGCCGAAGGCGACGCCGTCGCCAAGGAGGCCTACGACTACACCACGTGGAAGAACGGTGCCGGCACCGACGTGGACGGCGCGGCCCCCACCGCCCTGCTCGCGCCCAAGGGCTCCGGCACCGCCGAGAAGCCGATCGTCCTGTCCAGCTACGGCGACGGCGACGCGGACGCCGACCCGGCCCCCAAGCTGGAAGGCCGCGGCGTCGTCAACGACGTGCTGCAGCTCACCAACCAGCAGCACTGGGACATCTCCAACCTCGACATCTCCAACCTCACCGACGGCTTCGACCCCTCCAGGTTCACCTCCGACGAGGACCCCAAGGCCGGCGACCTGAGGGGCGTGCACATCCAGGGCGAAAGCGCCGGCGTCCTCGCCGGATACGACATCCACGGCCTGTACGTGCACGACGTGTCCGGACAGAAGTGGGCCATCGGCGCATGGGGCCTCGACCGCTCCAAGCGCACCGGCGGCATCATGTTCGAAGGCCTCAAGGGCGACGCGAAGACCGCCTCCACGTTCACCGACGTGACCGTGCGCGACAACGTGATCGCCAACACCTCCTTCGGCAACCTCGTCTTCAAGCAGTTCTCCGGCATGGGCACCGACAAGTACAAGGACCACGCCCCCGGCTGGGGCGACCGCGCCGTCGGCAAGGCCGCCGTGAACGGCACCATCAAGGAGGACCCGGACTGGGCCCCGCACACCGGCGTCACCATCTCCGGCAACTACATGACCAACCGCGACACCCAGTTCGGCTGGGACTCCATGTACCTCACGTCCGTCAAGGGCGCCACCGTGGAGAACAACGTGGTGGACGGCGCCGGCGTCTCCGGCATCGAGATGTACTACGCGGACGACATCGTCGTGCAGAACAACGAGGTCGCCGAGCTCGCCGCCCGCCCCAACGCCGCCGACTCCAACGGCATCGACCCGGACCGTGGCACCTCCAACGTCGTCATCCAAGGCAACTACGTGCATGACTCCGGCGAAGGCATCCTCCTGTGCGGCTTCGGCTTCAGCACCGCCGTCGTGCGCTACAACATCATCCAGGACGTCGAACGCTACTACGTCAACGGCCACGGCTCCACCGGCGTGAACGCCATCTACAACAACCTGATGGTCAACACCATCAAGCCGTGGAGCAAATCCAACGGCAACGTCGGATTCTTCGGCTCGTCCGGATCCAGCTACTTCAACACGAAGAACCTCCACTACGTGTTCAACAACACGTTCGTCAACCTCAACGCCAAGGACGTCAAGGGCGTCACCTTCTCCGACTCCAAGACCGGCGTCACCTTCTCCAACAACGCCTACTGGGGCGAGCACATGACCCCCGCCGCCGCGGACCAGGCCGCCGTCACCGACGACCCGAAGATCGGAAACCCCGCCGAAGGCCTCGACAACGCGAAGCCCGGCGAAGGCTCCCCGCTCATCGGCGCCGGCAAGGCCGTCGACCTCGCCGCCATCATGCCCGGCTTCACCGCCACCGGCGCCGACGGCGCGAACGACAACCCGATCGCCGCCGACTTCTTCGGCAACCCGATCGCCGATCCGCCGTCCATCGGCCCCGCCGGCACCCAGGCCGACGCCGAGGCCGGCACCGTCACCGGCACCGTGAAGACCGCGGACGGCACGCCCGTCGAAGGCGCGACCGTCACCGCCGACGGCGACGCCGCCAAGACGGCCTCCACCAACGCGGCCGGCGCGTACACGCTGAGCCTCAAGGCCGGCGGCCACACGCTCGTCGCCACCGCCCCCGGCCACAAGGACTCCGCCGCCACGACCGTCACCGTCGCCAAGGGACAGACCGTCGCCGCCGACCTCACGCTCGGCGAGGCCACCACGACCACCGGCACCATCGCCGGCACGACCACGGTGAACGGCAGCGCCGTCGGCGGCATCACCGTCACCCTCAAGGACAAGGACGGCAAGACCCTCGACACCACGACCAGCACGCTCGGCTCCGTCGACCCGGCCCACCCCGGCGCCTACTCGTTCGCCGTCGCCCCCGGCGAAGGCTACACGGTGACCGCCTCCCGCAAGAACTACGCGACCCGCACCGTGACGGACGTGGCCGTGAAGCTCGCGCAGACCACCACCGTCGACTTCGACCTCGTCAAGACCACCGACGACACCACGCTAGGATCGCTCACCGCCACCTCCGCCTACGGCGACCTCACGTTCACGCAGGCCGAGGACGGCACGTACGCCGCCGACGCCGGCCCGTACGCCGAGACCGCGACGCTCACCGCCAAGGCCAACAGCGCCGGAGCCAAGGTCGCCATCAACGGCGGCACGGCCTCCTCCGCCGCCACCGCGGACGTGCCGCTCGCCACCGGACCGAACAACGTCGAACTCGTCGTCACCTCCAAGAGCGGCAGGACCGCCACGTACACGGCCGTCATCACCCGCGCCGACGCCACCCAGACGGCCGCGCTCAAGGCGCTCGCCGTGGACGGCCACGAACTCACGCCCGCCTTCGACCACACGCGCCTCGGCGCCGAGAACCCGTACACCGTCACCGTGCCGGACTCCGTGAAGAGCCTCACGCTCACGTTCACGCGCGGCTGGGACGGACAGACCGTGCTCGTCAACGGCGCCAAGACCACCGGCGACACCGCCGACGTGGCCCTTACGGACGGCGAGAACACCATCGACGTGAACGTCGACGAATTCGCCGGCGACACCGCCGACTACGTCATCAAGGTCGCGCGCTCCGGCTCCGGCGGAACCACGCCGAACCCGCCCGCCACCGACCTCAGCCCGCTGCTCTCCGCCGACTTCACGCAGCAGACCGACCCGGAGAACCTCGGATTCACCGGCAACGCCGCCGTGACGGACGGCACGCTGACCGTCGGCACGGACCTCGCCGCCGGCAAGGCCGTCAAAGCCACGCTGCCGATCGCCGTGCGCGCCCAGAAGACCGCCGAAGCGCAGTTCACGTGGAAGGCCGACGCCACCGCCAAAGCCGGCCTCGAACTGCGTGACGCCTACGGACGCCTCCTGTTCGCCGTCGCCGCCGGCAACGACGGATCCAAGCAGACCGTACGATACGCGACCGCAGCCCCGCGCGACATCGAATGGACCGCCTCCACCGTCGGCGCCAAGCAGTTCAGGAACGGCGAACCCACCTGGACCGCCACCGAAGCCGACGCCACCGCCGCCTACCAGGTCAAGGTGCGCGCCGACTTCACGGCCGGCACGGTGACGTACGCGATCACCCCCGCCGCGGGCGGCGACCCGATCGCCTCCGGGGAGGCGGCCACGCGCGCCACCTCCATGGCCGCGCTGTTCGCCGTCAACTACGAAGGCACCGCCGTCCACACCATCGACGACGTGCTGTTCGCCGGCGCGACGAAGGCCGCCGACCTCGACCTGCCGCTCAACGGCAGGACCGCCTACGCGTTCGGCGACTCGATCATCGCCGGACACAAGTACGCGGACGCCAGCTTCGCCACCTTCGCCGGAGCCGAGGAGGGCGTGACCGTCCGACGCTACGCGCAGAACGGCGCCACCGTCATCAAGGGCGCCGCCGACTGGTCCACCCGCTACCTCGCCGCGCAGATCGACAAGGCCCCTGCCGCATCGCCGGACATGGTGATCTTCGACGGCGGCACCAACGACGCCATGTCCATCGACAAGGCCGGCGACAAGTGGACCACCGCCATGTACGAGGAGCAGCTGGGCGGCGTCATCGACCAGATGAAGGCCAAGTGGCCGGACGCGAAGATCGTGTTCGTCCAGGTGCCCAAGCTCAACACCCGCGACGCCGCGATCCAGGCCACGCTGCACGACATCCAGGACAAGGTCTGCGCCGCCAAGGGCGTGACCGTGGCCGACGTGTACGACACGTTCGAGGTGACCGACGCCAACCAGGGCGAGTTCTCGTTCACCGCGCTCGGCTCCACCGGCCTGCCGCAGACCAGCGGCTCGACCTCCGGCACCCACCCGAACTTCCCGGCCATCGAACGGTACTACGTGCCCGTCGTCCGCGCCGCCATGCGCGCCGCGTTCGCCGGCGGCGACACCCCGAACCCGCCCGTCGAGGACAAGGCCGCGCCGGTCATCTCCGGCGTCAGGGACGTCACGCTCGAGTACGGCGCCGACTACGACCCGCTCGCCGGCGTCACCGCCGTCGACGAGACCGACGGCGACGTCGCGGTCACGGTCGCGTCGGTCACGCGCGACGGCACCGCCGTCGACAAGGTCGACACCGCCACACCCGGCACGTACACGGTGACCTACACCGCCTCCGACAAGGCCGGCAACGCCGCCACCGCCACCGCCACGGTCACCGTCAAGGCGAAGGCCGGACCCGTCGACCCGAACCCGCCCGCCGGCGAAGTCGACCGGACCGGACTCGCCCAGGCCATCGCCGACGCCGAAGCCCTTGACCGGAACGACTACACGGCCGACAGCTGGAACGCGCTCGCCCAGGCGATCGCGAAGGCCAAGGGCGTCCTCACCGACGCCGACGCCGACCAGCAGGCCGTCGACGCGCAGGTCAAGGCCGTCAAGGCCGCGGTCGCCGCGCTCGAGGCCGTGCCCGCCGGCGACGCCGACAAGCCGGCCGCGAAGCCCTCCGACGGAACCCAAGGCGGGACGCTGTCCCGCACCGGATCCGCGGTCGCCGCGGTCGCCGCGCTGGCCGTCCTCGCCCTGACCGGCGGCCTCGCCGCCGCCGCCATCCGCCGGGAACGCCGCTGACGGCGGACCCGACCACCCACTTGGCGCGCCGCCTCCCGAGATCGCAACGACCGCGATGAGAGGAAGCGGAAGGCGGCGCGTCAACCCCATACCCATCAACCACACCACACCACGCCATCGCCGACGACGGCGAACGCATACGCAGGCCGGACCCACCGGAGGGCACGGCCGCAACATCCAAAGGATGGTCCATCAATGAAGACAGACAAGAACAGGAAGCCGTGGCTCAAGCGGGCCGTGGCCGCGCTCGCGGGCGCCGCCACGCTCGGCACCGTGGCGATCGCGGGGGCGCCCGCCGCCTACGCCTACGACGGCTCCCTCGACACGGCCGACAACGGCACCTCCTGGACGGCGGAACGGTACGCCGACCGCGCCCTCACCGTGGTGCCCACCACCCAGGGCGTGCTCGCCACCTGGCGCCTCTACGCGAACGACGCGAAGGACACCACGTTCACGCTCAAGCGCAACGGCGAGACCGTGTACACCGGAACCACCACCAACTACACCGACAAGGACGGCAAGCCCGGCGACACCTACACGCTGTCCGCCAGCAAGGGCGCATACGGCGAGGAGACCGCCACCGCATGGGCCTCCAAGTCACTCACCCTCAAGCTCGACCCGCCGGCCGACCAGAAGATGCCCGCCGGGCAGACCACCGGCGTGGACCAGGTCGCCACCTACACCGCCAACGACATGAGCCCCGCCGACCTCGACGGCGACGGCGTGCTCGACCTCGTCGTCAAATGGGATCCGAGCAACTGGCAGGACAACTACTACGCCGGCTTCACCGGCACCACGTTCCTCGACGGATACACGTTCGACCGCTCCACCGGCGCCACCAAGCGCCTGTGGCGCATCAACCTGGGTGTGAACATCCGCTCCGGCGCGCACTACACGCAGTTCCAGGTATGGGACTATGACGGCGACGGCAAGGCCGAAGTGCTCGTCAAGACCGCCGACGGCACCTCCACGTACAAGGACGAGGCCGGCAAGCTCGTCGAGACCGGGCACGTGGGCGCCGCCAGCGCCGAGGACCTGCCCACCGACACGGTCAGCGGCTCCGCCAAGCACGACTACCGCATGACCGGCAAGGCCAGCGACCCGAAGGACAAGAAGAACGGCAAGATCAACTCCGGTCCGGAGTACCTCACCGCCTTCGCCGGCGACGACGGCCACATCATCGACACCACCGACTTCCAGCCGAGCCGCGACGACGGCATGTGGCACTGGGGCCCCTCCGACGCGAACATCGTCGACCGCTTCCTCGCCGGCACCGCCTACCTCGACGGTGAGAACGGCAGGCCGTACGCCGTGTTCTCCCGCGGCTACTACTTCCGCACCGAGATCGCCACATACTCGCTCCAGGACGGCAAGCTCAAGCTCAACTGGCACTTCCGCGCCAACAAGGACACCTCGTCCGGCAAGGATCCGAGCTGGGTGGAGAACCCCGACTTCGCGCAGCAGGGCTTCCACAACCTGTCCATCAACGACGTGGACGGCGACGGCAAGGATGACATCGTCTTCGGCTCGATGACCGTCAAGAGCGACGGCACCGGCCTGGCCAGCTCCAAGCTCGGCCACGGCGACGCCCAGCACATCGGCGACTGGAACGACGACGGCGTGCTCGACACGTGGAACGTGCACGAGGGCAAGCGCGACGCCACGCTCACCAACCCGGCCACCGGCCAGGTGATGTTCCGCCAGCCCGTGAGCGGCGACAACGGCCGCGGCATGGCCGCCGACATCGACGCCCGCTACCAGGGCGCCGAACTGTGGAGCGCGATGGACGACAACACCTACAACGCCGTCACCCCGGCCCCCGCGGACAAGACCTCCTGCACCGCCAAGAGCCCGACGCCGTGCGTCAAGAAGATCTACAGCAAGACCAAGCCCGCCAGCGCCAACTTCTCCCTCCACTGGGACGGCGACCTGCTCGACGAGCTGTTCGAATACAGCGGCACGCAGGACCCGTCCATCACCACCGCGCACCAGGACCGCGTGGCCCCGCAGGTGCAGAAGTGGAACCCCGAGACCATGACCACCGACGTGATCTGGGAGGACGCGGCCGCGTCCACCAACAACGGCTCCAAGGGCAACGCGGGCCTCATCGGCGACATCATGGGCGACTGGCGCGACGAGATCATCGTGCGCGACACCAAGGACCCGTCCGTCGTACGCCTGTACTCGACCGACATCGCCACCCCGTACTCCATCGCCACGTCTCTCCAGTCCCGCTCCTACCGTGAGGGCCTCGCCTGGCAGAACACCGCCTACAACCAGCCGGCCCACCGCCAGACCATGCTCTCCGCCGGCGTGACCGTGCCGACCGTCACCGCCACGAAGCATGGCGCCGACGCCTCCGTCACCTGGACCGCCGCCACCGACGGCCGCGTCTGGGGCGTGGGCGTGGGCGGATACCGCGTCTACCGCGCCGCCAAGGGCTCCACCGAGTTCACCGCCGTGGCCGACGTCGCCGCCGACACGCTCTCCTACACGGACACCGGCCTCGACAAGGCCAAGGACTACACGTACCGCGTGGCCGCCCTCATCGACGGCAACCCCTACTACCAGTCCTTCGACGCGGATACCGCCGCCGGCGCGGTGACCGACCCGACCGCCGACCTCGTGTTCGCCGACGGCTACCCGCAGCTGTTCGACAAGGACGGCAAGCAGGTGACGCTCACCCCCGTGAACGGCAAGACCGACACCTACGCCGCCACCGTGCCGCTGGCCAACAGCAAGGTCACCGTGAAGGCCAAGGCCGCGAACGCCGGCCACGTGGTGTACATCGGCTCCAAGAAGCTCGAAAGCCGCGACCTGACCATCAGCCTCGAAGGCCTCAACAACGTCCACGTGTTCGTCAAGAGCGCCGACGGCAAGCTCAGCCGCGACTACCTGCTCCAGATCACCCGCAAGGATGAGGAGACCACGCCGTCCGCGAACAAGACCCGCCTGAACCGCCTCATCGACGCATACGATGGCGCTGACTCCGCCCTCAAGGAGGACGACTACACCGCCGAGGCGTGGGCCGAATTCCAGAAGGCGCTCGACGCGGCCAAGGCCGTTGCCGCCGACCAGGACGCCACGCAGGACCAGGTCGACGCCGCCGTCACCGCGCTCGCCGCCGCCAAGACCAAACTCGTCACCGACGGCAGGAAGCCCGCCGCGGAGAACAAGGCCCCGGTCGTCACGCTCAACGCGGGCGTGGACGCGGCCGTGACCCTCGACTACGGCGCCGACTTCGCCCAGCCGACCGCCGATGACGTCACCGTCACCGACGACGCGGACGCCGACCTCAAGGCCACGGTCGCCATCACCCTCGACGGCAAGGCCATCGACAAGGTCGACACCACCGTGCCCGGCACGTACACCGTCACCTACACGGCCACCGACTCCGGCAAGCTCACCGGCGCCGCGACCCGCACCGTGACCGTCGACGAGAAGGCCGCGCCCGTGATCGACACGGCCAAGCTGGAACTCGCCGTCAACGAGGCCAAGGCCAAGGCCGCCCTCGGCGAGGACGCCTACGTCGCCGACACGTGGACGCCGTTCGCCACGGCCCTCGCCGAAGCCGAGAAGGTGCTCGCCGCGCCGACCGACCAGACGACGGTCGACGCCGCCGCCGACGACCTCGCCGCGAAGACCGCCGCGCTCAAGACCAAGCCGGCCGTCACCCCGACCCCGGATCCGGACGGCGAAGGCAAGGGCGACCAGAACGGTGACGGCGACCAGAACGGCAAGGACGACGGCGGTTCCGATGCCGACGGCAAGTCCGACGGCAAGTCCGACGGCAAGTCCGACGGCAAGAACGACGGCTCCGGTACGACGCGGCGCCTGTCCCGCACCGGCTCCTCCGTGGCGACGGTCGCCGCGGCCGCCGCGCTGACGCTCGCCGCCGGCGGTGCCGCGTTCGCCCTGCGCAGGCGCGACACCGACCGCTGACCATGTGGCCTCCCGTGGGTTCCCGTCGGCCGGTCGGCGATCCGTCCGGTCGGCCGACGGGAACCCCGCCCATCCCATTCCCGTATCCAGTGCTTCCGCACGACGTGCCCGCACGGCGCACGGAAGCACGCCGCACACAATCCCCTCAACGAAGAAGGAAGACACATGCACACCCGCAACCCATGGCGTCCCATCGCCGCGGCGGCCCTCGCCCTCGCCACCGCGTTCGCCACGGCGGCACCCGCGGCGCTCGCCGCGGACGACACCGCCTCCGCCGGCATCGTCGCGACGTCGGAAGCCACGACGCCCACGGCCGGCGCCACCGGCACCATGACCGCCACCACCCAGCGCGTATTCGACAACGTGCAGTACGTGGACGGCTCCACCAACCCCGCCCAACAGCTCTTCATCCAACTGCCCGAAACCGGCTCCGGACCCTACCCGGTGCTCATCTACATCCACGGCGGCGGATGGAGCAAGGGCAACTACGGCTCCATGGCCGAAGTGCTCACGCAGAAGGCCGACGTCAAGGCCGCCCTCGCCAAGGGCTACGCCGTGGCCGCCGTCAACTACCGGCTCACCGACGAGGCCCAGTGGCCCGCCCAGATCCTCGACGTCAAGGCCGCCGTGCGCTACCTGCGCGCCCACGCCGCCGAGTACGGCCTCGACGCGGAGCATTTCGCCGCGCTCGGCGCCTCCGCCGGCGGACACCTCGCCCAGTTCCTCGGCGTCACCAACGGCGACGCCACCTGGGACGACGCCACGATGGGCAACGCCGGCGTTTCCAGCGCCGTGCAGGCCGTGCTCTCCGACTACGGCATCGCCGACCTCACCCGCTACAAGTCCACCAACCTGCTTGGATCCGGATACACCGCCGACCAGGCGAAAGCCGCCAGTCCGCTGAACTACGTGACCGCCGACGACGTGCCGTTCTACATCGCGCACGCCGCCGATGACAACAAGGTCAGGCAGCAGATCAGCAGGGACTTCGCCGCCAAGCTCAAGGAGACTATCGGCGCCGACAAGGTCGTCGAATACTACCCCGAGACCGGCGGGCACGGCAGCGCGGCCTTCTACAACGAGACCGCCATCGCCAACGAACTCGACTTCCTCGCCAAGGTCATGCCGCTCGGCGGAACCGGAACGGGTTCGGAAGGCGGAGCTGGGAACGGGTCCGGTTCGGAAGGCTCCGGCACCGAGGACGGCTCGGGGAACGCGGATTACGACCCCGCCTACCCGGACAACCACCAGGGCGAGAACACCACCGACTACCTCATGGCGTACTTCGTGACCGCCGCCGACTACAACCTGTGGGAGGAGCAGGTCTACTTCGCCACCAGCCATGACAGCCGCGAATGGACCGACCTGCACAAGGCCACGCTGCCCGTGCTCACCTCCACCGTGGGATGCAACGGCATCCGCGACCCGTTCCTGCTGCGCTCCCCGGACGGCTCGAAGTTCTACATCCTCGCCACCGACCAGAACCAGGTGAACAAAGGCAACCCCGGCTGCGGATGGAACGTGGACGGCTCCCGCAAGATCATCATCTGGGAATCCACCGATCTGGTGAACTGGAGCCAGCCGCGCGCCGTGGACGTCGGCTCCAAGATCCCCTCCAGCGAGAAGAAGGAGGGCATGGTCTGGGCGCCCGAGGCCGTGTGGGACGAGGAGAACCAGCAGTACTTCGTGTACTGGTCCACGAACTCCGGTGTGGATGACCAGTACGGCCGTTCCGACTCGCCGAACCAGTACTACGCCACCACGAAGGACTTCGTGACCTTCTCCGACCCGGTCAAATGGATCGACCGCAAGGGCTACACGCTCGACTCCACGATGATGAAGGCCGACGACGGCTACTGGTACCGCGTGCACAACGCCGGCATCATCGAACGCACGAAGAACCTGTACGCCACCTCCTTCAAGGAGAAGACCCGCAAGGCCGACGACACCAAGGAATGGAAGTACCTCACCCAGGTGCAGTCCGCGCTCTCCGTGAACAACAAGCAGGTCGAAGGCAACGAGTTCCTCGTCACCAACAAGGACGACATCGACGAACTCGGCTACAAGTACGCCATCGTGGCCGACCAGTTCAAGGAGGAGAAGGGCTTCGGCATCGTGAGGACCAACGACCTCGCCGCCACGACCCCCGCCGAATGGCACCGCGACGACCTCGTCGACTTCCATCAGGACCCGGCCAAGGGCGAGACCATCAAGAAGCACGGCAGCTTCCTCAACATCACCAGCGAAGAGTACGACCGCATCCACGCCGCCTTCGACAACGACAGATGGCCGGTCACGTTCGATACCGCAGGCGGATCCGCCGTGGCGATGGAGACGTTCGGCAAGGGGGAGAGGGTCACCAAGCCCGCCGACCCGACTCGTGACGGCTACACGTTCAAGGGCTGGGCCCTCGCCTCCGACACCACGCAGGTCTTCGACTTCGATCAGGCCATCGAGAACCCGACCGGCCCCATCAACCTCGTCGCCCAGTGGGAGAAGAGCGCGGAGACGCCCGACCCGGATCCGGAACCGACGCCCGACCCCGATCCCACGCCGGACCCGGACCCGGACAAGCCCGGCACACCCGATCCGGACACGCCGACCGACCAGACCAAGCCCGGTGACGGAGACGCCGACGGCAAGGACAAGGCCGACAAGGCCGACCCAGCCGACGGAAATGCGCGGACGAAGCCTCTGGCGCGCACCGGCGCCAACGTGGCCGGCCTCGCGGCAGTGGGCGTGCTCATGACGCTCGCCGCCGCCATGGCCGCGTACATCAGGCGCAACCCGATGCGCTGACGCCGGCACCGACCCGACGACCCGAACAGGTCCCGGACGCGGCCGTGGAATCAAGCGATTCCGCGGCCGCGTCCGCGTATGTGGCGGAGGTGCGACGGCGGGACGCGGAGAATCGGCTGGGCGCGGAGAATCGGCTGGGCGGCGTGGGAGGCCGCTGGGAGACGTTCTGTCGGACCATGGATATGCCAGCCGCTGCAACAGGCTGCAACTCATTGACGGGCGGCGGCGCGGCGGCGATAGTCTGGCCGCGGAAACCGCCGGACCGACGCCGCGCCCGGCCTGATGAAGGAGAGCTCCATGCCGTTGCCCGTTCCGCCGCGAGACTGCGGCTACGACCATGACCACGCCGTCGCCCTGGCGCGTCGGGAAGGCGTCACCGACGCCGAATTCGCCGAAGCCGCCGAATACGGGCGTCTGCTCGACGCGCACCGGGCGTGGGGGCTGCCGTTCAACGGCTACTGCAACGCCGCCGGATACGGCTATGTGCAGGAGCCGACGTTCGCCGTGGCCCGGGACGGTTGGAATGCTTATGAGGCGTTCAGCCGGCTCAGCCGCGGCGCGCAGACCGCGGTCGTCTACGAGAGCCTGACCGCCGGGCATGACGTCGACCACGAATCGGCGCGCCAGTTCCTCAAGCACGAACGCGGCGTCATCATCCACGCCAACCAGCCGTACTGATTGGAAACGGGACGTTCTTCTTCAAGGCGTGCCGCGGGTGCCGTCCGTCGTCGTGCATGCGGCATCGGGGCTTACGGTCGTTTTGGCCGTTTCGGGCGTTCCAGGTGGCGACGCGCCAGATCGAACGTGTAGACGGCGAGGGCGAGCCAGATCACCGAAAACGAGATAAACCGGTGGGCGGGCACATGCTCCCCGAGCACCATGATGCCGAGGACCAGCTGGATGGTGGGCGTGATGTACTGGGTGAAGCTCAGCGTGAGGAATGCCGCATGCCGCACGCCGTACGAGGTGAGCACCAACGGGACGGCGGTGAGCAGGCCGCAGCCGCCGAGCAGCGCCCATACCCACCACGGTTCGCCGGCGGGCACGCCGAAGCGCGGCTGGACGGCGAGCGCCGCGAACGCGAACGGCGCGAGCACGCCGGTCTCGAATGTCAATGATTGGAACGGGTCGAGCGGGATGAACCGTTTGATGAGACAGTATCCCGAGTAGCTGACGGTCATGAGCAGCGCGAGTCCGGGGAACGCGCCCGTGTCGAGCACGTAGAGCGCGCCGCCCGCGAGCGCGATCGCCATCGAGACGAGGCCGAGACGCGTGGTCCGCTCGCGCAGGATGATGAGCGCGAGCGCCATGTTGATGAGCGGCATAAGGAAGTTCGCGGCGCTCGCCTCCGAGGTGCGTCCCACGGCGACGAGCCGGATGTACACCACCCAGTCGATGGTGACGAGCACGGCGGCGGCGACTTCGGCCCAGAAGATGCGTGGCTCGTGCCACATGGCCTGTACGGCCGCGACGAACCCGCGCCAGCGGCGGGTGAGCAGCATGAACAGGATCATGACGGCGGCGGCTGTGACGATGCGGTAGAGCATCACGTTCATCGAGGGGACCGTGGCCAAGGCGGCCCAGTAGAGCGGGAACATGCCGTAGACGAACGCCTGCGCGAGCGTCGCCGCGACGCCCTTCGGCGTCTGGATGACATGCTGCGGGGAGTGGGTTCCGTCGTCCGCCGCGTCCGCCGTGACGCGTCCCTGTGACATATTGTCTCCTGTCCTATGGTCGCCGGTCACCGAGCGTTCCGGGCCCTCCGTAGGGTACCGCCTACGGACGATCGGCGAAGGCGCCGGCGAGGAACGTGAGCGCGAGGTCCGGCCAGATTTGGACGGCCGGCACCACGTTGTCCGGGTCCGGTTCGCCTGCGGCGCCCGGCGAACCCGCCCTGGCCGTGGCGCGTGTGGCCAGCGACAATCCGTGCCCGCCTTCGGGGAAGAGATGCGCCTCCACCCGCACTCCTGCCTCGTGGCAGGCTTGGATGAGCATCAGCGTGTTCTCCACGGGCACGGTGGGGTCGGTCATCGTATGCCATACGAACACGGGCGGCGTGCGTCCGTCGATATGCCGTTCGATGGACAGCATGTCCAACAGTGCGGCGTCATGCCGGTGCTCCGGCCCGAGCAGCGTGCTGATGCTTCTGCGATGCGCGTGTGGCCCGGTCGTGATGACCGGGTAGGCGAGCAGCAATGCGTCCGGGCGGACCTCCTGCGGTTCCGTGAACCCATGTTCCCGCAGCGCGGCCTCGCCGGATGCGGTGGCGAGCGTCGCCGCGAGATGGCCTCCCGCCGAGAAGCCGAGCAACGCCACGCGTGCGGGGGCCACGCGCCAATCGTCCGCATGGGCGCGGATGAGGCGCATGGCCTGGGCGGCCTGCAGCAACGCCACGGGGTGGCGGCTCGGCGCGCACGAGTATCGCAATATGAAGGTCTGGTATCCGGCCGCCGTGAACCGCAGTGCGATCGGGTCGGATTCGCGTTCGGAGGTCATCGCGTATCCTCCGCCGGGCAGGATGAGCATCGCCGGCCGGGCCGTATCGGCCATCTCGCTACTGGATTCGGCCACGTATCCGGTGAGTCGTGCCGTGCTGCCGTCGATGCCGGTTATCGTTTTCTCCACTATGCGCATGGTTCGATTATCACCCGGAACGCCGCGACCCGTCCGTCGGCCGATGGGGTTCGTGGACGCGCGAGGGCCGTGGGACGGAGCGTCACTCCGTCCCACGGCCCTGGAGGTGGTGGAAGTATGGGCGCCCCATTGCGCCGATGCGCGTCGCGCAGGCGCGGATCAGTACTTGTTGGCGCCCTCGCCGATGAAGTTCACTTTGAAGCCGCGCTGGTAGTGGAGGAACATGCTGGCGCCGTAGCGGTCGACCGGACGGTGGGTGAACAGCATGCGGATCGCGAACGCGGTCTGCACGTCCTCCGGCAGCGCGAGGAACGCCTTGTGGGCGTCCCAGTAGGGTTCGCGCACGATGGCGGCGTCCGGCACGTAGGCGTAGCCGTAGCCGTCGTCGTTTACGTAGCCCATGAACGGCAGGTCCCAGGCGTTGTAGCGGGTGAGCTTGTTCTTGTAGTCCTCGACCTCGGCGATGGCCTCGTCGCTGATGCCGAACGACTTTGCGACCTTGTTGGCCTCGGCGGTCTTCTCCTCCGGGGTCTTGTCGAACATGTCGAAGTTGACGGTGATGACCTTGTCCTGCTGTGCCATATCGGCTCCTTTCGTCATAAACGAACATGGAAGATGTTCGTTTATGACGTGAGAAAATGTACGTTCTTGTTGATGACGATTGCGGATTTATTGACTGCCTGCGCTGTCGTCTGCAACACAGACTAGCACGATGTGAGCGTTCACCATGTTGGAATCATGCGATTTTCGATCTTGTTTACGTGGACTTCACCTGAGTGGTCGGTATTGTGCGTCTGCTTGGTTTCATGTTCGGATTGCGATGATGTTCGATGGTGATGATGGTAGAAAACATGTCGAAACGAACATTCATGGTCGCCTCGACGGAGCCGTGCGGCGTGTCGCGTGACCGTCCGCGGCGCCGGTACAATCGTGTGGGTCGCCCCCGTAGCTCAGTCGGTTAGAGCAGCACCCTTATAAGGTGTTTGTCCTGGGTTCAAGTCCCAGCGGGGGCACTTCGTGCCACTGGTTTCTGGCTCACTGTCGTTCGCTTTCGCCTAAAAACGCCGTGTCGCGGCGGGGGTCTATCATCTTGAAGGTTCCGGTTCACGCCAGCCATAGGGGCATGGCGACCCGGGTCACCTGAATTCCTTAGGAGACACTATGAAGCAGGGTATCCATCCCGATTACCATGCCGTCGAGGTCCTGTGCTCGTGCGGCAACACCTTCGTCACCCGTTCCACCTACAAGGGCGACCACATGACGGTCGACGTGTGCTCGAAGTGCCACCCCTTCTACACCGGCAAGCAGAAGATCCTCGATACCGGCGGCCGCGTCGCCCGCTTCGAGCGTCGCTACGGCAAGAAGACCAAGTAGCAAACGTGACGCCAGTCCCCTCGTGCGGGACGGGGCGCGCCTCGGCGCATACCCGTCCCGCACGCCACGGGACTGGCGTTTTTGTATGCCCTGACCGGGCCATGACCGGCGGGCGGCGCGCATCCGCGCGGCCGACCGCCACAGTCGGCACCTCATACCTCCCGGAACGTCCAGCCGACGTCCAGCCGACGTTCCGCCCGACCCCCCACAACCCACCGCGCCGGACCGCACCGGCGCCATCAGACAGGAAGACGCGCCCATGGCAGACGAACAGTTCCCCGCGGCGGCCACCGCACTGGAGGAATACCGCTCCATCGAAGAGCAGATGGCCAGCCCGGAAGTGGTGACGAATCCGGACAAGATGCGCAAGCTGGGACGGCGCCACGCCGAGCTCGGCGCCATCGTCTCCGCATATCAGGCGTACCTGTCCGTGCGCGACGATCTCGAGGCCGCGCAGGAGATGGCCGGCGAGGACCCGGACTTCGCCGAGGAGGCCAAGCGGCTCGAAGCCGAGCTGCCGGCCGTCGAGGAGAAGCTCCGCACCGCGCTCATCCCGCGCGACCCGGATGACGCGCGTGACACCATCATGGAGATCAAGGCCGGCACCGGCGGCGAGGAGGCCGCGCTGTTCGCCGGCGACCTCATGCGCATGTACACGCGTTACGCCGAGAAGCGCGGCTGGACCGTCACCGTCCAGTCCGAGAACACCACCGAGCTCGGCGGCGTCAAGGACGTGCAGATGGCCATCCGCGCCAAGGGCACGCCCGCCCCGGAGGACGGCGTGTGGGCGTCCCTCAAGTACGAGGGCGGCGTGCACCGCGTGCAGCGCATCCCCGTGACCGAATCCCAGGGCCGCATCCAGACCTCCGCGGCCGGCGTCATCGTCTTCCCGGAGGCCGACGAGGACGACGACGAGATCGAGATCGATCCGAAGGACCTCAAGATCGACATCTTCATGAGCTCCGGCCCCGGCGGCCAGTCCGTGAACACCACGTACTCCGCCGTGCGCATGACCCACCTGCCCACCGGCATCACGGTGAACATGCAGGACGAGAAGTCGCAGATCCAGAACCGCGCCGCCGCGCTGCGCGTCCTCAAATCCCGCCTGCTCGCCATGAAGCACGAGCAGGAGGCCGCCGAGGCCGCCGACATGCGCCACTCCCAAGTGCGTTCCCTCGACCGCTCCGAGCGCATCCGTACCTACAACTTCCCGGAGAACCGCATCGTCGACCACCGCACCAACTACAAGGCGTACAACCTCGACCAAGTGCTCGACGGCGACCTGCAGGCCGTCATCGACTCCGACATCCAGGCCGACGAGGCGGAGCGCCTCGCCAACCAGAAGTAGCCGCGGACGGGCCGTGCCGAACGGTCCGCGCCCGGCCCGCATATCGATCCGAAGACGATGGGGAGGATGGTAGTGTCTCTGACCGATGTGATCCGCGATGCGTCGGCGACGCTGCGCGAGGCCGGCGTGGACACGCCGGAGCATGACGCGAAGCTGCTGCTCGCCGAAGCGGCCGGCGTGGACCTGCGCGACGTGGACAAGGCCCTGCTGATGGGGGAGCCGCTCGCGTTCGACGAGGCGCGGTTCGACGGGATGGTCGCGCGCCGCGCCAAGCGCGAGCCGTTGCAGTACATCGTGGGGCATGCGCCGTTCCGCTACCTCGACCTCGAGGTCGGTCCCGGCGTGTTCATCCCGCGGCCGGAGACCGAGATGGTCGTGCAGGAGGGCATCGACTGGATCGTCCGCAACCGCATCGCCACGCCGCGCGTGGTCGACCTGTGCGCCGGATCCGGCGCGATCGGCCTGTCCGTCGCCACCGAGGTGCGCGGCGCCGAGGTGTGGGCCGTCGAACTGTCGCCGGACGCGTACGCGTGGACCGAACGCAACCGGGAGCGCGTCGCGCGTCGCGACCCGCTGGCCGGCTACGACTATCACCTCGAACGCGGCGACGCGACCAGCCCGCTCACCCTGCCGCAGCTCGACGGCACCATCGACATCGTCATCACCAACCCGCCGTACGTGCCGCAGACGCAGGTGCCCGAACAGCCCGAGGTGCGCGACCATGACCCGGACATGGCCTTGTACGGTGGTTCCGCCGACGGCGTCCTCATCCCCGAGCGGATCGTCCTGCGCGCGGGCCGTCTGCTGCGTTCCGGCGGTGCGCTCGTCATGGAGCATGACGTGACGCAGGGCGACCGCCTCGTCGCCTTCGCGCACGCCAACGGCTTCGCCGAGGCACGTACCGGGAACGACTGGACCGGCCGCCCCCGGTTCCTGTTCGCCGTCAAAGGCTGACTACGCGGCGTACTCCTGGTAGACGGAGGCGTCCGCGTCGGTGATGGTTTTGATGACGCGCGCCGGGTTGCCCACGGCCACCGAATTCGCCGGGATGTCCTTCGTGACGACCGCGCCGGCGCCGATCACGCAGCCGTCCCCTATGGTCACGCCGCCCAGCACCGTCACGTTGCCGCCGAACCAGCAGTTCGACCCGATGACGATGGGACGGCCGTACTCGTAGTCGTAGGAGGTGCCGTCCTCGCGCGTGCGCACGTTGCGGTCCTGCCATCTGAGCGGGTGCATCGGCGGCAGCAGGGACACGTTCGGCCCGAACAGGACGTCGTCGCCGATGGTCACCGACGCGCAGTCGAGCACGGTGAAGTTGAAGTTCGCGAACACGCGGTCGCCGATCGTCGTGTGGCAGCCGTAGTCGAAGAAGACGGGGCCCATCACGTCCAGGTTCGCGCCGTGGCCCGGCAGCAGCTCGTCGAGGATCGCGGCGCGCGTCGCGGCGTCGTGACGCGAGGTGGCGTTGAAGCGGGTGCACAGGTCGGCGGCCTTGTCGCGCAGTGCGGCGAGTTCCGGATCGGAGGCGTCGTAGAGCCTGCCGGCGAGCATCTCCTCGCGTTCCGACGCGCGCGGCGTGCGCAGCTCCACCGGTGGAACGGGGGAGGGGGACGGTCCGTTCGTTGCGGACGTTGCGGGCTGCGACGGTTGCGCGGGTGCGGTGTCGGTCATGGATGCTCCTTTGCGGGTGGCGGATGCGGCCGCCTCGTCCGGGCGGCGGTGGCGTCGTGGACGGCACCAGTTTAGGGCCGCGACCGTACCCGGTACGGCGATGCGAACGTTTGCGGAGTGTCGTCGCGTGGCGCCGCCGGATACCGTTCCGGGGCGTCCGCCCGCGGGTCCCCGCGCCGTCCGATCGGCGGCAGGTCTGGTCGTCGGGGCGCGATGGTGCAATGATGGATTGTGGAAAATCAGGTTCAGGAGGCGTGTGATGAGTGAGATTCGCGCGATCGACGAGGCGTCGCTGGCGCTGGCGGCCTCGATCGTGAGGGACGGGGGACTGGTGGTCATCCCCACCGACACCGTGTACGGCATCGCCGGGGACCCGCGCGACCGCCGCGCCATCGACCGCATCTATCGGCTCAAGCGGCGGCCCCGGTTCAAGGCGCTGCAGGTGCTGCTCGCCGACATCGCCGACATCGACGGGCTGGGTCTCGACCTGCCGGTGCCGCTCAACCGTCTCGCCGCACGATTCATGCCCGGCGCGTTCTCGCCGATCGCCGTGGCGCGCGAGGGCTGCACGCTCGGCACGCTCGCCGGCGACGGCACGCAGGGCGTGCGCGTGCCGAACTCGCAGGCCGCGCTGCGCGTGCTCGCGGCCACCGGTCCGCTCGCCGCGTCCAGCGCGAACCTGTCCGGCGGCCAGAGCGCGCAGACCGTGCACGAGGCGGTCGAGGCGTTCGGCGACAGCGTGTCGCTGTACCTCGACGGCGGCGCCACGCCCGGGCATGTGGCCTCCACCGTGGTGGCCGCCGACCCGCACGAGCGTGACGGCATCCGCATCCTGCGCGAGGGCATCATCCCGCAGAGCGCCATCCGCGCCGCGCTGCACGTGAACGGAGGGGGACTGGGCGCATGAGGATCTACCTGTTCATCGCCGCCGTGGCCGGCGGCGCCACCTACCTGCTCACGCCGATCGTGCGTCACGTGGCCATCGAGATCGGCGCCGTGGGCGAGGTCCGCGCGCGCGACGTGCACACCGTGCCCACGCCCCGCATGGGCGGCCTCGGCATGATGTTCGGCTTCGCCGTGGCCATGCTGTTCGCCAGCCGCATCCCCTTCATCCAGGGGCTGTTCCAGGAGAGCAGACAGGCGTGGGTGGTGCTCGCCGGCGCCGTGATGATCTGCCTGCTCGGCATGGCCGACGACCTGTGGGACCTCGACTGGATGCTCAAGCTCGCCGGACAGCTGCTCATCTCCGTGTTCGTGGCGTGGGGAGGGCTGCAGATCATCTCCCTGCCGATGGGCTCGCTCGTCACGGCCTCGCCCAGCCTGTCCATGGCGATCACCGCGTTCCTCATCGTCGCCTCGATCAACGCGGTCAACTTCGTCGACGGCCTGGACGGACTCGCCTCCGGCATCGTGGCGTTCGGCGGCGTGGCGTTCGCCATCTACTCGTACATCCTGGCGCGCACCTCGCCCTCCTACGCCTCGATGGCGACGCTCATCGACGTGGCGCTCGTCGGCATCTGCGTGGGCTTCATTATGCACAACTGGCATCCGGCGAAGCTGTTCATGGGCGATTCCGGCTCCATGCTGCTCGGCTATCTCATCACCTGCGCGTCCATCGTGATGACCGGGCGCATCGACCCGGCCTCCGTGCACACCAGCGTGTACCTGCCGGTGTTCATGCCGATCCTGCTGCCCATCCTCGTGCTGTTCCTGCCCGTACTCGACATGTGCCTCGCCATCACGCGGCGTCTCGCCAAGGGCCAGTCGCCGATGCACCCGGACCGCATGCACCTGCACCACCGCATGCTGCGCATCGGGCATTCGGTGCGCGGCGCCGTGCTCATCCTGTGGGCGTGGGCGGCGCTCATCTCGTTCGGCTCGCTCGGCATCCTGTTCTTCAAGGCGTGGCACGTGTTCATCGGCATGACCGTGGCGGCCGTGGTGCTCGCCGTGATCACCATGTACCCGTACCTCAAGCACCGCATCCCGGAGCTCAGGGCGGAGAGCGAGGGCGCGCAGCACGTGCGCGACGGACGTGAGGGACGCGGCGGCGACGGCAAGTAGCCATGCGAACGGGCGGTGAACCGTCGGGGAACGGGAGCGGAACGACGGCATGAGGTCCGGCGGAACGCCGTATAGTCGTGTTCCCCGTCCAACGTCAACACACATTCATATAGTGGTCACATGGCTACAAACCTCGATATGAACGCAGAATCCGCGTACGCTCCCCTTCCGCCGATTTTCGCGAAGCTCGGCCTCGCCTATGACGATGTGCTGCTGCTGCCGAACGAGACGGACGTCATCCCCTCCGAGGTGGACACCACCACCCACCTGACCCGCAAGATCACCATGAAGGCCCCGGTCCTCTCCGCCGCCATGGACACCGTGACCGAATCCGAGATGGCCATCGCCATGGCCCGCAACGGCGGCATCGGCGTGCTGCACCGCAACCTCTCCATCGACGACCAGGCCGCCCAGGTCGACGTCGTCAAGCGCTCCGAGTCCGGCATGATCACCGACCCGCTGACCGTCAACCCGGACGTCACCCTCGCCGACCTCGACAAGCTGTGCGGCAAGTTCCACATCTCCGGCCTGCCGGTCGTCGACAAGGACAACAAGCTCGTCGGCATCATCACCAACCGCGACATGCGCTTCATCGCGTCCGAGGACTACGACCACCTCAAGGTCAAGGACGTCATGACCAAGGAGAACCTGGTCACCGGCCCGTCCAACATCTCCAAGGAGGACGCCCACCGTCTGCTCGCCGAGCACAAGGTCGAGAAGCTGCCGCTCGTCGACGCCGAAGGCCACCTGACCGGCCTCATCACCGTCAAGGACTTCGTCAAGACCGAGCAGTACCCGGACGCCACCAAGGACGAGCAGGGCCGCCTGCGCGTCGCCGCCGGCGTCGGCTTCCTCGGCGACGCCTGGCAGCGCGCCTCCGCCCTGATGGAGGCCGGCGTCGACGTGCTCGTCGTCGACACCGCCAACGGCGAGGCCCGCCTCGCCCTTGACATGATCTCCCGCCTCAAGCACGACTCCGCGTTCGACGGCGTGCAGATCATCGGCGGCAACGTCGGCACCCGCTCCGGCGCCCAGGCGATGATCGACGCCGGCGCCGACGCCGTCAAGGTCGGCATCGGACCGGGCTCCATCTGCACCACCCGCGTGGTCGCCGGCGTCGGCGTCCCGCAGCTGACCGCCGTGTACGAGGCCGCCCAGGCCTGCCGCGCGGCCGGCGTGCCCTGCATCGCCGACGGCGGCATCCACTACTCCGGCGACATCGCCAAGGCCCTCGTGGCCGGCGCGTCCTCCGTCATGCTCGGCGGCACCCTCGCCGGCTGCGAGGAGGCCCCGGGCGAGAAGGTCCTGCTGCACGGCAAGCAGTACAAGCTGTACCGCGGCATGGGCTCCCTCGGCGCGATGGCCCCGCGCGGCAAGAAGTCCTACTCCAAGGACCGCTACTTCCAGGCCGACGTCACCTCCAACGACAAGGTCGTGCCGGAGGGCGTCGAAGGCGAGGTGCCGTACCGCGGACCGCTCAACGCCGTGCTCTACCAGATGCTCGGCGGCCTGCACCAGTCGATGTTCTACATCGGCGCCCACAACATCGGCGAGATGGCCGAGAAGGGCCGCTTCATCCGCATCACCGACGCCGGCCTGCGCGAATCCCACCCGCACGACATCGTGATGACGGCCGAGGCCCCGAACTACTCCGGCTTCCACGCCAACTGATCCGCGGCTCCCGTCCATCGGACGACACGATCCGGCATTACGACGAAAGGCTCCCCAAGGGGAGCCTTTCCCGTTTTCCGGGACCTTCCGGAACCGTCCGGCGGGGGAACGGCCCGGCGCGACGCCGTCCGATATGTAGGAGCCGCGATATAGTCTGAACTGTTCTTTGAAGACGGACCAATGACGAAAGAGGACTGACGATGGTTGACGCACATGACGCCGAAACCTACAGCGCGAAGGACTCGCGCCTCATCTGGATCGACTGCGAGATGACCGGACTCGACATCTTCGGCGGCGACGAGCTCGTCGAGGTGTCCGTCGTGCCCACCGACTTCGACCTGAACGTGCTGGACGAGGGCGTCGACTACGTCATCAAGCCGAGCGACAAGGCCGTGGCATACATGAACGACTTCGTGCGCCAGATGCACACCCGCTCCGGCCTCATCAACGAGTGGGAGCACGGCCTCAGCCTCGAGGAAGCCGAGCGGAAGGTCACCGAGTACGTGCTCCGCTTCACGCCCGAGGGCGTCAAGCCCCTGCTCGCCGGCAACACCATCGGAAGCGACAAGAAGTTCCTTGACCACTACATGCCGGACCTCATGAGCCACCTGCACTACCGCAGCATCGACGTGAGCACGTTCAAGGAGCTCGCCCGCCGCTGGTACCCGGCCGTGTACGAGAACCGCCCGCCGAAGAACGGCGGCCACCGCGCGCTCGCCGACATCATCGAATCGCTCGACGAGCTGCGCTACTACCGTGCTGCCGTCATGGCGGCGGCCCCCGGCCCGGACGCGGCCGAGGCCGCGCGCATCCGCGACGAGATCGTCGCGACCAGCATCAACGCGGCGGAATAGACGGATAGACGGAACGGGCGGGCGGCGTCGCGTCCCACGCCGGGGACGCGCGCAGCGCGCGGAAGCTCATCGGAGAGACGGAAGGAACGGAAATGATGGACATGACAGGGAACACGCCGTATATGCCTCCGCAGGGACAGGGGGCGGCCTTCCCGCCGCCCCAGCCGCAGCCGCGTGTGCCGTTGCCGCCGATGCCGCCCCGACCGCAGCAGCAGGTGCCGTTGCCGCCCATGCCGCCCCGGCCGCAGCAGCAGCCGGTCCAGCAGCCGGCGTACCCGCAGCAGCCGGTCCAACAGCCGGTCCAACAACAGGCACCCCAGCCGCAGCCGGCCGCGCCGCAGCCCCGCCCCAAGGGTGAAGACGTCCCCTGGGGACAGCGCGACTTTTCCGCCCAGGCCCACGCCGCGCTCAAACACTACTTCGGCTACGACGAATTCCGCCCCGGCCAGTTCAAGGTGATCAACTCCATCCTCAACGGGCGTGACGTGATGGCAATCATGCCCACCGGCGCCGGCAAATCCATGTGCTACCAGCTGCCCGCCACCGTGCCGAACACGCTCACCCTGGTGATCACGCCGCTGCGCGCCCTCATGCGCGACCAGGTGCAGCATCTCGAGGCGCGCGGCATCCCCGCCGCGCTCATCGACAGCCAGGTCGACTGGCGCGGGCGCAACGCCATCTATCAGTCCGCCGCCACGCACGGCCTCAGGATGCTGTACGCCGCCCCCGAACGCCTGCAGAGCCGCGACTTCCTCGACTTCGCCTCGAAGGTGCGCATCGACATGATCGTGGTCGACGAGGCGCACTGCGTGCTGCAATGGGGTTCCGACTTCCGCCCCGACTACCGCAACATCGCCGATTTCGTGCGCAGGCTGCCGCACCGGCCCGTCATCGCCGCGTTCACCGCCACCGCCACACCCGCGCAGCGCGATGAGATCATCAACAACCTGGGGCTCGACCACCCCTACCGCATCACGACCAGCTTCGATCGCCCCAACATCCATTTCCGCGTCATCAAGGCCACGCCGAAGGAACGCATGGAGCAGATCGTCGCCTGGGCGCACATGCACGCCGAGGAATGCGGCATCGTGTACTGCCCGTCGCGCAAGCGCACCGAGCAGATGGCGCAGACGCTCAAGACCGCCGGCGTGAACGCGGAATACTTCCATGCGAAGATGCCCGAGGACCGCAAGGGCGAGGTGCAGGACGCGTTCCTCAAGGGCGACATCCGCGTGATCTGCGCCACCACCGCGTTCGGCATGGGCGTCGACAAGTCCGACGTGCGCTGGGTCATCAACGATTCCGCGCCCGCCAGCATGGAGGAGTACTACCAGATGGCCGGCCGCGCCGGCCGCGACCGCGACCGCTCCACCGCCGTGCTCATGTGGAGCGACGGCGACTTCGTGAACCTCCGCCGGCGACTCGACGACGCCGGCAGCGCCCTGACCGACCCCAATGACCAGAAGATGGCCCGCCAGGCCGCCACCGAACGCCTCAACGCGGTGAGCCGCTACTGCGAGGCGAAACGATGCCTGCGCGCCGAGATGCTCGCCTACTTCGGCGAGAAGGCGCCGTCCAGATGCGACGACTGCAGCGTGTGCGAACACGAGGACAACACGCTGGCCGTGCTGACCGCCGCCGAACGCAAACGCATCACGGCCGCCGGCAAGCAGAAGACGGCCAAGGCGAAGCAGCCCACCGGGAAGCGGTCAACCGAGAAGCGGCCCAGCGAGAAGAAGCTGGCCCAGCAGGCCGAGGTGGAGGAGCGCAGGAAGGCGCTCGCCGCGCGCGTCGGCGCGGTCGACGGCGGCGAGCGCGCCGCCGCGGAACGCGCCATCTTGTCGATGGTGGCGGACCTGCGCGCCTCCACCGGTGAGGACCCGGCGCTCTCCTCGGTCACGTACACGCTCGCCGGTGAGGACGCCGACTTCATCGTCGAGGCGGGACTGACCTCCCACCCCCGGTTCGGCGAGCTCAAGGGCCGTTTCGACAAGGACCTGCTGCGCGGCATCGTCACGGACATGGTGGACAGGAAGCAGCTGGAGATGAGCAAGCGCCGGCGTCTGAGCCTGCCGGGACAAGGCCAGGCGTGACGGCGCATACGATGTACGCCCGATAAGCCACAGGAAGAAAGGACCAGACCATGACAGCTCAGGATTGGACGGCCATCGCCCCCGGCCCTCACGACATCCGCCTCGTCGTCGCGGACATGGACGGCACGCTGCTTGACGGCGAAAGCCGCATCCCCGACGGCTTCTGGCCGCTGCTCGCCGACCTCAAGGCCCGCGGCATCGAATTCGTGCCCGCGTCCGGCCGCCAGCTCGCCACGCTCAAGTCGATGTTCGAAGGCGTCGACCCAACCGACGGCAACGCCGACGGCAGGGCCATGTCGTTCGTCGCGGAGAACGGCAACGTCGTCGTCGCCGACGGCGACGTCGTCGACGTGCACGGCGTCGGCTGGGACCTGACCCGCACGCTCGTCGACATCGTCGACCGAGCCGTCGCGGACGGTTCCCACGACATCGGCCTGGTGGTGTGCGGCCTGAAGACCGCGTACATCCAGCGCAAGGACAAGCCGTTCGTCGACGAATGCCTGAAGTACTACCACGCGTTGGAGATCGTCGACGACCTGCATGACGTGCTCGGCACGCCCGGCGAGACCGTGCTCAAGCTCGCGATCTTCGACTTCGGCGACGCCGAGCCGATGGCCGCCGACCTGCTCGGCGACGTGGCGCGCACGCACGCGGTGGTCGTCTCCGGCGCGCATTGGGTGGACATCATGGACCCGGACACCAACAAGCGTCAGGGCGTGGTGGCGCTGCAGCGGCATTTCGGCGTCACCCCCGCCCAGACCGCCGTGTTCGGCGACTACCTCAACGACCTCGAGATGCTCGAGGCCGGCGAATGGTCGTTCGCGATGGCCAACGCGCACGACGACCTCAAGGCGGCGGCGCATTGGATCGCCCCCGCCAACACCGAGCACGGCGTCCTCAAGGCCGTGCGCCGGCTCATCGGTTCCGACGGCGAGTAGGGGCGGACCGGTCCATGCGGCAGAGCGAGGCCCTCGCGATCCTGAACGCCGGCGCGAACGTGTTCCTGACGGGCGCGCCCGGCGCGGGCAAGACGTACGTGCTCAACGAGTTCATCCGTGACGCCCGCGCCCGCGACGCCGACGTGGCCGTCACCGCGTCCACCGGCATCGCCGCCACGCACGTCGACGGGCAGACCATCCACTCGTGGAGCGGCATCGGCCTCGCGAACGTGCTCACGCCCAGCCTGCTCAAGACCATCAGGACCCGGCGCCGGCGCCGCATCCAGGCCACCGACGTGCTCGTCATCGACGAGGTGTCGATGCTCCACGCATGGCTGTTCGACATGGTCGACCAGGTATGCCGCGAGATCCGCCGCGACCCGCGCCCGTTCGGCGGCCTGCAGGTCGTGCTCTCCGGCGACCTCTTTCAGCTGCCGCCCGTCTCCGTGGCGGCGCGCAACCGGGACGTGCTCCCGCCGCCGCCCGAATTCACGGCCGCACGCGAACGCTACGCGAAGGCCGGGCTCGACCCGGAGGGCTTCGTCACCGAATCGCTCGTCTGGCAGGAGCTCGCCCCGGTCGTCTGCTATCTGACCGAACAGCATCGTCAGGACGACGGGCGTCTCCTCACCGTGCTCACGCACATCCGCGAAAGCCGCGTGGACGACGACGACCGGGACGCGCTCGTCACCCGCCTCGGCGTGGCGCCGGCGGAAGGCGTGGTGGCCACGCACCTGTTCCCGATGAACCGTCAGGCCGACAACCTCAACGACATGCGGCTCGCCCGCATCACCGCCGACCCGCACGAGTTCTTCGCCGAGCAGCGGGGCCCCGCGAACCTCGTCGCACGCCTCAAACGCAACATGCTCGCCCCGGAACGGCTCGTCCTCAAGGAGGGCGCGGCCGTCATGGCCCTGCGCAACGACGCCGACCACCAGTTCGTCAACGGCTCGCTCGGCACCGTGCGCGCGTTCGCGGACGAACGCAAGGGCGGATGGCCGATCGTCGCATTCGAGAACGGCAACATCGTCACGATGAAACCGGTCTCCTGGGAGATGACGGACGGCGACGTCGTGCTCGCCTCCGTCTCCCAGGTGCCGTTGCGCTGCGCGTGGGGCATCACCATCCACAAGTCGCAGGGCATGACCCTCGACCGCGCCGTCATGGACCTCAAACGCACGTTCGCGCCCGGCATGGGCTATGTGGCGCTCTCCCGAGTGGAACGCCTCTCCGGCCTGTATCTGGAGGGCGTCAACAACCGCATGTTCGCGGTCTCGCCCGAGGCGGTCATGCTCGACGGCGACTTGCGCGAGGCGTCCGAGGCGGCGTCCGACCGTCTTGCCGACGCCGGCCCGTCCGCGTTCCGTCCCGGCACGTCCGGGAACGACCCGTCGCAGGCCGGTGCGGCGGCGTCCGACGACGATTTCGTCCAGCCGTTGTTCTGACCGTCCAAGCCGGATTGTTCGCGCGGAGGCGACGTCGACCCGACTACCATGGGAGTCGAAGAGGTGGTCGTCATGAAGCGTTCCCTTTCCGTGCGTCCGGCCGCGGTGGCCGGCGCCTTCTATCCCGCGGACCGTGACGAGCTGACGGGGATGATCGACCGGCAGTTCGACTATGGGCGCAAGCTGGTCGCGGCCATGGGGGAGTCCCTGCCCGCCGGCGCGCCGAAGGCGGTGATCGTGCCGCATGCCGGATACGTCTATTCCGGCACGACGGCGGCGCTCGCCTACGCGCTGCTCGCACGCGGACGCGGCTCGGTCCGCCGCGCGGTCATCGTCGGACCCACGCATCGCGTGGCCGTGCGCGGCGTCGCCTGCCCCACGGCGGAAGCGTTCTCGACGCCGCTCGGCGTGACGCCGGTCGACGTCGCGTCCGAACGCCGCGCGTTGGGCCTGCCGTCCGACGCGCCGTTGCGCTCCGGCATGAAGGCCGCGCCCGACGCCCCCGCGCCCGCGCTCATCGTCCACGACCCGACGCATGCGCGGGAGCATGCCGTCGAGGTACAGATCCCGTTCCTCGAGACCGTGTTCGGTCCGGATCTCGAAATCGTGCCGTTGAACGCCGGCGACGCCTCCCCGCGCGAGGTCGGCGACGTGCTGCGCGCCCTGTGGGGAGGGTCTGAGACCGTCATCGTCATCAGCTCCGATCTGTCCCACTATCATCCGCAGGAGGTCGCGCGCGCGTTGGACGACGAGACCATCGACGCGATCGCGCATCTCGACGGGCCCATCCACCCGCGTCGCGCATGCGGCGCGTATCCGGTCGACGGCCTGCTCGACGTGCTGACGCGCGGGCTGCGTCCGGAAGCGCACGGCGACGGTCCTGCCGACGACGACGTCGCGTTCGACCTGCGGCTGCTCGGCCGCAGCACGTCCGGCGACGACGGTGTGGTCGCGCCCGCCGACGAGCCGCGTCCGCGCATGGACGACCCGGACGAGGCCGTCGTCGGCTACGCGTCGTTCGCCGTCTGGCAGACGGCCGTGGCGGCCGATGACGACGGCACGGCGACGGCGGAAGCGGCGGCCGCGGCCGGAAGCGCGGACGCCGAAGGCACGGCGGACATGACCGATGAGGACGGCGGCGACGCCGACGCATCGCACGGCGACGTGCTGCTGCGCCTCGCACGCGCCGCGATCCGCGAACACCTGGAACTGGACGACGCGCCCGAGGACCGGCCGAACGCGATCATCGAACGCCACCCATGGCTCTACGGGAACGGCGCGAGCTTCGTCACCCTCACCGAAGACGGGGACCTGCGCGGCTGCATCGGCACGCTGCAGGCGTACCGGCCGCTCGGCTGCGACGTGGCCGCCCACGCGGTCGACGCCGCCAGCCGCGACCCGCGCTTCACGCCCGTCACCGCGGAGGAATACCCGCTGCTCGACGTCGAGGTGTCGGTGCTGGGCAAACCCGAGCCCATCGAAGTCGTGACGCCTGTATGGCGGCGCGGGGACGACGGCATGACGGCCGCCGAACCGGAACGGCATCCCGTGCGCTCGCGCAACGAGCTCGAACGGGCCTTGAGGCCCGGCGAGGACGGGCTCGTGCTCGCCGAACGCGGCGGACGCGGCCGCCGGGCGACGTTCCTGCCGCAGGTATGGGAGCAGCTGCCCTCCCCGCACGATTTCGTCTCGCACCTGCTCGCCAAGGCCGGCCTGCCCGCGGACCTCGACTGGCGGGACGGCGAGATCGCCTGTGAACGCTACGAGGTGACGGCGTATGCCGAACACGCGTGAGACGGCCCACGCCAGACACGCCGGCGGCGGGACCACGATCATATCGGCCGTGGATGCGCGGGCCAAGTACGGCCCCGCGCTGGGGCGCTGGCAGACGCGGTTCGCGGACGGCACCGGACGCGCCCGCTGCGAACTGTGCCCGCGGCGCTGCGTGCTGAGACCCGGCCAACGCGGCTTCTGCTTCGTGCGATCCAACCACGAAGGATTCATCGTGTCCGACACGTACGGGCGCAGCTCCGGGTTCGCCGTCGATCCGGTGGAGAAGAAGCCCCTCAACCACTTCCACCCCGGATCGAGCGTATTGAGCTTCGGCACGGCCGGATGCAACTCCGGATGCCGGTTCTGCCAGAACTGGGACATCTCCAAGGCGCGCGACTTTGACCGGCTCGGCGTCGAGGCGTCCCCGGAACGGATCGCGGCCGTCGCCGCCGAACGCGGCATCGACTCCATCGCGTTCACATACAACGACCCCATCGTGTTCGCCGAATACGCCATCGACACGGCGGCCGCCTGCCGTGCGCGCGGCATCCACCCGATCGCCGTCACCGCCGGATACATGGCCGCGCCGGCCCGGCCCGAATTCTACGGGATGATGGACGCCGCCAACATCGACCTCAAAGGATTCACCGAGGACTTCTATCGGAAGGTCACCGGCACGCACCTGAAGGACGTGCTCGACACCATCGACTACGCGGTCAACGAGGCGCGCACCCCGGACGGACGGCACGTGTGGGTGGAGCTCACCACGCTGCTCATCCCCGGACTCAACGACGACGACGCGCAGCTGCACGCCGAATGCGCATGGATCCGCGAACACTGCGGACCGGACGTGCCATTGCACTTCTCCGCGTTCCACCCGGCGTGGAAGATGACTGACGTGCCGCCCACGCCGCACGCGACGCTGACCCGCGCCCGTCGCATCGCGATGGCGGAGGGGATGCACTACGTCTACACCGGCAACGTGCACGACAGCGAGGGCGACACCACCTACTGCCCGAACCCGGACTGCCGCGCCGCGCTCATCGTGCGCGACTGGTACCGGATCGTCGAGGACCGATTGCGCGGCACGGACGGCCGCTGCCCCGAATGCGGCACGCCGATAGCGGGACGATGGGCGTAGCGGACGGCGTCGTACACGTCGTGCGCGTCGTGCGCGTCGGGCGCGTCGGGCGGCCCGTCGGGCCTCCCACGTCCGGTCAGCGCAGGTCGCCGATACGCGAGGCGAGCGTGCGCATCGACTTCAGGCTCGCCTCGTAGCGTGCCGCCGTCGCGATGAGCAGCACGCCGGCGATGAGCAGCCACACCCACCAGAAATCACGGGAGAACGCGCTGATCCACGGCCACAGCACCGTGACGACATGCACGACGAGCACCACCGAACCATACACCAGCGGGAACTGCAACCGGCCGATCGCACCCAGCAGCACCATGCCCACGGCGATGGCGAACAAGGCGAACATGCGCAGGAACGACGGCGTCCCCCGCCAGCTGATGAGCAGCGAAGGCGCGGTCAGCAGCACCAGTCCCGGCGCGAGCGCCGGCGCGCTGCGCAACGCCGGCCACAGCATCATCCAGCGCAGGCCCACCAGCAGCGCCGCCACGCCCACGATGTCGATGATCAGATCGATGGACACGTACGGGTGCGGCGTGAACAACGTGGACAGGAACAGATAGGCCGTGGCGATGACGGCGAACGCCACGGCGATGATGCCGTTCGCATCCATGCCCTTGGCGGCGGTCACCGTGGCGGTGCACTCCGCCGGAACGGGGGCTGCCAACGGCATCGGCTCCGGCTGGGGCGTGAGCATGGGGGCGGCGGAATACGCCGGAGCGGGCATGACCTGACTGACGGGCGCCGGGCCACCCATCGGCGGCTCGGGCATCGGACCTGCATATCCGGGGGCGGAGGCCGGGGCCGGCACCGAACCCAACGGCGGCATCGGGCCGCCGGAAGGCATCGGGCCGCCGGGAGCCATCGGACCGTGCGGAGGCGCCGGACGCAGCACGACGGTCTTCTCCACCGGACGCGCGGCGAGCATCCACGCGCCCGCCGCACCGGCCGCCAACGCGCCATAGGCCGTCAACGACGGCAGCAACGACGGGCCATCGAACCGGGAGAACTCGCTGCACACCATGATCGTCGCCAGCGCGGAACCGGACAGCGTGGCGGCCACACGCTCCGGAGCGCTCACCACCGTGACCCGATCCGACGTGAGACAACCCACACCCACCGCGATTGCGGCCACGAGCACCGTCGCCAGATTCGCCCAGGCACGGCCCCAATCCTCGCCCAGCATCGGACGCAGCACCCGCAGCAACGGCACCGACACGCTCGCCGCCGCCACGACCAGACCGATCACCGGCGGCACACGCAGCCCATGCGCGACCGGACGGCCCGCGGAACCGCGCCGCACATGCAGCACCGTGAGCAACAACAGCCAGACGGCCAGCACCAGCGGCAGCGGACAGAGTGCGAACCACAGCGGGTCGCCGTAATCCATCCCCGGATACAACAGCAGCGAGGCCGGCGCAGACAGGACCATCGCCACGATCGCGGCGCACAGCCACTCGAAATCCGCGTGACGGGAACGCGGATCGGACGGCAACAGGAACGCCAACGCGACCGCCGTCAACGCGCCGCCCGTCAACTCCAACGAGACCAACGTCTCGCCGCCCCGCACCGGCAGGGCGTACAGCATCATCATCACCGACAACGGCAGCGCCGGCGTCACGAACAACGCATACGCGCGCAACGGCGGCACGTCCTCCCCATGCGGCACCAGACGCAGGCCGAGCGCCACGAACGCGAGCACGGCGAGCAGGATGCCGGACAGCAGCCTGTCGCCGCCGGCCGCGGCCGGAATCGGGGAGACGTCGCCGAACAGGAACGCGCTCGCCGACAACGCGAGCAGTCCGGCCCACGACAGGCCCTCGGCCGTGACGCGCAGACGCCGGGCGAGCGGGACGCCGGCCGCCAGCGCGGCCGCGCCGACCACGCCGATGCAGACCGCGCGGCCGAAGTCGCCGAGCAGACCGTACGCGAACCATCCGAACGCGATGACGGCCAGCACGACCAACGCCACGCCCAGCACGAGCAGCAGCGTCTGCACGCTCGAATGGGGGCGCCGCTGCGGGTAGGGTTGCGGTTGCGGTTGCGGTTGCGGTTGCGGTTGTGGGTAGGGCTGTGGGCCCGATTGCGGATACGGCGACGGTTGGGGATACGGCTGCGTCTGCGGATACGGATACGACGACGGCTGGTATGGCGGTTGATACGACGGTTGGTACGGCGACGGCGGATACGGACGGGCCGGAGGCTGCGGCGGCACGGCACCCTGCGGTACGGCCCACTGGGGCGCGGCGTGCCCCGACATGTCCTCCTGCGGTGCGGCCGCCGGCCGATCGTTCCCCTCAGGCTGCGGCTGTATGCCCGGTCGTGGCTCTGGTTGCGTCATCGCGCCCCTCCTGTTCCCCTATGTGCCACCATTGTCGCACCGAACGACGGGAAAACCAAGCACGCGCGGATGGGATGCGGGGAGCCGGGGCGGCTTGTCGTTTGACGCGAATATCTTGGAGCCTATGACTTCCAAAACCCTTCGTATGTCTACCCTGTTCCTGCGCACCCTGCGCGAGGACCCCGCCGACGCGGACGTCGATTCCGCGAAGCTCCTGCAGCGCGCCGGATACATCCGCAAGGCCGCGCCCGGCATCTGGACCTGGCTGCCGCTCGGCCTGCGCGTGCTCAACAAGATCGAGGCCATCATCCGCGAGGAGATGGCAGGCATCGGCGCCCAGGAGGTGCACTTCCCGGCCCTGCTGCCGCGCGAACCGTACGAGGCCACCCACCGCTGGGAGGAATACGGCGACAACATCTTCCGTCTCAAGGACCGCCATCAGGCCGACTACCTGCTCGCGCCGACCCACGAGGAGATGTTCACCCTCCTGGTCAAGGACATGTACTCGTCCTACAAGGACCTGCCCGTCACGCTCTACCAGATCCAGACCAAGTACCGCGACGAGTTCCGTCCGCGCGCCGGCCTCATCCGCGGCCGCGAGTTCGTGATGAAGGACGCCTACTCGTTCAGCATCGACGAGGAGGGCCTCAAGAAGGCGTATTACGACGAGCGCGGCGCGTACGAGCGCGTGTTCCAGCGCCTCGACCTCAAGTACGTGCCGGTGTTCGCGATGTCCGGCCCGATGGGCGGCTCCGCATCCGAGGAGTTCCTCGCCCCGATGCCGATCGGCGAGGACACGTTCGCGCTCGCCCCGTCCGGCAAGGCATGGAACGTCGAGGCCCTGCACACGCCGGAACTGCCGGAGATCGACGCCTCGAACACCCCGGCCGCGCACAAGGAGGCGACCCCGGACGCCAAGACCATCGACAAGATGATCGAACGCGCCGACGCCGACCATCCGCGCACCGACGGCCGCACGTGGGCGGCCTCCGACATCCTCAAGAACGTCGCCATCACCGTCAAGCACCCCGAGGACGAGGACCACGACGAGCCGTGGCGTGAAGTCGTCGTCGTGGGCGTGCCGGGCGACCGCACCGTCGACATGAAGCGTCTCGAAGCGCAGTTCGCGCCGGCCGAGATCGAGGAGGCCACCGAGGACGACCTCAAGCAGCACCCCGAACTGGTGCTCGGCTACATCGGACCGATGGTGCTCGGCCCCCAGGCGAAGGCCGCGGGCGTCGAGAACCCGTGCCGCTACTTCGTCGACGCGCACGTCGTCAAGGGTTCCGCATGGTTCACCGGCGCCGACGAGCACGAGGTCGACTACTACGACCTCGTCTACGGACGCGACTTCGAGGCCGACGGCACCGTCGAGGCCGTCGAGGTCCGTCACGGCGACATGAGCCCGGACGGCTCCGGCCCGTTGAGCTTCGAGCGCGGCGTGGAGATCGGCCAGGTCTTCCAGCTGGGCCTCAAGTACTCCAACGCGCTGGGACTCAAGGTCCTCGACCAGAACGGCAAGGCCGTCCCGGTGTGGATGGGCTGCTACGGCATCGGCGTCTCCCGTGTGCTCGCCTGCGTCGCCGAGACGCATCACGACGAGCGCGGCCTCGCCTGGCCGACCGTCATCGCGCCGGCCCAGGTGCACGTCGTCGCCACCGGCAAGGACGAGAAGGCGTTCGAAGGTGCTGAGAAGCTGGTGGAGGAGCTCGAGGCCAAGGGCGTCGAGGTCATCTACGACGACCGCAAGAAGGTGTCCCCGGGTGTGAAGTTCAAGGACGCCGAGCTCATCGGCGTGCCGGTCATTGCTGTGGTGGGTCGCGACTACGTCAACGACGGCACCATCGAGGTGCGCGGCCGCGACGGCTCCGACAAGGTGGCCGTGCCCGCCGCCGACGCCGTCGACGAGCTGCTCAAGCGCCTGTAAAGGACGAAACGTCGTCCGTTGCGGAACGACATCGAGGAATCCCGTCGCATCCTTTTCCGGGGTGCGGCGGGATCGTTCGTATGTGGGGATGCGTCCATGGAAAGACCCTTGGCATGAATGTGGATAACCGGTCCGCCATCCACACGCCGTCCACAACACGCCCGGCGGGCGGGGCTCCGGCCACAATGCCCGGTCCCCGTTGCCGCACTGGCCTCCGATGCCGCACGCTGGAGACACCGAAGGGCCGATGTGGACCCGGACGGGACGCACGGCGACACGGCGGCCGTCGCACGTTTTCGTCGCAACGCATGCGGTCCTTCGGTCCAATCGTCGAACCGGCCGATCGGCCGCATACGGAAAGGACCGCACATGGGCATCCAACAAGGGCTGGTGACCGTCACCGGCAACCTCGGGGCCAACCCCACCTCGTTCTCCGGCAAGGACGGCACGCCGGCCTGCTCGTTCAGGGTGGGCGTGACGCCGCGCTACTACGATTCGCGTTCCGGGCAATGGCGCGACCGGAACACCTCATGGATCAACGTGCGCGCCTACCGCACGCTGGCCATGAACATCATGGGCTCGCTCAACAAAGGCGACCCGGTCATCGTGACCGGCACGCTGCACAGCGACCGCTGGCAGAAGGACGGCGTGGACCGGGAGATGCCCGTCATCGAGGCGAACGCCGTCGGCCACGACCTGAGCCAGGGTGTCGCCAACTTCGGACGGCGCAGGCAGCCGAACATGGGACAGCCGAACATGGGGCAACCGAACATGGGGCAGCAGGCCAACACGCAAGGCAACATGCAGACCAACGTGCAGACGGCCGGCGGCTCCGGGGCCGCCGGCACAGTGCAGGCGCCCGTCGTGCAGGCACCCGTCGTGCCGCCGCAGCCGGCCGGCGTGCAGATTCCCGCCGCGCAACCGCAGCCGGCCGGACAGCCGGTCGACCTCGCCACCGGCGAGATCCGCGAGACCGGCGTGACGACCGGCGGCGGGAATCCGACCGCCGTCCAGACGGCATCGGCCGACGGAACACCCCCATCGGAGCCCGAGGACGGCTTCGAGCCGGGCGACTTCCAATAGGACGCGTGCGGGTGACGGATTCCGCGGCAACGGAAACGGGTGTGCCCGGACGGATGCCCGCATCCGTCCGGGCACACCCGGGATGGCCGTGGCGCGGCCCGTGCGGCGTGGTCCTACGGACCGCTACCAGATGCGCACGCGCGCTTCCGGCGCGAGGTACATCGGGTCGCCCGGCTTCACGTCGAACGCCCGGTAGAACAGGTCCACGTTGCGCACGATGCCGTTCGTGCGGCATTCGGCGGGGGAGTGCGGGTCGATCTGCAGGTACTGCTCGGCCAGCTCGTCACGGTTCTTCGTGCGCCAGATCGATGCGTAGCTCAGGAAGAAGCGCTGCAGACCGGTGAAGCCGTCCAGCTCCGGGGCGGTCGCGAGCGACGCCTCGATGGCCTCGGCGGAGCCGTCCTCGGGACGGCCCGCGGCCTTGTCAAGCGCGAACGCGTACGCCTTGAGCGCGATGTTCACGCCGCCCAGATCGCCGATGTTCTCGCCGATTGTCAGCGCGCCGTTGACGTGCGGGGCCTTGTCCGGCTCGTCCGCGTACTTCTCCTGAAGCTGCTTGGGCACGAACGCGTCGTACTGCTCGATGAGCGCCTTCGTGCGCGCCTCGAAGTTCGCCTTGTCGTCGGCCGTCCACCAGTCGTGGAGCCTGCCGTCGCCGTCGTACTGGGCGCCCTGGTCGTCGAAGCCGTGGCCGATCTCGTGACCGATCACCGCGCCGATGCCGCCGTAATTGGCCGCGTCCTCCGCGTCCGGGTCGAAGAACGGAGGCTGCAGGATGGCCGCCGGGAACACGATGACGTTCATCGTCGGCTCGTAGTAGGCGTTCACCGTCTGCGGGTTCATCAGCCACTCGTCCTTGTCGACCGGCTTGCCGGCCTTGCCCAGCTCGTAGCCCATCACATACAGGGCCACGGCCTTCATGTTGTCGGCGAACACCGCGTCCTCGTGCACGTCCAGCGCCGCATAGTCGCGCCAGTGGTTCGTGTAGCCGATCTTCGGCGTGAATTTGGAGAGCTTCTCCAGCGCCTTCGCCTTGGTGTCCTCGCCCAGCCAATCGGAGTTCGTGATGGACACGCGGTACGCGTCGATGAGGTTCGCGACCAGCTGCTCCATGCGCTTCTTCGAGCTTTCCGGGAAGTGACGGCGCACGTACTCGCGGCCCACGTCCTCGCCGCACACGCCGTTGACCATGCCCACGCCGCGCTTCCAACGGTCGCGCTGCTTCTTCTGACCGGACAGCACCTTGCCGAAGAAGTCGAAGTTCGTCCGGTCGAACTCATGCGACAGGTAGGAGGCGCCGCCGACGATCATGTGGACGCGCGCCCACAGCTTGAGGTCCTCCAGATCGGCCGCCTCCCAGAACGCGTCGAGACCCGTGAGGAAGCTCGGCTCGTGCACGATCACGCGGCTGAAGACCGCGCGGAAGTCGAGCGGCTGCACGGCCGATGCGGGCTTGGCGTCGTAGCCGGCCTGGCAGGCGTCGATCCACGCGCCGATGTCGAAGTGCTTCAGCTCCTCGGACAGCTCGGCGAAGTCGGTGGGGTTGTAGGTCTTCACCGAGTCGCGCGTGGCCACGTTGTCCCAATGGTTCGCGGCGATGCGGGTCTCCACGTCGAGGAAGCGGCGGGCCATGTCGAGAGCCGCCTCGCTCGGAGTGGGGATCGGGGATTCGCCGGAGTCCGCGGCATCCTCGTCGGAGGCGTCGCCGTGCGTCGGAATCTCGTCGTCGACGTTCGGATTGTCCTCGGCGGCGGGCGCGTAGCCGGCGTTCACCAGCTGGGTGGCGACCATGCGCACGTACGCCTCGCGCACCGGCGCGTAGTGGTCCTCACGGTAGTAGGCCTCGTCCGGCAGCAGCAGGCCGGCCTGCTCGATGTGCAGGATGTTGTGGTCCGGGTCGCCCGGGTCGCCGTAGACGGCGATGCCGAGGATGTCGGAGCCGCCCTCGGCGTTGAGCCTGCCGAGCGCGCGGGTCATGCCGGCCTTGTCCGTCACGGCGTCGATGATGTCGAGCGCCGGTCTGATTGGGCTGATGCCGGCCTTCTCGATCGCCTCGGTGTTGAGGAACGAACGGTACAGGGCTCGCGACTTCGCGGCCGGACGGGCCTCGCCGTTCTCCGGGGCGTCGCCGGAATCATCCTCGTCCTCGAGGATGTCGCGGATCTGGTTCTCCGCGTCCTCGGCGAGCTTGTCGAACGAACCGTAGCGGGAACGGTCGTCGGGCAGGCGGTAGGTGTCGATCCACGGGCCGTTCACGTAGCGGAACAGGTCCTCGGAGGGCTTGATGACGCCGGAGAACGACGCCGGATCGATGCCGGCCTTCAACGCCGGCGTGGTTGTTGCTGATGTTGCACTCATAACGCCCAGCCTAGTCCCCGCGGCGGGCATCCGGTTGATGTATGGGGATGGTTGGATGTGCGGGGACGGTTGGATGTGCGGGGACGGTTGGATGTGCGGGTAGCAGGATGGAGGGCGATGGATTGATGGCGGGACGGGGTTGGGGGAGTCGTTTCCGTGCCAATCCCGTCGTATCCCTGCCATCCTTGGCGCGCTTCCGACGCGCATGGCCGGTCGGCGTCGGTTCCGTGCCATCCTTGGCTCGCATGCGATGCTGAGGGGCCTCGTAGCATCGCCTCCGTGCCAACTTTGGCGCGCATGCGACGCGCATGACCTGTCAGCGTTGCTTCCGTGCCATATTTGGCGCGCTCCCGACGCTGAGCGGTCTCGTAGCGTCGCCTCCCTGCCATCCGTGGCACGCATGCGACGTTTCCGTCCCGTTGGCGTCGATTTCATGCCAGCCGTGGCACGCTCCCTACGCAGATGGCACAGAACCGACGCGGATGGCGTGCTCCCGACGCTGGTGTTGAAAACATGCGGGGTGGCACCAGCGATGTGCGGATACGACAACCCCATCGATGAATCGCGGATACGCCGATGACGGCTCACGCCGTCCCGAAGGTCACGCGTCGCCCAAAGGCCTGACCACGAGCGCCTGGCCCAATTGCGCGCACAGCGCATTGCAGATGGCGTTCACATGGTCGTCGTTCTTGCCCCACACGTCCACGAGACCGACCTCGAGCACCGAGGTGATGGTCACCCACGTCCGTCCGTCGGGCCCTTGGGTGACCTGCGCGGTCACCCTTTCACCCCACGAGGTGAGGCCGACGCCCTTGCTGAACATCACCATCCACGATTCTGGGTGGGGCATGGCGGGTCCCAGCCCGTCCACACCCGGCCCGATGCGCGTGAGCGCGTTGTAGACGTCGATGGGACGTTGCGGGAACGATACGGTCGTCGTCCTTCCAGCTCCCCAACCCATGGGAACCTCCTTGGTTCGTGGCCCTCGGCTCCACCCGGCGGCCGGGACGGCACCGATCAGTACAGCACGATCTGCCGGTGGAGGATGGCCTTGTTGCCCTTGGCGGGCGTCGCCTTCCAGTCTACGCCGCGGAACCCGCTGTGTCCGGCGTGACGGTCCGCGTACTTGTGCATCCATTCGAAGCACTGCTGCGTCTGGATGGCGTCGCTCAACGCGCGATGCTCCTCGTTGTCCGCGATGCCGAACCGTTGGATGAGGTCGAGCAGACGGTGTCGGCGCTGTTCGGGGAACATGGCGCGGCTGATCTGCATGGTGTCGTAGTCCAGGCAGGAGAACGGCTCGCCGAGCACCTGACGGCAGTTGTAGTCGATGAAGCTCAGGTCGAACTTGATGTTGTGGCCGATGAGCGGTTCGATTGCGGCGATGCCGCCGTCGGTCCCGCCGTCCGCCCCGTCCGCGCCCTGCGCGAGCCACGCGGTGAACTCCGGCAGCACCTGGTCGATGGGGTCGAGCCCGGAGACCATGTCGTCGGTGATGCCGGTGAGCCTGACCACCTGCGCCGGAATCGGCTTCAACGGGTTCACCAGACGCTGGAACCGGTCCACGATGCGCCGGTCGCGCACGCGCACGGCGCCGATCTCCGTGATCGCGCAGCTGTTCGGATAGAAGCCGGTGGTCTCCAGGTCGAGCGCCACGTAGTCGGACGGGAACCCCTCCACGCGGGGCGCGCGGGCGGCCTCCGCGGGTTCCGCGGCCTCAGCGGTGACGTCCTCGGAATCCGGCTGCCGGCCGAACGTGGTGATGCCGGAAACGGTCATGGTGTGCTCCTGTCCCTCAAGTGCGGTGATGGGCGTGGATGCCGTGCCCCTGCGACGGCGGCACGAAACGCCCACCCCATAGTAGACGGACATGCGGAGACGGGCGGACATGCGGAGACGGGCGGACATGCGGGGACCTGTCCGGGCCGCACGGCGGGGCGCCCGCTTCGCCCTCCGCGCCCGCGCCGTCCTATATTGGTGGGATATGCGTTCGGAACGACGGAAGGACGGATGATGACGCGGATCGTGGCGGGAATCGTGGCGCACGTGGACGCCGGCAAGACCACGCTGTCCGAGGCGCTGCTGTACCGCACCGGTGAGATCCGCAGACTCGGCCGCGTGGACCACGGCGACGCCTTCCTCGACACCGACGCCCTCGAGAAGGCGCGCGGCATCACCATCTCCGCGCATCAGGCGCTCGTCGAATACGGCGGCCTCGGCCTCACCCTGCTCGACACGCCCGGCCACGTCGACTTCGCGGCGGAGACCGAGCGTGTGCTGCGCGTGCTCGACTACGCGATCCTCGTGGTCTCCGGCACGGACGGCGTGCAGGGCCACACCGAGACGCTGTGGCGTCTGCTCGACCGCTACCATGTGCCCACGTTCGTCTTCGTCAACAAGTGCGACGCGCCCGGCTTCGACCGTGACGCCGTGCTCGCCCAGCTGCGCCGGCGCCTGTCCGACGCGGTCCAGCCGCTGCCTGCGATGGGGGAGGCGTCCGACGACGCGACGCCCGTGCCGTTCGGCGACGAGGTGGAGGACGTCGCCGCGTTGGACGAGCGGGCGATGGACGAGTATTTCGAGGCCGGTTCGCTTACGTTGGGCCGCGTGCGCGCGATGGTCGCCGCACGCGCGTTGTTCCCCGTGTTCTTCGGTTCCGCGTTGAAGCTCGACGGTGTCGGCGAGTTCCTCGACGGGTTCGCCGCGTACGCGCGCGAACCCGTGTGGCCGGCGGGGTTCGGCGCCCGCGTGTTCAAGGTCTCGCACGACGACAAGCACAACCGGCTCACCTGGCTGAGGGTGACCGGCGGCACGCTCAAGGCCAAGTCGCTGGTGCGTACGGGCGTAGGCGCCGGAGGCGACGCCGACGCGGATGTTCCGTCCGACGCGCCTGTGGACGCCGGCGCCGGAGGATACACCGAGAAGATCGACCAGGTGCGCGTCTACAACGGCGCGCGGTTCGACATCGCCACCGAACTGCCCGCCGGCGCGGTGTGCGCCGTGACCGGCCTCGAACACACGTTCCCCGGCGAAGGGCTGGGATGCGAACCCGACGCCGCATCGCCCTCCATGCAGCCGGTCCTCACCTACACCGTGCTGCCCGCCGGTGCGGCCGGAACGGACGGCGCCGGCGGCGACGTCCCGTCTCCAGCCACGACGCCCCGGTTCGACGACCTCACCCTGCACAAGGTCCTCACCGCCCTGCGCGAGCTCGAGGACGAGGACCCGCTGCTGCACGTGAACTGGGTGGAACGCGTGCAGGAGATCCACGTGCAGCTCATGGGCGCCATCCAGCTCGAAATCATCCAGCAGACCCTGCATGAACGGTTCGGATTGGACGTGTCGTTCGGCACGGGATCGATCCTCTACCGTGAGACCATCACGAAGCCCATCGAAGGCGTCGGACACTTCGAACCGCTGCGGCACTACGCCGAGGCGCACATCCTCATTGAACCGGGGGAGCCGGGCAGCGGCGTGAAGGTCGCGTCGGCCCTCACGACGAACGAGCTCGACCGCAACTGGCAGCGGCTCATCCTCACGCATCTGACCGAACGCGAGCATCTCGGCGTGCTCACCGGCTCGCCGCTCACCGACGTCGTGATGACGCTCGTCGCCGCACGCGCGCATCTTAAGCACACCGAAGGCGGCGACTTCCGTCAGGCGACGTACCGGGCGATCCGACAGGGGCTGATGGAGGCGCGTTCCGGCGTCGCCGGACACGCCGTCGTCGGACGGGACACGCAGCGTCCCGCGTACGAGATTGACGATGACGACGCCGACGACGCGACGGCGTCGTCGGCGAAGTCGGAGAAGACGGGAAAGGACGCGTCGGACGGGACCGCCGCGTCGGACGACGCCCGCGCCGAAGCCGTCACAGCGATGGCGAAGGCCGTCGCCGCCGACCCGGGCCATTGCATGGTGCTGGAGCCGTGGTACCGGTTCCGTCTCGAAGTGCCGGACGACATGCTGGGACGTGCGATGGCCGACGTCCAACGCATGTCCGGCACGTTCGGCCCGTCCTCGCAGGACGGCGGATACGCGCTCATCGAAGGCGAGGCGCCGGTCTCCGAGATGCGCGACTACGCGATGGACGTCAACGCGTACACGCACGGACGCGGCCGGCTCTCCCTCACGTTCGGCGGGTACCGTCCGTGCCACGACCAGGCGCGCGTCATCGAGGAGGCCCGGTACGATCCGGAGGCCGATTTGGACCACACACCCGATTCCGTGTTCTGCGCGCACGGCGCCGGATACCCGGTGAAATGGTACAAGGTGCCCGAATTCATGCACGTGCCATACGCCACGGCGTGAGGACGCGACGCGCGCCGCACGCGCCTGACGCGGCGGCGTCGGACGGCGTCACCAGATCCGCGGACGGACCAGACCGTTCGACTCGAGGAAACGCTGCACGTCGCGCAGCTCGTCCATGTTGATGGAATGCGCCATGCCCGGGTAGATGTGCTCGCTCAACGTGCCGTGCGCACGCCAGAACGCGCCCATCGCCGCCACGTCCGCGGACGGGAAGATGTCGTCGGCGGCGCCGTGGCCGTAGAAGACCGGCGGCTGCGAGGCCTCGAGCGCCTTGTCGCCGTCCATCACGCCCGGCGCGAGCCAGCCGGAGAAGCTCACGGCCGCCGCATAGCGGGCCGGATCGAAGCGCAGCATGTGCGCCGCCAACAGACCGCCCTGCGAGAAGCCCATCGTGACCACCGGACGCGCGGCCGGGACGTTCGCCTTCACCCACGCGTCGATGGCGGCCGCCGCGTCGTACGCCTGACGGGTCAGCGACTCGCCCTCCGGCACACCCTCATGCGCCCAATCGCCGAACCACGTGTAGCCCATGCCGTACGCGATCGGTGCTCTGAGGCTCGCGTAGTCGGCCGAACCGGCGCCGCAGTAACGCAGCAGGTCGGGCAGGTCGTATTCGTTGGAACCCCAGCCGTGCAGCAGCACGAACACCGGGTCGGCGGAGGAATCGGAACCGTTCAGACGTGTCAAAGCCTTGGTGATTGTCATAGGACTTGTCATGATTCCCAGTGTAGGCGGGCGCCGGGGCGAAGGCATCGGGGCGGAGGTGCGCATAACACCCCATAAGCAACCCGTATAACGACACCCTGTTTCATGCGGGACGCGTGCGTTATCGTCGATACCAGCCGCGCGGGGAAGGGCTCCGCGCAACGCCATGCGAACACGATAGGGGGTGCGCAATGACCAGGTTCAACACTCAGCTCGTGCACGGCCTGCCGGTCGGCGACAACGCCACCGGCGCCGTGAACCCGCCGATCTACAACTCAACGACATATGCCTTCGAAGGGGTCGGGTCCATGCCCCGCTACGACTACGCGCGCAGCGGCAACCCCACCCGCGAGTTCCTCGAGCGCCAGATCGCGCAGCTCGAGCACGGCACCCGCGGCTTCGCGTTCGCCTCCGGCCTCGCCGCCATCCACGCCACGCTGAGCATCTTCAAGCCGGGCGACCGCATCGTCGTCGGCAAGAACATCTACGGCGGCACCTATTCGCTGTTCCACGAGTACTTCGGCGAGCGCGGCCTCGTCTTCGACTCGGTCGACACGCACGACTTCCAGGCGCTGACGGCGGCCGTCGCCGGCGACCCTGCGAACGACGTGCCCGCGGCAAAGGCCGTCTACTTCGAGGTGCTCACGAACCCGCTGCTCGACGTGAACGACGTGCGCGGCATCGCGAACGTCGCCCACCGTTACGGGGCGCTCGCCATCGTGGACAACACGTTCGTCACCCCGTACCTGCAGCGTCCACTGGATCTCGGCGCCGACATCGTCATCCACTCCGCCACTAAGTACCTGGCCGGCCACTCCGACGTGAACGCCGGACTCGTGGTGAGTCTCGGCGAGGAGGTCGGCAACAAGCTGTACTTCGCGCAGAACCGCTTCGGCGGCGTGCTCGCGCCTCTGGAATGCGATGCGGTGCGCCGCGGCATCCAGACGCTCGCCCTGCGCATGGACCGCCAGCAGGCCAACGCGAAGGCCATCGCGCAGTATCTGCTCGCCCATCCGCTCGTCAAGACCGTGAATTACCCGGGTCTGCCTGGCCGTGAGGCGGAGCTGCGTGAGAAGGGTCTCAAGGGCGCCGGCGGCGTGCTGAGCTTCGAGGTCGTGCCCGGCGTGGACCCGGCCGACGTGCTCGACAACCTGCATGTGTTCCGTCTGGCCGTCTCGCTGGGCGCGGTGGAGAGCCTCGCGGAGCTGCCGTGTCGCATGACGCATTTCGAACTGCCGCGCGAGGAACGGCTCAAGGTGGGCATCACCGACGAGCTCGTGCGTCTCGCCGTCGGCATCGAGGACGCCGCCGACCTCATCGAGGATCTGGGGCAGGCGTTCGACATCGCCTACTCAAGGTATCTGGAACGTCACGCGGGAGCCGACGTGTTCGCGCAGCTCGCGTCCGGCGTGTTCGCCTGACGGGAACGATACGGAGACGGAGCGGCACGGAAGGGGAAGGAACGTCGCGGCCGGTTCGGGGGATCCGGCCGCGACGACTTTTTCGTGTGTTCTCCGATGTGCTTCCTCCGACGTTCTGTGGGATGCGGCCTGTCCGCCGCATCCCAAGGCCCCGGCATGCGTCCGCATGCCGGGGCCGAATCGTGTCGTCCATGCCGCGGCGCGTCCGCGCCGGCGGAGGCCGTCACTCGGTGAAGCCCTGCTCCCTGATCTGTTCGAACAGCTTCACGTCCGTGGTGCGTGTGGCGAGGCCGGCCACATAGTCGGTGAATCCGGTCAGTGGATTGTCCGGGTTGCGGCGCTCGTAGTAGTCGTGTACGTCCTTGTCGAAGTCCGCGAGCGCGCCCACGAGGTCCGGCGTGTCCCCGTCGGACGGGTAGACGTCGTCGAAGTATTGGAATGCGATCGGCGGGCGCGGCTTGAGCTCCGGCACCTTGACCGGCTTGCCGATGGCCAGGCCCAGCACGGGGAACACGTGCTTCGGCAGGTGCAGGGCCTCGACGAGCTGCGGGACGCCGCGGCTGATGGCGCCGAGGATCACCGCGCCGAGGCCCAATGATTCCGCCGCGGTCTCGGTGGCGTGCACGGCGAGCACCGCGTCGTCGTACGCCTGCAGGAACAGGTGCGTGGAGGACAGGACGCCGCCGGCCGTATCGACGCCTTTCTCCTCGGCGATGCGCAGGTTGCGGTGCTGGTCCGCCAGGAAGATGTACAGCAGGGGAGCGCGGGCGATGCGCGCATGCCCGCAGATCGAGGCGACGAGTTCGCGCAGTTTCGGATCCTTGACGCGGATCACGGACCACGAGCTCAGCGATTCGCTGGTGGCGGTCTGCCGGGCCGCCTGTTCGATGGCGTCGATGGTCTCCTGGTCGATGGGTTCCTCGGCGAACTTGCGGATGGTGCGCCGGCTTTCCAGGATGCCGAGCGTGGCGTTCCGGGCCGGATCGGCGCCGGCGCTTTCGGGCGGGAACGGGATGGCGGATGCTGTCATGGTGACCTCCTTGTCGATGGCCTGGAACGGCCGTATGCATGGGTGCGAGTCGTTGACTGCCGATTGTAGGCGGCATGGCCGGATGACGGCGTACGGCTCGCGGTCCGCCGCCATCCGAGGGTTCCCGGCCGGGAATCACGGCCGGGGATTCATAGCGTGCCGGGGATTCACAGCGTGCCGGGGAACGGGTCCTCCACGCCGTGCGGCCAGTCGAGCGTGCCGGTCTCCACGCCGTACAGCTGCAGGAGCGCGGCGGCCACGCCGGCGGTGCCGTCGCTGTAGCCGATGCGCGTGCCGATGTTCTCCGGGTGCAGGCGCTCCCACGCCACGGGCCAGTCGGAGGAGCCGTCCTCGTGGCGGTACTCCCAGCCGAGCAGCACGGCCGCGGCGCGTTCGGCCAGCTTCTTCCAGCGTGCGCGGTGCCCGTTCACGTCCGCCGCGTACAGGTCGACGAACAGCTGGAGCAGGCCGGCCGTGCCGCAGCACTGGTTCGGCGTGTTCCACAGGCCCTTGGACATGTGTTCCGGGGCGCCCCAGGATTCGAGCCCGTCGACCATGTCCTCGATGACCTTGAGGTGCCGTTCCTCGCCGGTCTTCTCGTACAGCTTGTAGTAGAACGAGCTCGTACCGGCCGGCCCGTGGCAGTGGCCCAGATAGTAGAACGGCTTGCGCGTGCCCAGCAGGTAGGGCAGCAGCGCGCCCTTCTCCTGCGGGACGAACTGCGTGGCGAGGTAGCGTTCGCATGCCTTCGCCGCCTCGAGGTAGCGTTCGTCGCCGAGCACGTCGTTGAGGAGCAGCAGCAGGTATCCGGCTCCCGCGGTGCCGTAGGAGAAGTTCAATGGCTCGTAGGGCATGATGCCTTTGAAGCCGTCGTATTTGAGCCCCTGCGGCCCCGGCATGCCGTCCGCGAGCGCCGGCCCGGGCACGGGCTCGCCCTGGGCGAGGAACCATGCGGCCCCTTCGGCGATGAGGTCGCGCACCCAGTCCTCGGGGACGCTTTCGTACAGGCGGATGAGGTACAGGAGGATGCCGCCATCGAACGAGAGCGCCGTGTTGCCGGTCCAGTGCGCGCCCGCGCCGTCATGCACGGCGGTGTCGCGGTAGTATTCGCCCACGGCCCGCGCGGCGTCGGCGAATTCCTGTACGCGGTAGTGTTCCGCGAGGTACAGGAGGATGGCGCCCGCGCCGCCGACGCCGGAGCCGTAGCCCTCCTCGTAGGAGGGGAAGTTCGAGGTGTCGTGCGTGAGCGTGAGTGTGCGTTTGTCGATGATGTCGCGCCAGTGCAGCGCCAGATAGTGGCCTGCCTTGATGGCGATGCGGTCGTATTCGCCCTGCGAGGTGATTCGCGCGAGTTGGCTGTAGAGGAAGGCGAGGCCCGCGACGCCGGCGTACAGGGTCAGGCTCGGGTTGTCGCCTGGCGTGTCCGGCGACCAGTGGATGCCGTCGGCGTCCTCCACCTGGCGCGTGGCGATGAACCGTTCGGCGCGCAGCGCGGCCTCGAGATAGTCCTTCGGCGACGTGGCCTCGCGCGTGGGATACGCCTTGCCTCGCGCGAATTCGTAGCGCGGGTCCGCGTATTCGCCCGGCAGGGTGGCCGTGCTTTCGGCGGGGTTCGCCGCGGCCTCCCGCGGGGCGGCGGGCGCGATGGTCGTTGCTGTCATGTGTTCCCCTTCATGAGATGGGTGGCCGGCGGGCGCAGGCTCACCAGAGCTTGTATTCCTCGGCCTGTGCGGCGAGTTCGTCACGGAAATCGGGGTGGGCGATGGCGATGAGGCCGCGCACGCGGTCCGCCACGGACTTGCCCTTGAGCTTGGCGATGCCGTATTCGGTGACGACGTAGTCGATTTCGTTGCGGCCCACCGTCACGATGGAGCCCGGCGTGAGGATCGACTTGATCTTCGAGACGGTGCCGTGCTTCGCCGTGGATTTGATGGCGATGATCGACTTGCCGCCGCGCGAGTGGTTCGCGCCGATGGCGAAGTCGGCGGCGCCGCCGGAGCCCGAATACTGCAGCGTGCCGATGCTCTCCGAGCAGACCTGCCCGGTGAGGTCCACCTCGATGGCGGAGTTCACGGAGATCATGTTGTCGTTCCTGGCGATGATCTGCGGGTCGTTGGTGAAGCTGCCGGGCATGATCCACACGGCCGGGTTCTCGTCCACGAACTCGAACAGCTCCTGCGTGCCCACCACGGAGGTGGCCACGATCTTGCGCGGCAGAAGGGTCTTGCGGCGTCCGTTGATGACCCCGTCCTTGGCGAGCTGGGCGATGGCGGTGGTGACCACCTCGGTGTGCACGCCCAGGTCGTTCTTGTCGCCGAGGAAGTGCGCGGCGGTGTCCGGGATCTTGCCGACGCCCAGCTGGATGGTGTCGCCGTCGTGGATGAGCGAGGCCACGTTGCGTCCGATGGAGATGTCCGCCTCGTCCGGCGTCTGCTCGGGGATCATGTCCACCGGGGTGGTGTCTTCGGTGATGAAGTCGACCTCGGAGATGTGGATCTCCGTGTAGCCGAGCGTGCGCGGCAGTGTGGGGTTGACCTCGACGACCACCTTGTCCGCGTGGGCCATGGCCTCGCGTTCGAAGCCGCCGGCCACCAGATGGAAGTAGCCGTGCTCGTCCATCGCGGAGACGAGTGCCACGTACAGGTCGATGTGTTCGGCCTTCTCGTCGCGCCCGTAGCCGTTGTGCACGTTTGCGGGCACGAAGTCGGTGATCTTCGCGTCGTGGATCTTGATGCTCGGGAAGTCGGTGAACGTGGTGCGCGCCTGGATGTGGCCCTTGTACCGGTCGGTCTCGAGGAACGGGTAGGAGTGGGCGAACTGGCAGTGCAGGAGCGTCACGTCCTTCACGTCGTCGCCGATGGTGTGCAGCTTGCGCAGGAATCCCGGCGGCTCCTTGATGCCGGTGTACAGCACGTCATGGTCCTTGATGGTGCGCAGCACCTCTTCGACGGCGACGTGTTTGCGGGCGTATTCGGCTTCGTACGAGGTCATGGATCGGTGTTCCTTGTTGGGTCGGTGTCCGGTGTCCGGAACGGGTTTCGGTTGGTTTCCTGCCGGTTTCGGCCGGGGATGCGAGGGATGGCCCGCGGGCCGTGGGGCGTCAGTGGATGCCGGGGATGGAGTCGACGAGGCGGCGCGTGTACGCGTGCTTCGGGTCGCCGAGCACCTCGGCCACCGTGCCCTGCTCCACCAGGTTCCCCTTCTCGATGACGGCGACGTGGTCGGCGATCTGCGCCACGACGGCCAGATCGTGGGAGACGACGATGTAGGTCAGTCCCAGCTCCCGCTGCAGCTCGGCGAGCAGGTCGAGGATCTGCGCCTGGACCGTCACGTCGAGCGCGGAGACCGGTTCGTCGAGCACGATGATGCGCGGCCGGATGGCCAGCGCGCGTGCGATGGCGACGCGCTGGCATTGGCCTCCGGACAGTTCGCCGGCCCGCGCCTTGAGCACGGACTGGGGGAGCGCCACGCGTTCGATGAGTTCGGCGGCGCGCGCGTCGCGCGTCGCCCGGTTGCCGATGCGGAACGCCTTGAGCGGCTCCTCGATGGCGTCGCGGATGCTCATGCGCGGGTCGATGGAGTCGAACGGGTTCTGCTGGACGAGCTGGATGTTGCGGCGCGCTTCGCGCAGGCGGCGTCCCCTGAGCGCGGAGACGTCCTGTCCTTCGACGAGGATCGTGCCGCTCGTCGGCTGCTCCAGGGCGAGCAGCATGCGCAGCAGCGTGGTCTTGCCGGAGCCGGATTCGCCCACGATGGCGAGCGTCCTGCCCGCTTCGGCCTTGAGGCTCACGTGGTTGGAGGCGGCGAACTCGCGTTCGGGGGCGTCCACCTTGAACAGTTTCGTCACGTCGCGCCATTCCACGGTGCCCAGGGTTCCGTCGGCTTCGGCCTGCGCCTCGTCGACGATGCGGTCCACGTCCTCGCCGAGGTCTCGTTCCGTCTCCTCGTCCACATGGAACGCGGGGGCGGATTCGAGCAGGCGGACGGTGTACGGGTCCCGCGGGTGTTCGAGCACGCGGGCGGTGGGCCCCTGTTCGACGATGACGCCGTGGTTCATCACGATGACCGTGTCGGTGCGGTCCGCGGCCACGGCCAGGTCGTGCGTGATCATGAGCAGCGTGATGCCGCGCTCCCCGACGAGCCTGTCGAGCAGGTCGAGCACCTTCTTCTGCACGGTGACGTCGAGGGCGCTGGTGGGCTCGTCCGCCACGATGACGTCCGGGTCCGAGGCGAGCGCGGCGGCGATGAGCACGCGCTGCTTGAGCCCGCCGGACAGTTCGTGCGGATACTGGCCGGCGCGCAGCTTCGGATCGTCGAAGCCCACTTCGGACAGCAGCTTCAGCGTGCGCTCGCGCGCCTCCGCCTTCGTCAGGTCCTGGTGCGCGCGGATCACCTCGTCGATCTGCGCGCCGATCTTCATCGTCGGGTCGAGGCTGGTCTGCGGGTCCTGCGGGACGAACGCCACCACCTTGCCGCGCAGGGACCGGCGCTCGTCCTCGTCCGCGGCGAACAGGTCGTGGCCGAGGACCTCTGCCTTGCCGGACGTGCGCGCGCTGGACGGCAGGATGCCGAGCAGCGCGTCGGCGATGGTGGATTTGCCGGAGCCGGATTCGCCGACGATGGCGGCGGTCCGCCCCCGCGCCACGGTGAAGGACGCGTCCTTCACGGCATGCACCTCGCGCCGGTTGGTCACGTAGGTGATGGTGAGGTGCTCGATGGCGATGGCGGGGACGTCGTCGGCGGGGGAGGCCTGCGGGGACGTGGCTTCGAGGACGGCGATGGCGGGGAGGGTATCGGCGGTCACTGGTTCACCGCCTTCTTGGCCGCGTTCGCCAGCACGGTGACGGACAGGACCGTCGCCACGACCACGAGGCCGGGGATGAGCGGCACCCACGGGCTGGTGAGCAGGTAGTTCTTGCCGTCGTTGATGAGCGTGCCCCATTCGGCGGCCGGCGGCTTGGCACCGAAGCCGAGGAAGCTCAGCGTGGCCACGGCCATGATGACGCGGCCGAAGTCCAGCAGGGCCAGCACGACGACCGGGCCCAGTGAGTTGGGCAGGATGTGGGTGAGCACGATGCGCAGCGGGGAGCATCCGCACACGCGGGCCGCGTCCACGTAGGAGCGTTCCTTGACGGTGAGCACCTGGGAGCGGGTGGTGCGGGCGAACGCCGGGATCATGCCGATGCCGATGGCGATGGCCACGGGGATGGTGCCGAAGCCGATGGCGGTGACGATGGTGATGGCGAGCATGAGGCCCGGGATGGCGAGCAGCACGTCCACGAGGCGCATGACCGCCGCGTCCACGGCGCGGCCGGCGTATCCGGCCACGATGCCGATGGCGAGACCGCCCAGCGCGGCGATCGCCAGGGACAGCAGGCTCGCGGAGATGGTGGCGCGGCCGCCGTAGACGACGCGCGCGAACATGTCGCGTCCCAGCTGGTCGGTGCCGAACCAGTGCGCGGCGTCCGGCGCGAGCAGCTTGTCCGCAGGGACGGTCCGGGTCGGGTCCACCGGGGTGACCAGCTGCGGCAGCAGCGCGGAGACGATGACCAACGCGGCGACGACCCCGGCCAGGAAGGTGGCCGGATGGCGCAACGGGTAGGAGAGCGTCGAACGCAGGCGCTCGGACAGGGTGATCCCCGCGGCGGGACGGAGGGCGGAGACGACGGCGCCGTTCACGGCGGCACGCTCCACGGGGGCGACGGACAGTTCACTCATGATGCGATCCTTTGCGACGAGTATCCGATGCGCGGGTCGAGCAGCGGATAGATGAGGTCCACGACGAGGTTGACGACGACGAATGCGGCGGCGGCGAGCACCACGGTGCCGAGCACCACGGGAATGTCCTGCGTGGAGACGGACTGTTGGATGAGGGAGCCCAGACCCTGACGGGAGAACACGGTCTCGGCCACGATGGCGCCCGTGACGGTGTCGCCGACGATGAGGCCCAGGATGGTGAGCACCGGCAGCGACGCGTTCTTGACGGCATGGCGGATGATGATGCGGCTGCGGCCCAGACCGTGGGCCACCGCCACCTTGACGAACGGCTCGTCGAGCACCTCGTCGAACCCGCTCATGAGCAGACGGCTCAGCAGCGCGGTGGTGGGGATGGACATGGTGACGGTCGGCAGGATGAGCGACTGCCAGCCCTGATTGCCCATCGAGGGCAGCCATCCGAGCCAGAAGCAGAACACCTGCATGAGCAGCAGGCCCACCCAGAAATGCGGCACGGAGACGCCGAACGTGGGCAGCGCATCAAGGACGGAGCGGATGACCCTGTTGTTGGTGAACGCGGCGGCGAACGCCAGCAGGAACGAGACGACGAGCGCCAGGGCGATGGCCAGCAGGCTGATAAGCAGCGTGCTTGAGACACGCGAGGCGATGAGCTGCGCCACCGGCTGGTCCAGCTGGTAGGAGATGCCGAAGTCGCCGTGCAGGGCCCCGACGAGCATCGACGCGTACTGCTGGAGGGGGTTGTCGCTCAGCCCGTACGTGCGCTTGAGCACGGCGATCTGGTCGGCGCTGAGCGTGGAGAGGTCGGCGCCCTTCGCCTGTGCGATCATCATCAGCGGGTTGGCGGGCAGCAGTTCGAGGATGACGTAGGCCACGGTGTAGGCGGCCCACAGCACCAGGACGGCCTGACCGAGCCGGCCCAGGATGTAGCGGATCCGATATGCCCTCATGCGCATGTTCCTTTCAGATGGTCCGGCCTCCCACTGTCCCCAGCCCGACCGGAAGCCGGGGAGGCGATGTCCCGAAACGACGTGACGGACGGACCCCGGCGAATACGCTCCGAATGTACGGCAGCGCGGAATCGGCGTGCAACCGCGCCTTTATACCCGTTGGTTATAGGGTGTTCTAAAACGCCGGCGTCGCAATCGTCGGCGCGGCCGGCGCGTACGCGGATTCCTCCCACGCCGCGCCGGGATGTCCAAAACCCTATAGCCGCCCCTTATAGGCTCGCCCCGGAAAAAGCGATACCGCGCCGCCGGTTCGCGCGGCCGCGGTTTGCTATGTTCGGGTCAGTATGCAGAGCCGCCCGTGCCGTCACGGCGGGGAAGGAATGGGACCGATGCCGAAATTCGCCACACAGGCCATCCATGCGGGATACGATCCCGCCGACCACGACCATGCGGCCGTGCCGCCCGTCTACGCCTCGGCGGCGTTCGACCTGGGCGACGCGCTGCGCGGCGACGCGTTGGCCGCAGGCGACCTCGACGGCTTCGAATATTCGCGCGTGGCCAACCCCACCGTCGACGCGCTGGAGCGGCGTCTCGCCGCATTGGAGGGCGGCATCGGCGCGGTGGCGGTCGGATCCGGCATGGCCGCCGTCACCTACGCGCTCATGTGCGCCGGCGAGGGCGGCGGACGCATCGTCGCCCCCTACGACCTGTACGGCGCGAGTGTGGACGCGCTCGGCGACTTCCTGCCCCAGTTCGGCATCCACGCGGACTTCGTCGACGACATCAACGACCTCGACGAGGTCGCCTCCAAGATCGGCCCGGACACGCGCGCCGTGTTCGCGGAGACCGTGGCCAACCCGTCCACGGCGGTGCTCGACATCGAACCGCTGGCCAAGCTCGCCCACGCGCACGGCGTCGCCCTCATCGTCGACAACACGGTGCCCACGCCCTACCTGCTGCGGCCCATCGAACACGGGGCGGACGTGGTCGTCCACTCCACCACGAAGGGCATCACCGGACACGGCAACGCCATCGGCGGCGCCATCATCTCCGGCGGCACGTTCGACTGGGCCAACGGACGTTTCCCCCAGTTCACCGCGCGCCAGCAGGTCATCAGCGACGACCGCGCGGGCGTATGGCACAGCTTCGCGGAGAAATTCGGGACGGCCGCGTTCATCAAGCGCATCCGCATCAAATACCTGCGCACGTTCGGCGCCGTGGCCAGCCCGTTCAACGCGTATCTCTCGCTCGTCGGCCTCGAGACGCTGCCGCAGCGGGTCTCGCGGCAGGTCGAGACCGCCACGCGCATCGCCGCGCACCTCACGCGCACGCCGCACGTGGTGAAGGTCAACTACTCCGGGCTCGGCAACACCCCGCAGTTCGAGCTCGTCCGCCGCTACTTCCCGAACGGCGTGGGACAGATCCTCTCGTTCCTCGTGGACGGCAGCGCCGACAACGTGCGCCGCATCATCGACGGCACGAAGCTGTTCTCCTACGTGCCGAACATCGGAGACGCCCGCTCGCTCATCGTGGACCCGGCGCACATCACCCACCGCGAGGTGCCCGCCGAGGCGCGCATCGCCGCCGGCGTCACCGACAACCTCATCCGCCTGTCCATCGGGCTCGAGGACGCGGGCGACCTCATCGCCGACCTCGACCAGGCCATCGCCGGCGCCTACTGACGCCGGCCGCAGGCGGGACGGCCTCCGCAGCCGCCCGAGACGTGTCACATGAGCAGCGCGGCACCGTCCTTGACGACGATGAGCGCGACGATCGCGAGGACCCACACCACGTCCACCATGAGGTCGTAGTTGAGACGGTAGTACGTGTCGAGCCCGCGCGGGGAGTCCCCGGAGCCACCGGGCAGCCGCTGCACCACCGCGGTGGCATGGCTGAGCGCCATGAACTGGATGGTGGTGGAGAACATGAGCGCCAGGCACCACGGGCACAGCGCGTTGATGACGAACAGGGACTGCGAGGTCAGCCAGTACGAGTACAGGAGCGCCGCCAGACCGCCGAACCACGTGCAGGCGGCGAACCAGCGCGGCACACGCACGCGCGCGAGGCCGATCACCGCGATCGTGACGAACACCGATTCCGCGGCGATGCCGAAGAACGCGTTCGGATAGCTCAACCCGCCGAACCTCACGATCTCCGACTGCCAGGACTGCGCCACCGTCGAGCAGGACAGCACCGCGTTCACGTCGCAGCCGAGCTGCCGGTCCGGATGCCGTGCCAGCTGCAGCGTCTCCGCGCTCAGCACGAACGAGACGAGCAGTGCCACGGCGGAGGCGAGCAGCATGACCAGATACGTCCACGTGGCGCCATGCCGCCACCCCTCGGGGCGCAGGACGGGTGCGTCCGTCGTCTCCTTCTCCGCCTCGCCATCCGCGCCGGTCTTCCCGATGTTCTTCCCCATATGTCGTTCCCTTCCTGAAAAACCCGATTCCCGGACCACGTCCGCGTCGTCAGAGCAGCGTGACGTCGCCGACGAGCGTGGCCGATCCGGTGAGCGTCACGTCCGTGCCGGTCACGTCGACGCGCAGCGTGCCGCCGCGCACGGTGATGAGCCAATGGTCGACGCCCGTCTTGGCGCGCAGCGTGACCGCCGTGGCGCACAGGCCGGTGCCGCAGGAGAGCGTTTCCCCGCAGCCGCGCTCGTTGACGCGCATCGTCGCCTCGCCCACGCCGGTCGCCTCGTCGATCTCGTCGATGCGCACGAACTCGACGTTCTGGTCGCTTTCGATGACCGGGGACACGACCGGCTTGACGGCCAGGTCGAGGTCCTCGACGACCGGCAGCGTGGAGAACGCGTCCTCCACCAGGGCCACCACGTGCGGGTTGCCCATGTCGACGAACGTGCCGCGCGCCGCGCCGGGCGTGCCGGGGATCGTCACCTCGTACCCGTCGACGTCGCCGATCCGCCACGCGCCCATCTCCACGCGGAACACATCGCGTCCCAGACCCTCCACGTCGCCCAGAGCGGTGAGCGTCTTGACGCCGGCGCGCGTGCCCAGACGGAACACGTCGCCGGAGAACAGGCCTCGACGCTGCGCGAACAGCGTGATGGTGCGCGTGCCGTTGCCGCACATCTCCGCGAGCGAGCCGTCCGCGTTGCGGTAATCCATGAACCAGTCGGCGCCGTGCGCGGCGCAATCGGCCACCTGCTCCGGCGTCAGGTCGGACACGTCGGCCGGATGCGCCAGACGGATCAGGCCGTCGCCGCCCACGCCGAAATGACGGTCCGTGAGGAACCGCACCTCCTCGGCGGTCGGTTCGAACGTTCCTTCCGGATCGGCGTAGACGACGAAATCGTTGCCGGTGGCGTGCGCCTTGGTGACTTGCTGCGGGATGCTCATGGCGTTCAGCTTACTCACCGCGGGCGGGTTTGGCACGGCCGTCTCAGGTGAGTAGGCTGTCGGATGAATGACGTTGGACGTGGGATGGCGTCGCGCGGCGTGCGCCCGCGACGCCGGGCGCAAGGAGGATGCGTATGGCTTCGACGGCTCCGATCGGCGTGTTCGATTCGGGTTTGGGCGGCATTTCGGTGGTCCGGCAGCTCAGGCGGGACATGCCCCATGAGCGCGTGCTCTACTACGGCGACTCCGCCAACGCGCCGTACGGCGTGAAGACCCCGGAGCAGGTGCGCGAGCTCAGCTTCGCCATCGTCGAACGCTTCATGCGCCAGGGCGTCAAGGCCGTGGTCATCGCCTGCAACACGGCCACGTCCGCCTCCGTGAACGAGCTGCGCGACACGTACGACATCCCGATCATCGGCATGGAGCCGGCGCTCAAGGTGGCGTGCGACCGCGGCGACGTGCCGTCCGACCCGCACCACATCCCGCAGCGCGTCATCGTGGCCGCCACGCCGCTGACGTTGCGCGAGCGCAAGTTCGCGAAGCTCATGGAGCGCTTCGACTCCGACAACGAGATCTTCAAGGAGCCGTGCCCCGGGCTCGTGGACATCGTCGAATCCGGCCGGCTCGGCGACCATGACCTGGTGATGCGCACGCTGCACGGCTACTTCGACCAGTACGACCTCGACCGCATCGACTCGGTGGTGCTCGGCTGCACCCACTTCGTCTTCTACCGCGACTACTTCCGCGAGCTGCTGCCCGAACGCGCCGCCGTCATCGACGGCAACGAGGGCACCGTGCGCCATCTGGGCGTCGTGCTCGAATCGCTGGGACGGCTCGCGCCGGAGGACGCGGCCGGAAGCGTCGAACTCGACAACTCCGACCCGTCCGAGCGCATCGCAAGCCTGTCGCGCCAGCTGCTCGACGCGTGAACCGTCCCGCGGCCGACGGTCGGACGGCCGGAAGGCCCGGTTATGCGACGGATGCAACGGAAACGTCCGGACGCCGCCGCGTTGTCCCGCCGCGGGGCGTAGGCTCGCCGTATCGTTTCGACGGACCGCGTCGTCCCGGCGTACGGGACGGGCGGACGGATGCAAGGGGGATCGCAATGGGATACAGGACCGCGATGATCGACGTGGGCGGCGGCTTCCGCGCCATCTTCGGCTGCGGCGTGATGGACTACATGCTCGAGGAGGGCATCGACGTCGACATGTGCTACGGCGTCTCCGCGGGCGCCGCGAACATGACCTCGTTCATCGCCCGCCAGCACGGACGCAACCACACGTTCTACACGAAGTTCGCGTTCCGCAAGGAGTACGCGAGCGCGGAGAGCTTCTTCAAAAACCACAACTTCGCGAACCTCGACTACATCTACGGCACGCTGAGCAACCACGACGGCGAGTATCCGGTGGACTTCGAGGCGTTCGAGGCGAACCCCACCGGCTTCACGGTGGTCGCCTGCAACGCGGAGGACGGGTCGACGAAGTACTTCGACAAGTCGCGCATCCGCTACGACGACTTCGACGCGGTGAAGGCGTCGTCCGCCGTGCCGGTGGCGTGCGAGCCGTACGTGGTGGACGGCGTGCCGTACTACGACGGCGGCATCGCCGATCCGGTGCCCGTGCAGAAGGCGCTGGACGACGGCTACGACAAGGTGATCCTGATCCTGTCGCGTCTGCGCGACGAGGTGCGCCAGCAGAGGAAGGACCTTGCGCCGGCGAGGATTCTCGAGCGCACGTATCCGGCGGCCGCCGAACGGCTCCGCATGCGGTACAAGACCTACAACGACGAGATCGAGCTGGCGAAGCGCTATGAGGAGGAGGGGCGCGTGCTCATCCTCGCGCCCGAAGACCTGTACGGACTCAACACGTTGAAGAAGAGCTTCGAGGGTCTGGAGATGATGTACCGCAAGGGGTATGCGGCCGCGGCCGCCATCCCCGCGTTCCTCGAGGGATGAGCGAGGTGTGAACGGTCCGGCGCGTCCGGTCCGGCGGACCGGACGCACGTGCGTATGCGGGCCGTGGGCGGTTCAGCGCCGCACGTTCACGAGCGGTTCGCCGGCCGCGTAGCGTCGCACGTTCTCCAGGGCGATGGCGATGATGCGTCGCTCGGTGGCCTCCAGATGGTTGCCGCCCGCCACATGCGGGGTGATGAGGCAGTGCGGTTCGTCCCACAGCGGGCTGGACGCCGGCAGCGGCTCCGGTTCGGTCACGTCGAGCCCCGCGCCGTGCAGCTGGTCCTCGGCGAGCGCCGCCGCCAGGGCGAGCGGGTCGACGGCGTTGCCACGTCCCGCGTTGAGCAGCACGCACGTGGATTTGAGCAGGTGGAGACGCTTCGCGTCGATGAGATGGTCGGTCTGCGGCGAGGCGGGCACGGCGAGCGCCACCACGTCCGCCTCCGGCAGCAGCGCGTCGAGCTCGTCGAAGCCGTGCATCTCGTCGATGCCGTCCGCCGGCTTCGTGCGGTCGCGGCGCACGCCCACCGTACGCGCGCCGACGGCCTTGCACAACGTGGCGAAATGCGAGCCGATGTCGCCGGTGCCGATGACGAGCACGGTGGCGCCGGCCGGGGTGAGCGCACGGCCCAGGTCGTGCCAGCGGCGTTCGTCCTGCTGACGCGCGTAGGCGGGGATGTTGCGCATGAGCGCCCACATCATCGCGAACAGGTGTTCGCCGACGGTCTGCCCGTAGGCGCCGGTCGCGTTGGTCACGGTGACGCCTTCGGCGAGGACGCCGGGGGCGACGTATCTGTCGACGCCGGCGCTCCACGTCTGCAGCCATTCCAGCCGCGGATATCCGGAGCAGTCCTCCGGCGGGATGTTGCCGACCACCGCCGTGGCCGCGCCCCTGAGGTCCGCGGGCACGCGGGCCTTCCAGACCATGGTGCCGCGCTCCATCGGGTTGCCGGCGAACTCCTGGCGCACGCCGGGGGCGGCCGCGCGGAACGCGGCGCGCTCCTCGTCGGTGAGGGGGAGACAGTTGACGATGAGACGTTCGGATGCCTGTGCTTCGTTCATGACGCCCAGTGTAGGCCCGGACGGCTCCGGGCGGGAGGGGACGCGCACGGATGTCGGCTGAAGTTCACCTCCGGTACTGGGCGGTTCCCGCCGCGCGCTGATAAGCTGGGACCAGCAGCCGGGTCGACGGAGGTCCGGCGTGATCGAAGGGATCTGATCATGGGAGCGGTATTGGGAACGTTGATGGGGCTGGTGCTCCCCATCGTGGTGGTCGTCATCGTGCTGCTGTGCACGTCCGTCTACATCGTGCCGCAGCAGCAGGCGTACATCATCGAACGGTTCGGCAAGTTCCAGTCGGTGCAGTTCGCCGGCATCCACATGCGCATCCCGTTCGTCGACCGCATCGCGATGAAGACGAACATGCGCGTCAACCAGCTCAACGTGCAGCTGGAGACCAAGACGCTCGACAACGTCTTCGTCACCGTCGTGGCGTCCACCCAGTTCCGCGTCAACGCGCAGAACGTGGCCACCGCCTACTACGAGCTGCGCGATCCGGCCGGCCAGCTGCGCTCCTACATGGAGGACGCGCTGCGCAGCGCCATCCCCGCTCTGACGCTCGACGACGCGTTCGCCCGCAAGGACGACGTGGCGTTCGACGTGCAGAAGACCGTCGGCGCCGAGATGAGCCGCTTCGGCTTCACCGTCGTCAAGACGCTCATCACCGCCATCGACCCCTCGCCGCAGGTGAAGAACGCGATGGACTCCATCAACGCCGCCCAGCGCGAGAAGGAGGCCACGCGCCAGCGCGCCGAGGCACAGCGCATCCAGATCGAGACGCAGGCCGCCGCCGAGGCCGAGAAGACCCGCCTCCAGGGCGAGGGCCAGGCGAACTACCGCCGCGAGATCGCCAACGGCATCGTCGACCAGATCAAGAGCCTGCAGGCCGTGGGCATGAACATCAACGACGTGAACAACGTGGTGCTGTTCAACCAGTACCTCGACGTGATGCGCTCGCTGTCCGAATCGAACAACGCGAAGACCGTGGTGCTGCCCGCCTCCACGCCCGGCGGCTACCAGGACCTCTACGAGCAGGTCACCAAGGCCATGCTCACCGCCTCCGAGACGCAGGGCCGCTGAGCCGCGTCGCGGGGCCGCGCCACGGGTTACGATAGGACACATGACGCGATACAAGACGCCGGCCGCACCGCCTGCGGCCGGATGGGACCTGCATTGCCACACCGTGTTCTCCGATGGCACCCGGACACCGGCGCAGATGGTGGACGAGGCGCGGCGTCGCGGCCTGCACGGCGTGGCCATCACCGACCACGACACCGCCGCCGGCTGGCCGGACGCCGAACGGGCCGCGCACGAGGCCGGACTGCCGCTGATCCGCGGCACGGAGATCACCGCCGACGACGACGGCGTGTCCGTGCACATGCTCGGCTTCCAATACGATCCGCGCAACGTGCGCATCTCCCAGCTGTTCGCCTCCACCCGCAAGGCGCGGCTCGAACGCACGAAGCACATGGTGGAGCGCATGGCCGAGGACCTGCCCATCACCTGGGAGTCCGTGCTGGCGCAGGTCAAGGAGGGCGGACGCACCACGGTGGGCCGTCCGCACATCGCGGACGCGCTGGTCGCAGCCGGCGTGTACCGCACCCGCTCGGAGGCGTTCGCCGACGCGGTGAGTGCGGGCTCGAAATACTACATCCCCACGCCCTCGCCCACCACGCACGAGGTGGTGCGCGCCGTGGGGGAGGCGGGCGGCGTGGTCGTCATCGCCCACGCCGGCGATCCGAGCCGCAACCGTCGCCTGCTGACCGACGCCCAGATCGAGGCGCTCATCGAGGAGGGACTCGACGGGCTCGAGATATGGCATCGCGGCAATCCGCCCGAACAGCGCGAACGGCTGCTCGCCATCGCGCGGCGCCACGGGCTGCTCGTCACCGGCGGCTCCGACTGGCACGGCGCCGGCAAGCCCAACGTGCTCGGCGAGAACCTCACCGACGACGCCACCGTGCGCGAGATCGTGCGTCGCGGCGCCATCGCGCTCGTGGAATAGATCGTGGAACAGACGTCATCGGCCGGACACCGCCGGCCGGGTATGGGAAGGCCCCGCGGCGTGCGCCGTGGGGCCTTCGTCGATGGGATGCGACGCGTCGTCCGTCACAGGGCGCCGAAGCCGACGGCGTGCTTGGTCTCCGAGCCGACGATGGCGTAGCCGAGCGCCCCGGCCGGCACGATGATGCGGCGGCCCTTGTCGTCGGTGAGGGCGATGGGCGTGCCCTCGGCCACGGCCTTGGCGATCGTGTCGTTCACCGATTCCGCGGATTCCTCGGTGCTGAAGGTGACGGTGCGCGCCACGTTGCGGATGCCCAGTTCGATGTCCATGTTGCTCCTTCGTAGGTGGTCCTGTCCGCGGTTCGTATGGTCCCGCGGTCCGATTGTTCCATTGTGCCCGTGCCGGCCGTCCGGCCGGTCCGGGCGGCGTCGTTTTACGCGTTGGGCGTGGCCGTGACCTGCGCCTCGCCGGTGTCGTCCGGGTCGACGTCTTCCGTGTCTGTGGCGTCCGGGGCCTGTCCGTCCGGGGTCGCCGCGTCGGAGGCGTCGTCGGCGGGGGAGGAGGCGTCGTCGGAGGCGATGGCATCGTCGGCGACGGAACCGGCCGCCGTGACGTGCGCCTCGCCGGTGTCGTCCGGGTCGACGTCCTCCGTTTCGGCGGCGGACCGGCCGTCGGATTCCGACGTTTCGGACGTTTCGGACGGCTCCGACGTTTCGGAAGCGTCGACGGCGACGACCTCGTCGAACGTCTCGTCGTCGAATTCGAGGCTGGCGCGGGCGTCGCGCAGCGCACGCTCCTCGCGTTCCAGCAGCGGGATCACGATGGTGGCCGACGTGTCCGGATCGGGCTCGCGCACGGCGGCTTTGATGTCGCGCTCGCCGGTGTCGTCCGGGTCGACGTCCGACGGGACGGACGACACGTCCGCGGTCGTGGAACCGCCGCGGAACGCGATGGTCACCGACGAGTTCGGTTCGGGCATGTTCGGGTAGGAGGGCGGCATCGGCTGCGGCGACGTCGACCCGGTGCCCGCGTCGCGGACCTCGCCGGCCGCCCGGATCGGCGTGTTGTTCGTGTCGTCCGTCTCGCCGGACGGCACCGCGATGCGTCCCGCGGCCACGATGTTCGCCGACCCGGTACGGTCGTCCGCGTTCGCGGACACGTTCGCGACGGTCGCGGCGTTGCGGCCGGCCTCGGCGCGACGCCGTTCGCCGTCCTTGAGCAGCGTGCCTACGGTGATTGTCGACGGCGGATCGCCGGCGCCGGGCGCGTTCCCCGCGCCGGCCGCGGCCGGACGCGCGGAGCCGGGACGCTTCGCCGCCGGACGATCGGACGCCGCCTGCACGGTGATGCCCAGCTGGTGCGCCAGACGGTCCACCTGCGCCTTGAACTGGATGATCTTGGCGGAATCTCCGCGGCTCAGCGCCTGGATGAAATCGCCCACCTGCTCCATCTGCACCCACAGGTTGGCCCTGAGCATGATGAGATCGTCGAGACGGTTGCCCATCATCCGGCCGTATGCAGTGAGCACAGCGTTGCGATGCGATTCGTCGAGCTTGGCGAACACCCACGCCAGATCGCGCGCCGGATCGTTGACCTGCATGTTCTGCCAGTTGTTCACGGCGGTGATGGTCGAGCCGTTGAAGCGCACGTCGCCGTCCTCGAACCCACCGTGCACCAGGCACGTGGTGAACGACCACAGGCCCTCGGTGCCCATGATCTTCGTCCAGCTCGCCGTGATCTCCGGCGGCACGTGGCCGGCGTTCTTCAACCGGGCGATCCACGCGGTGAGCTGCGCGCGGATCTGACTGGTCACATGCACCGGATAGCCGGATTTCGCGATGAACATCGGGTTGAGACGATGGATGGCGCCGATCGCGGTGCCCATCGACGCGCAGTCGTCCAGCGTGAGCAGGTCCAGCGGACGCTCGCGGCCGTCCTGATGCTTCGACACCATCACGGCGGTGTCGCCGGTGGGGCCGCGGCGGTTCGTGCCCGGCACGAACGCCACCACACGGTCGAGCGCGAAGCCGAGCCCGCCCGGCTCGCGCGCGTCGGCCAGCGCCCTTGCGGCCTTCACGCGCGCGGCGAGCCGCTTGCGCCCCTCCTCGTCGTCGGAGGCGTACACGTCGTACGTCGTGCCGGTCACGTCCCGGACCTGCGCCTGGTCGACGCCGTTCGTGCGCGTCACGCCGGGGAACACGCCGGCGACGGCGACGGACGGCATGGCGGCGGAGGCCAGGGCGGCCAGCATGAGTTCATTACGTTCAGTCACCCTTCCAACACTAATACAACGACGCCCGCGCGAGCGGCGGGACACGTCGCGGCGGACGCCGGCGGACGGTCGGACGCGCACGGACCCGGACAGGCCGCGACGGTCCCGCGGGCGGACCCGCCATGTGGCCATGCCGGTTGCCACAATGAGAGCCATGGATGTGGCATTGGAGGGATTGGACGAGGCGCAGCTGGCCGCCGCCACGGCGTTGGAGGGGCCGGTGCGCATCATCGCCGGCGCCGGCGCCGGCAAGACGCGCACGGTGACGCGGCGCATCGCCCACGCCTGCGCCAGCGGCGCATGGGATCCGGAACGCGTGCTCGCCGTCACCTTCTCCGTCAAGGCCGCCGCCGAGATGCGCGTGCGGCTGGGCGGCCTCGGCGTGGGCGACCGGGTGCGCGCCGCCACCTTCCACGCGGCGGCGCTCTCCCAGCTGCGCCGCGTGTGGACGCACGTCTGCGAGGCGCCGTTCCCCCGATTGGCGGAGGACCCCCGCGACGTCACCGCCCGCGCCATGCGCCGCGTCGACCCCACGTTGGACGAGGACGACGTGAGCGTGCGCGCCGTGCGCGACGAGATCAACTGGGCGAAGATCTCCCTGGTCGCGCCGGACCAGGTGGAACGCGTGGCGGCCGTGACCGGACGGTGCCGTCCCGCAGGGCTCGAGCCCGAGCGGTTCGCCGACGTATACGACGCGTACGAGCGGGAGAAGACCGTGCGCGGCGAGATGGACTTCGACGACATCCTGCTCATGGCCTGCCACGTGTTCGAGGAGTTCGGTGAGGAGACCGAGCCGATCCGCCGGTCCATCGGCTGGCTCACCGTGGACGAATACCAGGACGTCTCGCCGCTGCAGCACCGGCTCATGCGCCTGTGGCTGGGGGACAACCGCAACGTGTGCGTGGTGGGGGACCCGGCGCAGACCATCTACTCGTTCGCCGGCGCGTCCAGCTACGACCTGCTCGCCTTCGCCGACGAGTTCGCGCCGCTCGCGGCGGACATCTCCCTGAACACCGACTACCGTTCCACGCCGCAGATTGTCTCCTACGCGAACCGCGTGCTCGCCGCCTCGCCGGTCCGTCACGAATACCTTCGGCTCTCCTCCGGCCGGGACGGCGGACGGCGCGTCGAACGCACCGTCTACGAGACCGACCTTGACGAGGCCCGCGGCGTGGCGGCGCGCATCGCGCGGCTCGTCTCCTCTGGCGTGAACCCCTCGGACTGTGCGATCCTCACCCGCATCAACGCACAGCAGGCCGTCTGCTGCGCCGCGCTCTCGCGCGTCGGCATCGGATACCGGGTGCGCAGGGACTCGGGCGGAGCGGGGCCGACCCCCGTGGCCGACCTGGACGCCGCGCAGCGCGTGGCCATGGCGCAGACGCTGCGCGAACGCGACGAGGCGCGGCGCGCGGCCGGCGGTGCCGCCGGCGCCCCGGGTCATGCGGACGGCGACCTCAGGGCCGTCATGGCGAAGCTGGGCCGCGTCACCGTCTCCACCGTGCACGCCTCGAAGGGCCTCGAATTCAAGCACGTGTTCGTCATCGGATGCTCGGAGGGCCTCATGCCCTATGGCTCGCCGGCCCCCGGCGACGCGCTGGAGGAGGAGCGGCGGCTCATGTACGTGGCCGTCACGCGTGCCGAGGACACGCTGCACATGTCCTACGCCAGATCCAAGGACGGCTCGGGGCCGCAGCAGCGCAGGCTCAGCCGTTTTCTGAGCTGAAACAGGACGGCGTCGGACGCATCGCGTCCGACGCCGTGGTCATGCGCACTCCGCGCCTGTCCATCCCGCGCGGGAACCCGGGTCAGTTCCCGGACTTCGCGCCGTCGTCCGGGGCGTCGCCGTCGGTGCCGTCACCGGACGCGTCGTCGGACGCATCGGAGGCGCCGCCGTCCTCACCGAGCAGCTTGGACAATTCCGCATCCCAATCGGTGCCGTCGGACGCGGCGCCGGCCGCGGAACCCGCGGCGGGGGAGCCCCCGGCGGGATGCGCCTGGTTCGCGCCGCCCTGCGCACCGGCCCCGTCCTCGGCGAGCACCGGCAGCAGGTCCGGATGCGACCACTTCGCGTCGCGGGCGTCCACGCCCTCCGCCGTGGTGGTCATCTCCCACAGGTTCGCCGCCTCGCGCATGCGCTTCGGCCGCAGCTCCAGACCCAACAGGCTTTCGAAGGTGCGTTCCGCCGGGCCTCCCACCGCGCGCTCGCGGCGGATCATCTCACGCAGCTGCTCGATGTGCGGGATGTGGGCCATGCCGGCGCGCCACACCACGCAATCCACCCAGCCCTCGACCATGGCGAGCAGCGATTCGAGCGCCGCGAGCGCCTCCTTCTGCTCCGGCGTGTCCGGAATGCCCACCTTGGTGAGGTTCACGGCACCGGAGATCGAATCCGGGTCGAGCGCGCCAGCGTCACGCAGCTGCTCCTCCATTGCATCCAAGTCGATGGAGATGCCGCGCGCATACTTGCCGATCAACGCCTCGAAGCGGGGCATGAGCCACGGCACGGCCGAATAGAGACGCGCGTGCGCCACCTCGCGCAACGCGAGGAACGCCATCACCTCGTCGGCCGGAATCGGATCGGGACGGGCGAAATCCTCGAACAGCGCCTTGACCTGCGCGTCGTCGGCGTTGGACGGAACGTCATCGGACGCGTCCGTCGAACCGGACGGAACGCCGTCGGACGGCGCCTTCGCCGACGTGAAGCCGATCGGATTGCCGGAACCGGACTCCGACGCGTCCGCATCATCCGCGTCCTTGCCGTTCACGCCGAACACGTCGGCGTTCAGCTGCCTCGCGTACTCCTCCACGTTCTGCGCCACCAGCGCGCCCGCCGGACTGGACGACAGCGCGATGCCCTGGTCGAAGCCGCCGTGCACCTCGCGGCTGAGCGAGCCCGCCGCATGCCCCAGCTGCATCGCGAACGACGTGTTGCCGAGCAGCTTGAGCAGCTGCTTCGGATCCTTCATGCCGTCCGGGATCGGAATCGGCACCGGACCGGCGAACATGCCCGCGACCTCGCCGTCGAACGCGCCGCCGAGCCGCTCGGACAGCACCGAGGACAGGGCCTCGCCCATCGAGGCCGCCACCGGCGCGGCGAACTTCGCCCACGCGTCCAACGTGTCCTCCACCCAGCCGGCGCGGGTGAGCGCCTTCGGCTCGCCCGGCGCCGGATCGAACGCGCACGCGGTGTCCAGCCACAGGTTCGCCTCGCTCATCGCGCGGCGCACCTTCGCGCCCTCCTGCGCGGAGACCGAGGGCCACGAGCCGTCCGCGTTCGCCTGCTGCAGCGCCAGCGACTTCGCGAGCTTCACGTTGATGGGGCCATCCTCCACCACCTGGCGCATGTCGCCCATCGTGTTGAGCCCGCCGGCGGTGAACGCGGCCATCATCTGCTGCACCTCCGCCGGATTCGGCAGCGTGCTCGGATCCTGGCTCATGAGCTGCTCGCGAATCGAATCCGGCAGCTGCGAGATCTGCTGCCAGGCGAGCTCGCCCTGTACCGGGCCGAAGCATTTGATCAGCCACTCGTGGATAGCGTTGTCGTCCATGTTCGTGCCTCTCTGTAGCGGAACCCCGCGGGAGTCCCGGCGTGACGGTCGCTCCCCGTCCGGTCGCTCCCATCTTGTTGCTCCCATCTTAGGAGGGGAGGCTCCCGTTTCGCGCAAAGCGTGCGCTGGTATGATGCCCGGTATGTCGATTCTCGAACCGGTCCGCGCGCGCCTCGACGGCCTCGGGGCGGCCGTGACGCGCTACCTGCGCGCCCGTTCGCCGCGGTATCTCGCCGGCGCGTGCGCCGTAGTGTTGTGCGTGGTCACGCTCTGCCTGCCGAGCGCCTACTCCACCGAATGGCCCGGCCCCACGCGCGACGTGCTCGGCACCGTGGATGTGGACGGCGGGACCGAGCACGTCATCGACGTCTCCGGGGCGGCCACGCACAAGGACTCCGGCAGGTTGCTGCTCGTCACCGTCTCCGCCAACGGCGTCCCCGGCTATCCGGTGACCAACGCGGAGGTGGTCTGGGCGCTGCTCGACCCCGCGCGGACCGTCATGCCGCGCGAGGCCGTGGTGGCCCCCGGGCAGACCACCGGCGAATACCGCGAGGAGACGAGCAAGGAGATGTCCTCCTCGCAGGAGAAGGCCGTCAAGGCCGCCAAACGGTTCCTGAAATCCCAGGGGTTCGACGGGTCCGCGCTCGCGAAGCTCGACGTGACGATGCACGTGGACGACATCGGCGGCCCGTCCGCCGGCATGATGTACACGCTCGGCCTCATCGACAAGCTCACGCCCGAGGACGAGACCGGCGGCAAAACCATCGCCGGCACCGGCACCATCAGCGCGTCCGGCAAGGTCGGGGCCATCGGAGGCATCCGGCTCAAGATGCGCGGTGCGAAACGCGACGGCGCCACCTGGTTCCTCGCGCCCGCCTCGAACTGCGACGAGGTCGTGGGCCACGTGCCCGCGGGACTGCGCGACGTGAAGGTCTCGACCATCGACGAGGCGTACGAGGCGCTCGTCGCCATCGGCAAGGGGAAGGGCGCGGACCTGCCGCACTGCACGGCCTGATACGCTCCCGTCCGGCCGGTTTCCCGCGCCGCCCAACGCGACGTCTCACTATTCATCGTGTGTTAACGCGTGTGTTCGTCGTGTGTTGGTATGGTGTTGTCCTGTGAATCAAACCGCATCGCAGAACGCTGAGGAATTTGGCTTTAAGCCCGGAGACATCGTGCAGGAATGGCTGTGGGATGACGACGTGGACGATTCGATCCGAGAGAAGATCGAGGATCTCACCGGCGAGGACCTCGTCGACGAGGATTACGACTCCGCCGTGGACGGCGTGATTCTGTGGTGGCGTGACGGCGACGACGAGGACGAGCTGTCCGACACGATCGTCGACGCGTATGCGGTGGTCGGCGACGACGGCCCGCTGTGGGTGCTCACCCCCAAGCCGGGACGTCCGGGCGCCGCCAGCTCCAGCACCGTGCAGTCCGCGGCGAAGACCGCCGGTATGAACGCAGCCACGCCGATCACCGTGAGCCCCGATTGGAACGGCATCCACCTGCGCGCCTACGGCAAGGGACGCTGACGGCCGAGGCGGAATCGAACGGCCAAGAACGACGAAAGGCTTGGAACCACGTGAGGGTTCCAAGCCTTTTCCATTGCGCGCCGATGGGCGTCCGTGGGCGATGAGGGGCTCGAACCCCCGACATCCACCGTGTAAAGGTGGCGCTCTAGCCGACTGAGCTAATCGCCCGCAAGGGAACACCATAGCGCAGGCACCGCCGTGAAGGCAAACGGAGGATGTCCGGCACTCTCTTATATGTGCATTATGTGAAAATCAGTGGTTCCGGTGTGCCGGGTGGGGAATCAGGCCTGCTTTTCCCGGGTTTTCGCAGTCCCATGTCACCATTGCGTCGCATCGGTCACGTAAGGTGGCTCACAGTACCGTTTGTTCCTCTAGGAGGTTGATAGCCCATGGCGCAGCAATCCGAAGCCGGAATTCCCAAGGCGGGCAAGCGCAAGTGGGGATACGACCCCGCCCAGGTCGACGCGTTTCTCGAACGCGCGCACGCCCTGTACGACAGCGAGGGCGCACAGCTGACCCAGCGGGACATCCAGAACGTCTCCTTCGACCTGACGCGCGGCGGATACGTCATCGCGCAGGTCGACGCGGCGCTCGCCCGGCTCGAACGCGCCGTGGTCGACAAGCAGACCACGTGGGAGATCTCCCAGCACGGCCGCGTGGCGTGGAAGGCGCAGACCGAGGAGCTGTACCGCGAGATCGCGCGTCACGCCGACCGCGGCGCGGGCGAGCGCTTCGGCTCCGGCAAGCCGCGCGTCCCCTCCTACGACCGCAAGCAGGTCGACAAGCTCACCGACCAGATCGTCGACAAGTGCGCCGCCGACCTCGACCTCGACGGCGTCTCCCGCAAGGACGTGAAGGGTCTGGAGAACGTCACGGCCGAGTACGTGGCCAACGCCGTGTTCACGCAGCGCAAGGGCAAGAAGGGGTACGACGAGCGCCAGGTCGACTATTTCCTGAACTCGTGCGTGGAACTGCTCAGCCGTCTCGAATCGTTCGAACGCATCGCCGACTATCTCAACGCGGACGGCACGCTCGACGCGGATGCCGCGCCTGCCTCTGCTGCGAAGGCCGAGGAGCCGGCGCGGAACGCCGACGGCGTCGCCCCGCTGTTCCCCGCGTCGACCCCGCGTCCCGCCGCCCCCGTCCAGGAGCCGTCCCAGGGCTTCGGCCAGGCGGCCTCCTCCGAAAGCTTCGATGCGCTGAGCCAGGCCGAGCAGCACCTGTTCTCCGCGCCCGCCGCGCAGACGCCCTCGCCGGCGGTGTCGGTCCAGCCCGCGGTGTCGGTCCAGCCGGCCGCCTCCGCCACGCCGTCGTTCCTGCCGAAGCCGGGCGACGTGCCGTCCTTCGCGTCGGCGCCCGCATCGCCCGTCCCGGCGTCCACGCCCGCTCCGACGGCGGCGACCCCGTCCGTCCAGCCTTCCGCGACGGCCCCGGCCGCGGTCCCGCCGTCGTTCACGCCCACGGCGTCCGCGACGAGGCCGGTCTCCGTGACGCCCATTCCGGTGACGTCCGCGCCGGCTCCTTCCATGCCTGCACCGTCCGTCATGCCGACCACGTCCATCGACGTGTCGGCGGCGGCCCCGGCCTCCGATTCCTCGCTCGCCGCGCTGTCCCGCGCCGCCGTCCCGACCGTGACGCCAGCGCCGGTGACGCCCGCGCCGGCGTTCCCCGCGTACGAGGCGCCGAAGGCGGCCGACACGCCGTTCTCGCCGGCCCCCGTCGCCTCGCCGTCCGTGACGCCGGCCACGACGCCGTCCGTCTCCCCGTCCTGGAGCCTGCCGACGTCCGACGTCCCGTCCACCCCTACGGCCGCGCCGACGTCCACGGTCACCTCCGCTGCCGCGCCGGCCCCCTCCACGCCGTCCGCGGGGACGCAGACCCGTCACGCGGCCCACGCCGCGCACACGGACGCCCCGTTCTCGCTGCTGTCCACCACCAGCAACGACCTGGAGATTCCGGACCTGTCGTTCCCCACACTCACTCTCGGCAACGCCAACGCCAACGAAAAGAAGCAGCAGTGATCCACAGCAACACCGTCGTCATCCTCGGCTCCACCGGTTCCATCGGCACGCAGGGGCTTGACGTCATCTCCCGTCATCCCGAACGGTTCACCGTCACCGGACTTGCGGCGGGCGGCTCCCACATCGACCTGCTCGCGCAGCAGGCCGCGCGGTTCCGCGTCCCGCAGGTCGCGGTCTACGACGCCTCCAAAGCCAAGGCGCTGCGCGAGGCGCTCGACCAGGCCGGCGCCCCCTACACGCAGATCCAGGCCGGCCCCGACGCGGTCGTCGCCATGGCCGGCTCCGGCGCCTCCGTGGTGCTCAACGGCATCACCGGCTCCATCGGCCTCGAACCCTCGATCGCCGCGCTGAAGGCCGGATCCCAGCTCGCCCTCGCCAACAAGGAATCCGTCGTGGCCGGCGGCCACCTCCTGTTCGGCGCGCGCGTGCGCGAGGACCAGATCAACCCGGTCGACTCCGAGCATTCCGCCATCTGGCAGTCGCTGCGTTCCGGCACCCACGCCGAGGTCGCACGTCTCGTCGTCACCGCCTCCGGCGGACCATTCCGCGGCATGAAGCGCGAACAGATGACCCACATCACGCCCGAACAGGCGCTGAACCACCCCACGTGGAACATGGGCCCGGTCGTCACCATCAACTCGTCCACCCTGATGAACAAGGGTCTCGAGGTCATCGAGGCGTCCCGCCTGTTCGACGTGCCGCCCGAACGCATCGCCGTGACCGTCCACCCGCAGTCCATCGTCCATTCGATGGTCGAATTCGTCGACGGCGCCACCATCGCCCAGGCCTCGCCGCCGGACATGCGCCTGCCCATCGCGTTGGGCCTGTCCGCGCCGGACCGCATGAGCGACGTGGCCGCCGCATGCGACTGGACGAAGGCCTCCGAATGGACGTTCGAGCCGCTCGACGACGAGGCGTTCCCCGCCGTCTCCCTCGCACGCCAATGCCTTGCCGCCTCGGAGAAGCACACGGCCGTCCTCAACGCCGCCAACGAGCAGGCCGTGCACGCGTTCCTCGACCATCGCCTGCCGTACCTCGGCATCGTGGACACGGTCAAGGCCGTGCTCGACGACATGGACGCCGAACTGCGCGGCGACCCGCTGTTCCGTGACGTGGAGGAAATGGAGCGACTCGAGCTCGAGGCCCGCCGCAAGGCCGACGAACTGATAGACAGGCAGTAGCGCATTATGTTCCGGTGCTCCCGCTGACGGCGTCCCCGTCAGCGGGAGCACGCATGTAATCCCACGGATACCCGAGGAATGGTGACATCGTTGAGCATTGAAACCCCGTCCGCAAAGCCCTTCCGCAAGACCGGCGACCCCGTCGAGCTGACCAGCGAATCGCCGCTGCACCCGCGTCGCAAGTCGCGCCGCATCATGGTGGGGCCGGTGCCGGTCGGAGGCGGCGCGCCCATCTCCGTGCAGTCGATGACCAACACGCTCACCGCCGACGTGCCCGCCACGCTCCAGCAGATCGCCGAGCTCACCGCCGCCGGCTGCGACATCGTGCGAGTCGCCGTGCCGAGCCAGGACGACGCCGACGCGCTGCCGGAGATCTGCCGCAAGTCGCCGATCCCGGTCATCGCCGACATCCACTTCCAGTCGAAGTACGTGTTCCAGGCCATCGACGCCGGTTGCGCGGCCGTACGCGTCAACCCGGGCAACATCCGCAAGTTCGACCAGGTCGGCCCCGACATCTGCAAGGCCGCCACCGATGCGGGCATTTCACTGCGCATCGGCGTCAACGCCGGCTCGCTCGACAAGGAGCTGTACGCCAAGTACGGCGGTCCCACCCCGGAGGCCCTCGTCGCCTCCGCGCTCAAGGAGGCCCGCATGTTCGAGGACGTCGGCTTCCACGACTTCAAGATCTCCGTCAAGCACCACGACGTCATCACCATGGTGCAGACCTACCGTCTGCTCGCCTCCAAGGGCGACTGGCCGCTCCACCTCGGCGTCACCGAGGCCGGCCCGCAATGGCAGGGCACCATCAAGTCGTGCCTCGCGTTCGGCGCGCTCCTCGCCGAAGGCATCGGCGACACGATCCGCGTGTCCCTGTCCGCGCCGCCCGTCGAAGAGGTGAAGGTCGGCTGCAAGCTGCTCGAATACATGGGCCTGCGCCCGCGCAAGTTCGACATCATCTCCTGCCCGAGCTGCGGCCGCGCGCAGGTGGACGTCATCCAGCTCGCCTCCGCCGTCACCGAAGGCCTCAAGGACATCACCGCGCCGATCCGCGTGGCCGTCATGGGCTGCATCGTCAACGGCCCGGGCGAGGCGCGCGAAGCCGACCTCGGCGTCGCCTCCGGCAACGGCAAGGGCCAGATCTTCATCAAGGGCAAGGTCATCAAGACCGTGCCCGAGGACCAGATCGTCGAGACGCTGCTGACCATCGCCAACGACATCGCCGCGCAGATGGAATCGGAGGGCAAGGTGCCCGAAGGCTCCACCGGACCGGTGGTCGTGCCCATCCAGCATCCCGGACGCTGAACGGCGGCCTGCGGCATGGCGGACGTACGGGGGCGGAAGGAAGCGACCGGAAGGCGGACGGACCGCGGCGGGAACGCCCGGACGGCCCCATGGTCGAACGGGCGCAGACTCTCGGTGAGCCTGCCCATCTTCATCATCCTCATCGGACTGCTCGTCTCCGTCTCCAACCTCACCACCGTGCCGTGGGACAACGAACCCACCGGACAGACCATCGCGACCCTCAGCAGGAACACCGCCGTCACCTTCCGGGCCGAAGGTGACGGCGGCGGCGAGACGGACGCGTCCGGCGGTGAATCCGGCCTCTACCAGGTGGAGGAGGAATCGTACGCGCTGACCATCGCACGCGACGGCACACAGGTCGGCAAGGCCGTGGAACAGCCCGTCGACCCCGAATCGGACTCCACATGGCAGGTGCAGGGCGAAGGCGAGGACGCCACGCAGACCATCACCATGCTCGTCCGCCGGCCGGCCGGCGCGTCCGGCACCCGGCCCGCCATCCTGTTCATGCACGGCGCCGGCTTCGGCACCGCCTACAACTCGTTCGGCGACATGGCCGAAACGCTCGCCTCCGCGGGCTTCGTCACCGCCGTCATCGACAAGCCCGTCTGGGACACCACCGACGTGAACCGCGACTATCCCGCCTCCGCGCGGGCCTACGACGCGGCCATCCGCATGCTCAGGAAACGCGCGGACGTCGACGCCGCCAAGATCGGCATCTACGCCACCAGCGAATCCACATGGATCAGCCAATACCTGCTCGCCGAAGACCACGACGTGGCGTTCCAGGTGCTCCTCAGCCCCATGGTGTTCACCCCGCGGCGCTCGCTCGGCTTCTTCATCTCGCAGGACTTCGCGCTCGTCGGCGCCAACGACGGCTATCAGTCCATCGTGCGCCGCGTGTTCAACGCCGACACCGCGTTCTTCGGCCTCGACAACTTCGACCTGGACCTGCCCGAATCGTCCGCCTACGCGATTCCCACGCTCGTGGCGTACGGATCCAAGGACGTGATGACCGCGCAGGTCGAAGGCGTCGAACGCATCCTGCGCGAAGCCCACAAGGCCGGCAATTGGGACGTGACCGTCCGCAGCTATCCGGTGGCCAACCATGTGCTCAGACTCGGCGACGAGGCGGAAAGCGGCACCCGGTTCGCGGACGCGTACGTGGACGACGTGGTCTCCTGGACCTCGGGCGTGGCCGCGGGGAGACGACAGACCAGCGAACGCGTGGCCGGCGACACCATCTACCAGTCCATCGTCGTGCCCAATGACCTCCAGCCCCGGCGCTCGCTCACCGTGTACGGCGCCATCCTGCACGCGGGCACCATCCTCCTGCTCGTCGCCACCGCCGTGGCATGGTTGGCCGCGCTGGGACGCCGCATCCGGTTCCGTCTATGCCGCGCCAACCGTGGCGTGCCCTATCCGGGGCTGGGTTTCCGCAACGGGTTCGGCAACGCGCTCATCACGCTGGCCGTCACCACCATGGCCACGCTGCTCCTGTTCGCCGCGGGACTCGGACAGGTGGTCATGGGCGTGGTCAGGCTCGCCTGGGGCGCCGCGCCCGCCGAACAGCCCGGCGTGATGTGGTGGAGCTGGCCCGTCATCCAGGTGGTGAGCACGCTCGTGGTCTGGGCGTGGTCGCGCGTGTTCGCCCGGCTCATCGAAGTGGCCGTGGAACGCGGCATGCTGGCCTGGCCGCCGCGCCCCGGCTCCATCCGCGGCGTGGTGACCGGCGCGGAGCCCGTGCTCGCCGCCACGCGCTTCGGACGCGTGCTGTTCTGGCTCACCGCCGTGTCCATGCTCCACGTCCTGTTCTTCTTCGCGTTCTGGGGGCTGTTCATCTACTGAGCCCGTGCGCGCGACGTCCGATTCTATAGGAACGGATGTTTGGCAGGCCGTGTGAGATGGAGAAGCGTCCGATTCTATAGGAACGAATGCGTATGGGTCTGCTTTGGTTCCGGGAACGTCCGATTCTATAGGAACGAATGCGTATGGGTCTGCTTTGGTTCCGGGAACGTCCGATTCTATAGGAACGGATGTTTGGCAGGCCGTGCGGTGGGCCGCGGCACGGCCGTAGTATGGTCCCATGCCCCTCTACAGAGACGAAGGCGTGGTGCTGCGTACCGCCAAGCTCGGCGAGGCCGACCGCATCATCACCCTGTTGACCAAGGCCCACGGCAAGGTGCGTGCCGTCGCCAAAGGCGTGCGACGCACCAAATCGCGGTTCGGCGCGCGCCTCGAACCGTTCATGCGCGCCGACCTGCTCATCGCCACCGGGCATTCGCTCGACGTCGTCTCCCAGGCGGACTCGATCGCCGCGTACGCCGGGCCCATCACCGCCGACTACGACGCGTACACCGCGGCGAACGTCATTGTCGAGACCTCGGACAAACTCGTCACGGCCGAGAACGAACGTACTGTCGCGCAGTACCGGCTGCTCATCGGCGCGCTCAACGCGCTCGCCAGGCACGCCCACGCGCCCGCGCACATCTCCGGCTCGTACGTGATGCGCGCGCTCGCCATCGCCGGCTGGGAGCCGCGGCTCACCAGCTGCGTGGTGTGCGGCGGTCGATGGGATGCGGGCGACGTGTTCTTTTCCATCCCCGCCGGCGGCCTCATGTGCGCCAGGGACCACACGCCCGAATCACGTCGCGTGCCGGCCGTCGCGGTCACGCAGCTCAGGGCGCTCGTCGAGGGCGACTGGCCCGTGCTCGACGGCCATGATCTCATGCCGGAGACCGTGCGTCTCGTGGAGGATTGGGCCGAGTACTACCTGGAGCGTCCGCTACGTTCCATGAGGCTGCTAGATTGACAACCATGGCTTTCGAAAACGTCGACTATACTTCGCTGGACATCCCCGCCGCACCGTTCTCCGACCCCTCGCGCATCCCCGATTTCCCCAAGGACAAGGTGCCGCGCCATGTCGGCGTCATCATGGACGGCAACGGACGTTGGGCCAAGCAGCGCGGCATGATCCGCACCAACGGCCATCAGGCGGCCGAACCGGTCGTCTTCGACACAATCGCCGGCGCCATCGAGGCCGGCGTGCGCTACCTGAGCCTGTACACGTTCTCCACGGAGAACTGGAAGCGCAGCCCGCAGGAGGTGCGCTTCCTCATGGGCTTCTCGCGTGAGATCATCCACCGCCGCGTGGCGCAGATGGACGAGTGGGGCGTGCGCGTGCGCTGGTCCGGCCGTCGCCCGAAGCTGTGGAAGTCGGTCATCGACGAGCTCGAGGTGGCGCAGGAGCGCACGAAGCATAACAAGGTCATCGACGTGGTGTTCTGCATCAACTACGGCGGGCGCGCCGAGATCGCCGACGCCTGCGCCGCCATCGCGCGCGAGGTGCGCGACGGCAGAATCAGCGGCGACCGCGTCACCGAGAAGATGATCGCCGACCACCTCTACCTGCCCGACGTGCCCGACTGCGATCTGGTGATCCGCACGTCCGGCGAGCAGCGCACCTCCAACTTCCTGCCGTGGCAGGCCGCCTACGCGGAGCTCGATTTCGTGCCCGAGCTGTTCCCCGACTGCGGCCGCGACGTGTTGTGGCGCTCCATCGACCACTACATCCACCGCGACCGTCGCTTCGGCGGCGTGAAGAAGTAGCGTCAGACGCCGCACAGCGCGGCGAGCCGGTCGGTGAACCCGTCCACGAAGCGGGGTGCGTCGACGCCGAGCGCGACGTGCGTGCGCGGCGCGTCCGGTGTGACGAGGCCCATCGGGTCGCCCGTGGTGCGGCCGCGTACGCCGGTGAAGTCGCCGGTCGCGGTTTCGGCGCGCATCGCGACGTCGACGCACGTCACGAGCGTGGGGTCGAGGGCGACGGCCGCCGCGAGCGGGTCGTGCAGCGGCATGCCGCCGGCGAAGATCGCCGGATCCGCCTTGAGATTCGCGGCGATGGAGAATTCGGCGAGTCCGGCGAGGAACCGTCCGCGCTCCGTGCCGGCGGCGCGCCACCGTTCGGCGGCCGATTGCGGCAGCAGGCACCGGTGCGTCACGTCGAGGCCGATCATCGTCACGTCCGCGCCCGCGTGGAACACGCGGTCCGCGGCCTCCGGATCCTGGATGACGTTCGTTTCGGCGACCGCGTCCCAGCAGTTGCCCGGTTGGGTGAGTGTGCCGCCCATCATCACGAGCCTGAGTTTCGGCGCGATGTCCGGCGCGCGGGTGATGGCCGCGTCCACGTCGGTGAGCGGTCCGGTGGCGAGGATGGTGACGTCTCGGCCGTGGCACTGCACCTCGTCGATGAGGAAGCCGACGCCGTCGTCATGCTGCCCCTCGTGTGCGTCCGGCGTGCCGGCGACGATGGGGGAGTGACCGTGCGTGACCGGTACGGCCGGGTTCGCGTGCGGATCGTCCGTGCGGTAGCCGCCGACCGACACGACGGGGGAGTGGAGGTGCGATGCGTCGTCGCCGCGCGCGGCGACGACCGTCGTCGTATCGGGCGATGCTACGGTCCGGCCGCTCAGTCCGCCCAGACCGTCGACGCCGTGGAACTGCGCGCATCCGGCGTCCGGAATGAAGGCGTCCGCCCACGAGGGATGCGTGGCCCCGTGGAGCACGGGGATGTCGGGGCGGCCGAACAGGTCGAGCGCCAGACGCGTGTTGGCGAAGGCGGTCGGCTCGTCCACGTTGCCATAGCCGGCGACCACGCCGATCAGGTCGCATTCGTCGGGCGAGACCAGCAGGTACGCCAGAGCCAGCGCGTCGTCGACGCCGGTGTCCACGCAGGCGACGACGCGGACGGGGGAGTGGGCGGTCATATGGTCTCCTTGATGTGACAGGGCGGTGTCTCATCGGACACTCGCGGCGATGGGCGGAACCGACGGGGGTGGAACCGACGGGACGGTGGTGGGCGGAACCGGTGGGGTGGAACCGACGGGACGGATGCGGAACCGCCCGCCGGCGGATGGCCGGCGGGCGGTGTTTGGAAAACGGTCGCGACGCGACGGGCGATGCCGTCGGACGACGGCATCGAACGGTACAACGTACGATGACGCGCGACACGGCGTGCACGACGACGCGGAAGCCACGTCACGTGCGCCATGTCGACGCCGGATCACTTGCCGAGGAACTCGTTGGTGGCGAGGTCCTTCGTCTGCGGGGCCGTGTGGATCACCTTGTCGTGGGAATCCGTGTAGGCGTCCTCCTCGGCAAGGAAGTCGAAGTACTTCTGCGGTTCGGTGAAGTCGTTGGTGCCGAGCACGAACGAGCCGTCCTTGATCTTCGCCGGATCGCCCCAGTACTGGCCGTCGACGATGGTGTGCATGCTCTTCTTGACGAAGTCGAGCTTGAGGTTCGCGTCCTTCGCCTCGTCCACGAGGATCTTCGCCGCGTCGTCCGGGTGCGAGTACGCGTACTCGTAGCCCTTCTGCGTGGCCTGCGTGAACTTCCTCACCAGCTCCGGGTTCTCCTTGATGGTCTTGTCGCTGGTGATCACGCCGATCGAATCCGCGTTGCCGGGCACGCCGTAGTCCGGTTCGGTGAAGCAGTTGAGCTTCGGACCGTACATCTCGGCCTGCACGCCCTCCCAGGTGGCGTAGAAGCCGCCGAAATCGGCCTTGCCGGATTCCATCGTCTGGAAGGTGGAGGTGCCGACGGTGACCTTGTCGAACTCGCCCTTGCCGCCGTCGGTCTGGATCATGCGGCGGATCACCGCGTCGGACTCGTTGGAGCCGAACGTGGCGAACGTCTTGCCGTCGAAGTCCTTCGGGGACTTGATGGACGTGTTCGAGGCGAGCGAGCACCAGATGGCGCTCGGCTTCTGCTGGACCTGCAGCACCTGCTTGATCTTCGCGCCCTTGAGCGCGTACATGCCCACGTTGGTGAGGTTGGACAGGGCGAAGTCGGCCACGCCGTTGTTCACGGCCTGCTCGGCGCCGGCCTGGGCCACGGCCACGATGTCCACGTCGTAGCCCTGGTCCTTGAACCAGCCCTTGTTCTTCGCCACGTAGACGCCGATGTGGTTGGTGTCCGGCGCCCAGGACAGCATGAACGTGACCTTCTTGAGGCCGTTCGAGGAATCGGAGGAGTCGTTGGCCTGGCCGCACGCGGATACGCCGAAGGCCATGGCGACGGCGCCCACGAGGGCGATCGCCTTGTTCACAAGGCTGTGCTTCATGATGAATCCCTAGTTCGTTGTCTCTCTATCGTTCTCTGGGTGTCTTGCTCCCAGGCGGAACCGGCAGAGAACGATAGGGAGGGCCGTGGGTTCCGCCCGGCCGACGCCCCCGACGGCCCCGGACGTCATGAGGAAAAGGGGGTCCGCCGGTTTGCCACACGTCGGCTCATGGCGGTTGCCATTATAGGGGCATGCGGCTACCGGGCGTCCACGGAGATAGGTCACTGGTCCGCGTCCGGATCCTCGTCGTCGCCGGCCGGGCCGAGCAGCAAACGTTCACTCGCGTTCACGGCGAGCATGAGCAGGCAGGTCATGATGATGATCGTGAACGTGGCGGAGAAGATGAGCGGCGTGCGGAACGAGTTGTACGCGGCCTGCAGCCAGATGCCCAGGCCCTTGCGCGCGCCCAGGTACTCGGCCGTCGAGGCGGTGGCGAAGATGTATGCGGCGGACACGCGCACGCCGCCGTAGATCTGACGCGCCGCCACGCGCAGCTTCACATGCCACAGCGTCCACGCGCGCGTCGCGCCGCAGGTGAGCGCCACGTCGGAGTAGAACGACGGCACCGCCTCCAAGCCGCGCACCGTCTGCACGGCGATCGGAAACAGGCCGAACACCGCCACGATGACGATCTTGCCGGACGTCTCGAACCCGAACCAGATGAGGAACAGCGGGGCGATGGAGATGAGCGGCATCGTCTGCGCCGCCGCGAGCAGCGGGTAGAACGCCGCGTTGAACGTGCGCGAGCAGTACAGGGCGATGCCGATGAGCACGCCGAACAGCACTGCGTACAGGAAGCCCACCACGCCTTCGTACGTGGTGACCGCGGCGGCCGGCCCCAGCGTGTCCCACACCTCGAGGGTGGCCTGGAATATCTCGCTTGGCGCCGGGATCATCGTGGATGGGACGTGGGCGAGCCGTACCCACGCCTCCCATGCGACGAACAGCAGGACGACGGCGATGACGGTGGGGATGCGACGCTTGAGACGGTTCGCGAGGGACATGGGAATTTCACCTTGCCTTCCGCGCCTGCCTGCGGGCGGGCGCTCGCGGCCGGGACGTGGAGCAGTAAGGTGAGGAGCCTGCGCGTCTTCGGCCATGGATGTTCTAGCCGCGTCACAGTATAGGGGCACCGGGGGCCACCGATACGGGAACGCCCCGTGGAACATACGTTCCACGGGGCGTTCGTCATGCCGTTACGCCGTCATGCCGACGTCGGAATCGGATTCTGCACCGACGGCGACGGGCCGATCAGGCGAGGCCGGAGAGCCTGTTGATGAGCTCCGGATCGCGGGTGGCGCCCTTGTCGGCGGAGCGGGCGAACGCGGCGTAGGCCTTGAGGGCCTGGCTGACCTTGCGGTCGCGGTGCGCCACGTAGCCGTCGCCGGCCTCGAGTTCGGCGCGGCGTTCGGCGAGCTGCTCGTCGGTCAGCTCGACGTTCACCTGACGCGCCTCGATGTCGATGTTGATGATGTCGCCGTTCTTGATGAGGGCGATCGGTCCCTTGTTCGCGGCCTCGGGGGCGATGTGGCCGATCGCGAGACCCGAGGAGCCGCCGGAGTAGCGGCCGTCGGTGAGCATGGCGACCTGCTTGCCGATGCCCTTGCCCTTGACGAAGGAGGTCGGGTAGAGCATCTCCTGCATGCCCGGGCCGCCCTTCGGTCCCTCGTAGCGGATGACCAGCGCCATGCCCGGCTTCAGGGTGTCGTCGAGGATGACCTTGATGGCCTCCTCCTGGGACTCGACGACCAGCGCGGGTCCGCGGAACTTCCAGATCTCCTGCGGCACGCCGGCGGTCTTGACGACGCAGCCGTCGGGCGCGAGGTTGCCGCGCAGCACGGCGAGGCCGCCCTCGTGGATCTCCGGGTGGTTGATGTCGTGGATGGCGCCGTGCTCGCGGTCGGTGTCGAGCGTGTCGAACAGCGTGGTGTGCGTCCACGGCTCCGGGGAGATGATGTGGCCCGGGGCCGCCTTGTACATCTGCTTGGCCTCGTCGGTGCAGGTGGGGCGCATGATGTCCCAGTCGTCGAGCTTGGCCTCAAGCGACGGGTAGTCGATGGAGTGGACGTCCTTGTGTAGCTTGCCGGCGCGGTCGAGCTCGCCGAGGATGCCGGTGATGCCGCCGGCGCGGTGCACGTCGGAGATCTCCCACTTGCCGGACGGGCTGGCCTTGCAGATGCACGGCACGGTGTGCGAGATGCGCTCGATGTCGTCGAGCGTGAAGTCCACGTCAGCGGACTGGGCCATCGCGAGGATGTGCAGCACGGTGTTGGTGGAGCCGCCCATGGCCACGTCCATGGTCATCGCGTTCTCGAACGCGTGCTTGGTGGCGATGGAGCGCGGCAGCACGGAGTCGTCGGAGTCGTGGTAGTACTGGTTCGCGATCTTGACGACCTGCTGCGCGGCGCGCTTGAACAGGTCTTTGCGGTAGGAGTGGGAGGCGAGGATCGTGCCGTTGCCGGGCAGAGCCAGGCCGATGGCCTCGGTCAGGCAGTTCATCGAGTTGGCGGTGAACATGCCGGCGCAGGAGCCGCAGGTCGGGCAGACGGTCTTCTCGTAGTTGAGCAGGTCCTCCTCGGAGACGTTGTCGTCGGCGGAGGCGTACATCACGGAGATGAGGTCGGTGTTCTTCTTCACGGTGCCGTCGGCGAGGACCGTGGTGCCGGCCTCCATCGGGCCGCCGGAGACGAACACGGTCGGGATGTTGAGGCGCAGCGCGGCCATGAGCATGCCGGGGACGACCTTGTCGCAGTTCGGGATGCAGATCAGGGCGTCGGCGCAGTGCGCGTTGCACTGGTATTCGACGGTGTCCGCGATGATGTCGCGGGAGGGCAGGGAGTACAGCATGCCGGTGTGTCCCATGGCGATGCCGTCGTCGACGGCCATGGTGTTGAACTCGCGGGGGATGCCACCGGCTTCCTTGATGGCTTCGGAGACGATGCGGCCGACCTTGTTGAGGTGGACGTGGCCGGGGAGGAACTCGTCGAAGGAGTTGGCGATGGCGATGATGGGCTTGCGGCCCATATCCTCCCCGCTGACGCCGGCGGCGCGGTAGAGGGCACGGGCGCCTGCGAAGACGCGGCCCGACATGAGTTTTGCAGATCGCATTTCAGTCATGGCATCTATTCAAGTCCCTAATCGGGACACGCGTTTTGTCAAGAGTCAGTATGTGGAATTCACGAGGATGTTACGTTGGTAACGTTCACGCCGGGCGCGGCTCGGGCGGGTCAACAGCCGGATGTCTTCTGCACGCCGCGGCCCCGGCCGGTCAGGCAGGTCCCCGGGCATGGCTATACTCGTTGCGGTTGAGATAGTTTTTCCATGATTGGGAGCATGAATATGGCAGAAGAAACCGAGACCGAGACCACCGAGGTCAAGGGCAACGAGGAGTTCGGCACCAGCCCCACCCCCGACGGTCTGGCCAGCCCGACGATCGACGATCTCATGGAGCATGCGGACTCCAAGTACGCGCTGGCGATCTTCGCCGCCAAGCGCGCCCGTCAGATCAACTCCTACTTCACCCAGCTCAACGAAGGCCTGCTGCAGAACGTCGGCCCGCTCGTCGACTACCAGAACAACGAGAAGCCGCTGTCCATCGCCTTCCGCGAGATCGACGAGGGCCTGCTCGAGGAGACCCTCGGCGAGGACGACCTGAGCGAAGGCAACTGATCTTCCGACGCACACGCCGTCCCGAATCCCCGGACCCTTCGGACCCACCGGAATCGCCGGAGGATTCCCGACACACGCTTGCCCCACGGCGGCGTGTCGTGTAGAACTGGACGGCAGGAGCGAACGACCTGAGGCTCGCGCCGGCCGTGCACGCTATGATTCGCGCGCACGGCTTGGCACGGGCCTTTTTCGTAGCCGCGAGGCTGCGTCCAAGGCGCGCGGCAACGCGCGTCCGAAGCCCGTACGGTCCCCAACAACAGAACAATCCGTATCATTGTGCCTCGCCGGCGGGTATGCGCGAGCGGGGCGATAAGTCCGAAAGAGGGATGATATGACCAACCACGAGCGCAAGCTCATCTCCGCCGAATCCGTCACCGAAGGCCATCCGGACAAGGTGTGCGACCAGATCTCCGACGAGATTCTCGACGACCTGCTCCGTCAGGACCCGCAATCCCACGTCGCCGTCGAGACCTCCGCCGCCACCGGCGTGTTCCTCGTCTTCGGCGAGGTGACCTCCGAAGGCTACGTGGACGTGCAGGCGAAGGTGCGCGAGACGCTGCGCCGCATCGGCTACACCTCGTCCGAGGTCGGCCTCGACGCCGACTCCTGCGGCGTGATCGTCGCCATCACCGGACAGAGCGCCGAAATCAACCAGGGCGTCTCCCGTCTGAGCGAGGCCGAGGAATCCGCCGCCAGCCGTGAACAGCGCTACGAGGCGCAGGGCGCCGGCGACCAGGGCGTCATGTTCGGCTACGCCACCGACGAGACCGACGTGCTCATGCCGCTGCCGGTGCATCTGGCGCACCGTCTGGCCTACCGTCTGGCCGAGGTGCGCAAGAGCGGCGAGGTGCCGCACCTGCGCCCGGACGGCAAGACGCAGGTCACCATCGAATACGACGAGGACAACAAGCCGCTGCGCGTCGACACAGTCCTCATCTCCACGCAGCATGATCCCGAGGCCACGCACGAATGGCTCGAGAAGGAGCTCAAGGAGCACGTCATCGACCCGGTGCTCGACGAGGTCCTCGGCGACACGCTCAAGCACGACGACTACCGTCAGCTCGTCAACCCGACCGGCTCGTTCATCCTCGGCGGCCCGGCCGCCGACGCCGGACTCACCGGCCGCAAGATCATCGTCGACACGTACGGCGGCGCCGCCCACCACGGCGGCGGCGCGTTCAGCGGCAAGGATCCGTCCAAGGTGGACCGTTCCGCCGCGTACGCGACCCGCTGGGTGGCGAAGAACATCGTCGCCGCGGGACTCGCGCACCGCGTGGAGGTGCAGGTCGCGTACGCGATCGGCGTGGCCGACCCGGTGTCCATCAACGTCGAGACGTTCGGCACCGAGATCGGCGGCGTGACCCGCGACCGGATCCAGCAGGCCGTGCGCAAGGTCTTCGACCTGCGTCCCGCCGCGATCATCGACGAACTCGACCTCAAGCGCCCGATCTACGCGAAGACCGCCGCCTACGGCCACTTCGGCCGCACCGACGTCGACTTCCCGTGGGAGGCCACGGACAAGGTCGACGAGCTCAAGGCCGCCATCGCCGAGCTCGCCTGATTCGGTGACACGTCTGATTGCAAAGGACCGGTAGATATCTACCGGTCCTTGTCGTTGCCGCTACCATGGGTTCCATGACAGGAACGGACGCGGAACAGCTGGCGTTGGACGGGCTCGCCCCCCGCAGGCGGCGCCGTCGCGCGCCCGCCGAGCATACGCCGGCGGGGAAGGACCCCATCGCGCGCGTCGTACTCGACGTGCAGGCCACGCACTTGGGCCGCACGTTCGACTATCTCGTCGACGAGAAGGACGCGGACGCGGCCGTGCCCGGCACGCTCGTGCGCGTGCGGTTCGGCGGCCGCCGTGTCGACGGCGTCGTCTGGGAACGCGCCGACCACAGCGATACCGCACCCTCCGCCCTGCGATACCTCGAGCGCGTGCTCGGCGGCGACGTGCTCGTCCCCGCCTCCATGCGCCGCGACATCACGCTCATCGCCGACGCGTACGGCGGCACGCGCGCCAACATCCTGCGTCTAGCCGTCCCTCCGCGCGTCGCCAAAGTGGAGAAGGAGCAGCGTCTCGTCGCCGGCTTCAGCCGCGACGGGGGAGCGGAGACCGGTGGATTCGCCGGACGACGGCCCGCCGCCGGTCCGACGGGACAGGGCGGCGACGGGCCGTCCGCCGAGGCGTCGACGCGCGTCGACGCACGATACGACCGCATCGCCGCCATGTACGGCGACGGCATGCGCGACCTGCGCGACGCGTTGCACGGCCGCGCCTTCCGATCCTTCGTCGTCGACCCGCTGCCCGGCGTGGGACAGGCGGCGACTGCGCTCGCCTGGATGGCCGCCGAATCGCTCGCCGCCGGACACGCCGCCGTCATCGTCCTGCCCGGCATGAAGGAGACGCACGACGTGCTCGCCTCACTCGGGGAACTCGGCTTCGCGCCGTTCGGTCCGGGCCGTTCCGGCACCGGCGGATGGACCGGTGACGTCGCTGTCCTCGCCGCCGACATGCCGCCCATGGACCGCTACCGCGCCTACCTCGCCCTCGCCACCGGACAGGTCCGATGCGCCATCGGCCCGCGCGCCGCCATGTACGCGCCCGTCGAAGGGCCAGCCCTGTTCGCCATCATGGACGACATCGCCTACCAGCAGGCCGACGGCATGATGCCCTACGCGCGCGCGCGCGGCGTGCTGCGTCTGCGCGCCCGGTCGCACGACGGCGTGTTCGTCGCGCTCGCCAACGCGCGCAGCCCCATCAGCCAACTCGAGGCCACGGAACGCATCGGCATGGCGGACGCGGTGAGCGGACCGAGCACCGCCATTCGTCCGCTGCCCACCGTATTGAAGGACGCGACGCCATGGGTGCGTTGGCTCAACCGCGAGGAGCTCGCCCGGCTCGCCGACCCCTCCATCGGCGCGCGCGTACCCCACGTGGCCGTGGCCAACATCCGCGAGGCGCTGCGCGGCGGTCCCGTCCTCTTCTCCATCCCCTCCGACGGCATCTCGGAGACATTGAGCTGCGCCAACCCGAAGTGCCTGCGCCAGGCGCGCTGCCGCAAATGCACCGGCCCCCTGCAACGCGTACGCAATAACCCCGTGCCGCGCTGCCGCTGGTGCGGCGCCGCCGCCTCCAACTGGACATGCCCGCACTGCCACGGCGACCGTCTGCGCGTCGTACGCGTCGGCGCCGCCGGCACCGCCGACGAACTGCGCGGCCTGTTCCGCGGCGTCCCCGTCCTGCTGTCCAGCCCCAGCCAGCCCGGCGGGCCCATCGAACTCATCGATTACCGGCCGCTCATCGTCATCGCCACACCCGGCGCCGAACCACGCGTCCGCATGCCGCAAGACACAGCGGGAGGCACGCCCCGGTACGGCTCCTACGCGGCCGTGGCGATCCTCGACGCATGGACCAGCCTGTACGCGCCGGGGCTCGATGCCCGTGTGGACACGCTCGCCGCGTGGATGCGCGCCGCAAGCCTCTGCGCGCCGCGCACCGTCGGCGGCCAGGTGCTGCTGCTCGGTGAGACCGACCCGGCCATCGCCCAATCGCTCATGCTCTGGGATTCCACGCTCCTCGCCTCGCGCGAACTCGCCGAACGCCGCGAGACCGGCATGCCGCCGGTCGTCAGCGTCGCCTGTGTCTGGGGCAGACGGGACACCGTCATGCGCGCGCTCAAAGCCGTCGGCGCGCTCGACGGCGACATGGCCCTCTGCCCCATACGGGCATCCCGGACGACCGAGACGAAGGAGGGAAGTCCCACGGACGACATGGACGCCGCCATGCGGGCCGACCCCTCGCAGACCATGCCCGGCGTGCTCGGACCGGTACCCATCCCGCAGCCGCGCACCGTGGACGCGCGCGAACTCGAAGTGACCGCGGACCGCGTCCGCGCCGTCATCCGCGTACCCCACGCGCGGCGCGAGGAACTCGCCGAACGGCTCAGAAACGAGGCGGCACGCCACGCGGCCACCCGCGAACCGGGCGAACTGCGCTTCCAACTCGACCGCAAGGACCTCATCTGACCCGTCCCGCACGCATGGGAACATGGGATACGGGGCGCGTCGTGCGGCATCGTCCGAAACGCGCGGGCACGACGGACGCGACGAACAGACAACGGATCACGGCAACGGAAGGAGCCACGATGAAAGGCTGGCCGGGCGAACCGGATATGGAATACGACGTGCTCGTGGCGGACGGCGAAGCGGCCGTCAACGCGGGCAAACCCATCACCGACGTCATCTTCGACTTCGGCAACGTGCTCATCTACTGGGATCCCGCCGCCGTGCTCATCCCACGCTACGACCAGGCCACCATCGACCGGTTCCTCGACAACGACATCTCCCGCTTCTACGACGCCAACGACCAGATGGACGGCGGCGCCACCCCCGAGGAGGGCGTCGCTTGGATGCGTGAGCACAGCGGCGACCAATGGGCCGACATGCTCAAGTACTACCTCGACAACTTCGAGGACTCCCTCACCGGCGTCGTGCCCGGCGCGCGCGTCCTCGTCAACGACTTGAAGGCGGCCGGCATCGGCGTATGGGGCCTGTCCAACTGGGAGAAGGAGCTGTTCCCCATCGCCGAACGGGCCACGCCCATCCTCCAGCAGCTCGACGGCAAGGTCGTCTCCGGCTACGTGAAGCTGCGCAAACCCCACAAGGACATCTACGAGCGTGCGCTTCAGGAATTCGGCATCACCGCGGACGGCGCCGTGTTCATCGACGACAAGGCCATGAACATCGTCGGCGCCAATGCGGCCGGCATCCGCGGCGTGCGCTTCCGGGACCCGGTCCGACTGCGCGAACTGCTCATCGAGGCCGGCGTCGGCATCCCCGACGTGCAGAGCGTGGAGTGAGGCAGGACGGGGCGGCACGGCCCATGCCATGACCCGCCGTCCGCATGGTCGGTGAGGATCCTCGCGGCCGGCGCCCCATCCGTTCACCACGAAACCACGAAACCGTGAACCTCGCCCCGCATCCTTGGGTGCGGGGCTCTCATATGCCCACGAAACACCGCAGGGAAAGGAAACCGCATACATGACCAGACTGTTGTTCGCCGGCACGCCCGACGTGGCCGTGCCGTCCCTCAAGGCGTTCGCCGCGGACCCGCGCTTCGAGGTCGCGGCCGTGCTCACCCGCCCCGACGCGCCCACCGGCCGCGGCCGCAAACTGAAGCCCAGCCCCGTCAAGGCCGCGGCGCTCGAGCTCGGCATCCCCGTCATCGACGCGAAACCCCGCGACCCCGGCTTCCTCGACACGCTGCGCGGCCTCGACGTGGACATCGCCGCCGTCATCGCCTACGGCAACATCCTGCCCAAGGACGTGCTCGACGCCGTACCGCTCGGCTGGTACAACCTCCACTTCTCCAACCTGCCCCTGTGGCGCGGCGCCGCCCCCGTGCAGCGTTCCATCTGGGCCGGCGACACGACCACCGGCGCCGACGTGTTCAAAGTGGGCGAAGGTTTGGACGACGGTCCCGTCATCGCCACGATGAGCGTCGAACTCACCGGACGCGAGACCTCCGGCGAACTGCTCGACCGCCTCGCCCACGAGGGCGCGCCCATGTACGTGGACGCGCTCGCGCGCGTGGGGGAGGGGACCGCCGTGTACACGCCCCAGCCCGAAGGCGACTTCGCGTACGCGCACAAGATCACCGTCGAGGACGCGCGCATCGACTTCACCGAATCCGTGGAGGCCATCGACCGCCAGATCCGCGCCTGCACACCGCATCCCGGCGCCTGGTGCGAGCTCCACGCCGGCGTCGGGGACGATACGCAGCCGACCACCCTGCACGTGCTGCGCGCACAGCCGGTCGAGCCGGGCGCGAACCCGAACGCGCCTGAATCCCTCGCCCCCGGCGAACTCAAGACCGGCAAGCGGAACGTGTGGGTCGGCACCGGCACCACGCCGCTCGAACTCACCGAGGTCAAGGCGCAGGGCAAAAAGGCCATGCGCGCCGCCGACTGGGCCCGCGGCGCCCGCCTCGCGGAAGGTGCCCGCCTCGCCTGACCACCACCTGCCTCGCCTGACGCCCGTCCCACCACCGCAACCGCGTCGTGGGACGGGCGGGACGAGGTGCGGATGGGCGCGGACTAGCGGCGCAGGAAGTCGAGGACCTTCGTCAGGTCGCGCTCGTTGATGGACGCGTGCGCGGCCAACTGGGTCTTCGGCTTCGCGCAGAACGCGACGCCGAGCCCGGCCGCCTGGATCATCGGGATGTCGTTCGCGCCGTCGCCCACCGCCACGGTCTGCGCCATGTCGACGCCGTCGCGCTTCGCCCACTCGCGCAGCGCGTGCAGCTTCACCGTCTTGCACACGATCTCGCCGAGCACGCGGCCGGTGAGCCTGCCGTCCCTCACCTCGAGACGGTTCGCGAGCCTGTGGTCGAGATGCGCCTCCTCGGCGAGCCGGTCCACCACCTCGTGGAATCCGCCGGAGACGACGCCCACTTTCCAGCCGTGCGCGTGCAGCACGTCGATGAGCTCGAGCGCGCCGTTCGTGAAATGCAGCCGGTCATGCACCGTGTCGAACACGGAGACCGGCAGGCCCTCCAACAGCGCCACGCGGGCACGCAGCGCGTCGCAGAACTCCAGTTCGCCGCGCATCGCACGCTCCGTCACGGCCGCGATCTCCTCGCCGCAGCCGGCCGCCTCGCCGAGCTCGTCGATGACCTCCTCGTCGATGAGCGTGGAGTCCATGTCCATCACCAGCAGGCCCGGCTTCGCCAGCGTAGGCGGCTCCGGGAAGCCCCAGGCGCCCGTCACGCCGGCAGCCGTGGTCTCGTCAAGGGATTGCGCAGTTTCGTCAGTCATGCCTCCGATTGTCGAAAAACCTTGGGACAATGCCCCGTATGATTTCCGACGCCATCCTCGACGCCACCACGACCATGACATCCCTGACGACCGCCCCGATATCCGCCGCATCCGCCACATTCGCGGCGTCTGCCCAGCCGGTCTGCCCCACCGGCAGCGGCGGCCTCATCCAGACCATCACCGACTGGCTCGTCGCCCTCATGGACGCCGTCGGCGGCTTCGGGGTGGCGCTCGCCATCGCCCTCGAATCCATCTTCCCGCCGATCCCCTCCGAGGTGATTCTGCCATTGGCCGGCTTCACCGCCTCGCGCGGCACGTTCACCCTCGTCGGGGCGATCGTCTGGGCCACCCTCGGCTCCCTCATCGGCGCGTGGGCGCTGTACGGCATCTCCCGTTGGGTGGGACTGCACCGCATCCACAAGGCCGCCGACGTCATCCCCGGCGTGAGCCGCAAGGACGTGAACAAGGCCAACGACTGGTTCACCCGCTACGGCACGTGGAGCGTGCTCGTCGGCCGCATCATCCCCGTGGTCCGTTCGCTCATCTCCATCCCCGCCGGATTCAACCGCATGAACTTCCTCCAGTTCACCGGCTGGACGCTGCTCGGCTCCGCCGTCTGGAACACGGTCCTCGTCTCCGCCGGCTACTTCCTCGGCGCCGGCTGGTGCTCGATCCTCGGCATCCTCGACGTGTTCGAGAACGTGGTCATCGTCGCCTTCATCGTGGTCATCGCCGTGTGGGCCGTACGCAAGGTACGTACAGTGATGGGGAACAGGCGACGGAACGACTGAACGACGGGACGCCCCGGAAGGGGACGTCCGGGAGAGGAGACGCGATGGACGATCGTGACGCGCGGACCGCACGCGAACAGACCGCACGCGAGCTCGCGGAGGCGAACGACCGCCTCATGGCGAGGAACCACGCGCTCGCCGAGGCGCTGAACCGCGCCGGCAAGGAGCTCACCAAGGCGAAGTCGCAGCTCGCGCAGCTCGCCCAGCCGCCGCTCACCTTCGCCACCATGGTGAAGGTCGATTCGTCCCGCATCGACGACATGGGCGTGCAGCACGCCAGCGCCGAGGTGATCGCCGGCGCGCGGCGCATGGTCGTGCCCGTCGCCGCGAACCTCAACGCCGCGCGCCTCGCCGCCGGACACACCGTCGTGCTCAACGAGAAGATGGTCCTCGTCGAACAACGCGACGTCGACGGCGTCGGCCCCGTCCGCACCGTCGCCGAAACGCTCGACGACGGCCGTCTCGTCGTCACCGACGGCGGCGGCAACCCCACGGTGACGCGCCGCGCCACGCCGCTCGCGCACGCCATGCTCGCCAAAGGCGACCGCGTCGTCGTCGACCCGTCCGGCAGGCTCGCCATCGGCGCGCTCCCGCACGAGGACGACGCGGACCTCGTGCTCGAGGAGACGCCGGACGTCACCTTCCGCGACATCGGCGGCCTCGACCGGCAGATCGACCGGATCCGCGACGCCGTCCAACTGCCGTTCCGTCACCGCACCCTGTTCGAACGCTACGACCTCAAGCCGCCGAAGGGCGTGCTGCTGTACGGTCCGCCCGGCAACGGCAAGACGCTCATCGCCAAGGCCGTCGCGCACGCGCTCGCCGAAGGCTCCGGCGCCGGCCCGGACGGCGCCGGCGTGTTCCTGTCCGTCAAGGGACCGGAGCTGCTCAACAAGTTCGTCGGCGAATCGGAGCGCCTCGTCCGACTCATCTTCCGCCGCGCGCGCGAACGCGCCGCGGACGGCCGCCCGGTCATCGTGTTCATCGACGAGATGGACTCGCTGCTGCGCACGCGCGGCTCCGGCGTCTCCAGCGACGTGGAGACCACCATCGTGCCGCAGTTCCTCGCCGAACTCGACGGCGTGGAGTCGCTCGGCAACGTCATGGTGATCGGCGCCTCCAACCGCGTGGACATGATCGACCCGGCCGTGCTGCGTCCGGGACGCCTCGACGTGAAGATCCGCATCGACCGCCCGGACGCCAAGGCCGCCGCGGCCATCGTCCGCCACTATCTGACCGACGACCTGCCGCTCGAGCCCGGCGTGGACGCGGAGGCGCTCACCGCCGTGCTCGTACGCGACATCTACACGCGTTCCGCACGCCGTCATCTGGCCGACGTGCGCGACGAGAACGGCGTGTGGCGCGCCCTGTTCCTCGCCGACGTGGTCTCCGGTGCGAGCCTGAGGAACGTCGTCGACCGTGCGAAGACGTACGCGGTCAAGGCGTCCGTCACGTCCGGACGCGACGTGGCGTTGGGCGTGGACATGCTCGCCCGCGCCGTCGAGGACGAGTACGCGGAGACCCGCGATTCGCTCCTCGACTCCGATCCGGTCCAATGGTCGCGCGTCAACGGGTTCGACGCGGGCGCCGTGACCGCCATCCGTCCCGTCGCCGCCTGACGCCTCCGGGACGCCGTCAGTCGGCGACCTGCGGGATCGGCACGCCGGCCGTGATGAGCGTTTGCCTGAGGCCGCGCTCGTCGCGGAAGCGGATGCAGCGCAGGCCCGCCCGATTCGCGCCGATGACGTTCGACGCCCTGTCGTCCACGAACACGGCGGTGGCCTCGTCGATGCCGAACGTCTCCAACGCCTTGCGGTAGATGGCCTTATCCGGCTTGCGTAGACGCACCTCGCCGGAGATGACGCGGCCGTCCAGCGCGCGCAGGACGGCGTACGCGTCCTCGGCCATGCCGATGGTCTGGCTCTGCCAGTTGGACAGGCCCCACACGCCGAGTCCCGCGGCCTTGACGTCGTCGACGAGCACGCGCATGCCGGGAATCGTGCCGGTGAGCGAGTCGAGGAAGTTGTCGAAATAGTACGTGAGCATCTCCGCCCAGCGTTCGCCGTGCGTCTCGCGCATCCACGCGATGCCGTCCTCCGGGCTCATGCCGCAGTCCATGCGGTCGCATGCGTCGTAGAAGCCGGAGACGTCGTTGTCGAGGAACGCCTCGACGCGCTCATGCGAATACCGTGGCATGAACAGCGCCTCCGGATCCCAATCGACCAGCACGTTGCCGAAATCGAAGATCACGTCGCGGATCGGCGCCCCCTCGTGCGCGGCGGACGCGTCGAGCGCGAGCACCTCGTCGAACGGCACCGTCAGTTCCCTCTCACCGGGCCAACCCTTCATCGCGTTTCCTTCCCGTAGCAATGTCCTTATGGACGTCCTTATGAATGTCCTCAACGGATGTCCGTTGCCCAAGGGACACACCCCGTCCCTCGTCTCCCATCGTAGGGCGGGCGGAGGCCGTGGAGGGCGGCGTGGCGCACCGTTCCGGGCTTTTGGCAACGGACACGGGACCATGTCGCAGCCAACGGACACGCGATTGTCCGTTGCCAATGGACAAGTTGCAATGTCCCTAGCCAACGGACAAAGATGTGTCGCTGCAACGGACTTTTCGGCTGCAAGGCTGTCATACATTGATGTATGTCAACGAAGCAAGGCAATGGAGACCACCGAAGGAGGCGAATGGCGATGACGGCCGGATACAACAAATCACTGATCAACTACCTGCTGAACCGTCGTGATTTCGTCCCCGGAACGGAGCTGTCCGCGGTCCTCGGCGTGTCCACCAAGACCATCTCCCGCATCGTCAAGCACGTCAACGAGCAGTCCGCGAACGGTCCGATTGTCGAGTCGCAGCGCGGCCGCGGCTACCGCCTCAACTCCTCCAACTACTTCGCCCAGCGCGACCTCGTCGGCGAAGGCGAGAAGAGCGGTGCGCTGAGCTCCGTGGAGCGCCGCGACGAGATCATCAAGCGTCTGCTCATCACCGCTCCCCAGCAGTACCGCATGGACGACCTGTGGGGCAAGTTCTACATCAGCGAGTCCGCCATCGCCGTGGACCTGCGCACCCTGCGCCGCATGCTCGCCAAGTTCAAGCTCGAGCTCGCCCGCAGCGGCGACATCATCTGGGTGTCCGGCACCGAGACCGACATCCGCCGCGCCATGGCCAGCCTGCTCGTCACCGACGACGCGATCGCCAACGGCCAGTTCATGCGCGCCGACCATGACGTGCAGCAGCGCGACGTGGCGTTCGTCTCCCACCAGCTCGACCTCATCGAGGACCTCACCCACGCCGAGGTGCCCTACCCGTACAGCGTCAACCTGTTCACCCACCTGTACATCCTCATCGAACGCTTCCGCGGCGTCGGCTCGCTCATCGACGACGGCGAACCCAGCGAATTCGACGAGGCCATGCTCGAGCACCACAAGGGCGTCACCCAGGTGTGCGAGAAGGTCATCGGCAACTTCGACGCCTACCTCGGCACCACGCTGCCGCGCATCGAGGTCTACTACCTGTACCAGTACCTCACCTCCTCGCGCATCGACTTCGCGCAGCTCGACCCGCACGAGATCCCCGAGGACGTGCGCGAGGTCACCGACGAGCTCATCGACCTCGTCACCGAGGACCCGGCGTTCCGCACCATCGACAAGCAGGGCCTGTTCGCCCACCTGTCGCTGCACATGAAGCCGCTGATGAACCGCCTGCGGAACAACATCCGCGTGGCCAACAACCTGCTCGAGCAGATCAAGCTCGAATACCCGTACCTGTTCAACGTGGTGAGCGCCGCCTGCCTCGAGATCGAGCAGCGCCGCGGCCTGCCGCACATCGACGACGAGGAGCTCGGCTTCATCACCGTGCACTTCGCGCAGGCCGTGGAGCGCGCGCCCATGCCGCTCAACCTGCTGCTCGTGTGCACCACAGGGCTCGGCACCGCGCAGCTGCTCCAGGCGAAGATCGCCAAGCGCTTCTCCGGATTCCGCATCGTCGAGACCGTCTCCTCGCGCACGCTCGCGCAGGAGCTCGCCAAGCACCCGGACATCGACCTGGTCGTCTCCACCGTCCGCCTGCCCGAGGAGATCACGGTCCCCACGCTCGTGGTGTCCGCGATGCTCACCCTCGAGGACCAGGACCGGCTCGAGCAGGAGGCCAACCGCATCCGCAGGGAGGCGATGGCCCGATGAGACGATTCATGATCTGGGAGCCCACGCTAGCCGCGCCGGACAAGCGCACGCTCATCGACACCGTGGCCGTCTACCTCGCCCAGCACGGGCTCATCCCGCTCGAACGGTGCCGCGGCCTCGCCGAGGCGCTCATGGAGCGCGAGGACCTGGGCGACACGCTCGCCGCGGAGAACATGGCCATCCCGCACGCCGCATGCCCGGACGCGGGGGAAGGGGTCTTCCTCTTCGTCAAGCTCGCCCGGCCGCTCGCCGACTGGAGCTCGGGGGCGCAGGTGGACCGGTTCGTGTTCACCGTGCTGCCGCCGGAGCCATCCGAGGAGGACGGCGAGGCCGTCAAACGGTTCTTCACCGCGCTGGCCGACGACGACGTGATCGGCGTCTACAGCCGGGGAGACCGCGACGAGGTCGCATCGAACTTCCTCTGACGGACACGGCGGACGCGGCCGCACGGACGCGGCGCCCCGACCACACAAGACCAATAACCGACAACCATACGGGACCAATCACAGGAGAAAGGAAACCATCATGGCAGACAACGCCCTCACCCTCAACGACGTGCTCGATCGCAACACGATCCTCACGGACGTCAAGGCCGAAACCAAGGAGGACGTGTTCCGCACCCTCGCCGAGCGCCTGTTCGAGCAGGGCTACGTCGAGTCCGTCGACGCCTTCATCGACGCCCTGCACGACCGCGAGAAGGAAGGCGCCACCGGCATCGGCAACCACATCGCCATCCCGCACGGCCGCAGCGAGACCGTCAAGCGCAACGGCGTCGCCATCGCCATCCTCGACCACGAGATCGAATGGGAGTCCCTCGACGACACCGGTGCCAAGCTCGTCGTCATGTTCACCGTCGGCGCGTCCGGCGAAGGCTCCAACGACCACCTGCGCCTCCTCTCCCTGTTCGCCCGCAAGATGGCCCAGCAGGCCGTCGTCGACGCGCTGCTCCAGGCCAAGGACGCCGACGAGGTCATCGCCGCCTTCCAGGACTGAGCGGTCCCGCGGCCCCGCGCCGCACATCACACACTTCCAACGCGAAACCAACATAACCAACCAATCAATCAACAAACCAAAGGAGAATCCATCATGAAGATCGTCGGAGTCAGCGCCTGCACCGTCGGCATCGCCCACACCTACATGGCCCAGCAGAAGCTCGAGGACGCCGCCAAGGCCGCGGGCGACGAGGTCAAGATCGAGACCCAGGGCACCATCGGCATCGAGAACGAGCTGACCGCCCAGGACATCGCCGACGCGGACATCGTCATCCTCGCCGTCGACATCAAGATCGCCAACGAGGACCGTTTCGCCGGCAAGAAGGTCGTCAAGGTCTCCACCGAGACCGCCATCAAGGCCCCGAACAAGCTCGTCGCCAAGCTGCACGAGATCGCCGGCAAGTGACACAGCCGTGAGGCCCCGCCCACAAGGCGCGGCCTCCACCCCATAACCGAATAGAACACAGAACAGAAGAGAACAAGAAACAACCACAAGGAAGGAAGTTGCAATGAAGAACTTCTGGAAGGCGGCCAACTTCAAGGGCCATCTGCTCACCGCAATCTCGTACATGATCCCGATCGTGTGCGGCGCCGGCTTCGTCATCGCCATCGGCATGGCGTTCGGCGGCAAGAGCCAGGACGCGCTCGTGTCCGGCCAGTTCGACTTCTTCCAGGCGCTCGCCACCCTCGGCGGCAAGGCCCTGGGCATGCTGCCGGTCATCATCGCCACCGGCATCGCCTTCTCGATCGCCGGCAAGCCCGGCATCGCCCCCGGCTTCGTGGTCGGCCTCGCGGCCAACTCCATCTCCGCCGGCTTCATCGGCGGCATCATCGGCGGCTACATCGCCGGCTGGCTCGCCGTCGCCGTCATCAAGTTCGTCAAGGTCCCGGCCTGGGCCAAGGGCCTCATGCCGACCCTGATCGTGCCGTTCCTCGCCTCCCTCGCCGCCGGCCTGATCATGGTCTACATCATCGGCACCCCGGTGGCCTGGTTCACCGAGTGGCTGACCAACCTGCTGCAGTCCATGTCCGGCGCGTCCAACCTGATCTTCGGCGCCGTGCTCGGCACCCTGTCCATCGTCGACTTCGGCGGCCCGATCAACAAGACCGCGTTCGCGTTCGCCCTGACCCTCCAGGCCGAAGGCCTCAACGGCGCCGTCACCGCCCTGCAGCTGACCAACACCGCCACCCCGATCGGCTTCGGCTTCGCATTCCTCGTCGCCAAGCTGCTGCGCAAGAACATCTACACCCGTGAAGAGGTCGAGACCCTCAAGTCCTCCGTCCCGATGGGCGTCGTCAACATCGTCGAGGGCACCATCCCGATCGTCATGAACGACCTCGTCCGCGGCATCGTGGCGGCCGGCCTCGGCGGCTGCGTGGAAGGCGCCATCCTCATGTCCCTCGCCCACGGCGAAGGCGCGACCGTCCCGTTCGGCGGCTTCCTCATGCTGCCGACCATGGGCGCCAACTGGTGGGTCGGCCTCCTGGCCATCGCCGCCAACGTGTTCGTCACCGGCGTGGTCTACGCGCTCATCAAGAAGGACATCCCGGCCGACCAGCTCGACGCGGTGAACACCTCCTCCGCCGAGGAAGAGGAACTCGACCTCGACGACATCAAGGTCATGTGACCCGTCCGTCCGCGACGACACGACAGGCCACGCAACAACAACCAACAAGGAACATTGCAACATTAAGGAGCATCAGCTACCAATGACCCGCAAGATTCAGCTCTCCCCGTCCCTGATGACGATGGACCTCGACCAGTTCAAGGAGCAGATCACGTTCCTGAACGACAAGGTCAACTCCTTCCACATCGACGTGATGGACGGCCACTTCGTGCCGAACATCACCCTGTCCCCGTGGTTCGTGGAGCAGGTGCGCAAGATCTCCGACGTGCCGATGAGCGCGCACATGATGGTGATGGACGCCCCGTTCTGGGTCGACCGCCTCATCGAGGTCAAGTGCGACTACATCTGCTTCCCGTCCGAGGTGGCCAACGGCGTGGCCTTCTCCATGATCGACAAGATCCACGCCGCGGGCCTCAAGGCCGGCGCCGTGCTCAACCCGGAGACCTCCATCGAGATCATCAAGCCGTACATCGACCTGCTGGACAAGATCACCATCATGACCATCGACCCCGGCTTCGCCGGCCAGCGCTTCCTCGAGTCGACGCTCGACAAGATCGTCGAACTGCGCAAGCTGCGCGAGGAGAAGGGCTACGGCTACGAGATCGAGATGGACGGCTCCACCAACAAGGCCCACTGGAAGATGATCTCCGACGCCGACCCGGACGTCTACGTCATCGGCCGCTCCGGCCTGTTCGGCCTGACCGACGACATCGAAGCCTCCTGGAACCAGATGGTCTCCGAGTACGAGGAGTGCACCGGCTTCGCGTTCGACAACGGCCTGTACACCACCGCCAAGTGAGTCCCGCCGGCCCTTCGGGGCCGCGTGACCCACGCCCCCAGGCCATCGGCCTGATCCATTCCTGACGGACATGCGCCCGGCACCGCCCACAAGGCGGGCCGGGCGCACGTCTATCATGGGACCACATGAGCGTCAGACGAGTGATGGGAACGGAAACCGAATACGCGGTCTCGCAGCCGGGCGTGGCCTACGGCCAGCCGGTCAGGCTGAGCTTCGACGTGGTGGGCGCCGCCGCCACGGACGACACGCGTCACATCCGCTGGGACTACCGGCAGGAGGACCCGGTCAACGACGCGCGCGGCACGCGCCTCGACCGCGCCGCCGCCCGGCCCGACATGCTCACCGACGCGCCGCAGCTCAACATCACCAACGTGATCGCGCCCAACGGCGGACGCATCTACGTGGACCACGCGCACCCCGAATACTCCGCGCCGGAGACCACCGACCCGTTCGAGGCCGTCGCCTACGACCACGCCGGCGACCGGCTCATGCTCGCCGCCGCCCGCGCCGCGGGCGCCACGCCCGAGATCGCCGCGACCGGACATCCGATCGCGCTGCACCGCAACAACGTGGACGGCAAGGGCGCCAGCTGGGGCACACACGAGAACTACCTGATGGACCGGGCCGTCCCGTTCGCGGACGTCGCCGCCCTCATGACCCTCCACTTCGTCTCCCGCCAGATCTGGGCCGGCTCCGGCAGGGTCGGCATCGGCGAGAAGAGCGAGACGCCCGGATACCAGCTGAGCCAGCGCGCCGACTACATCCACGCGAAGATCGGCCTGCAGACCACGTTCGACCGGCCCATCATCAACACGCGCGACGAACCGCACGCCACCGGCGACAAACGCCGCCTGCACGTCATCGTCGGCGACGCCAACCGCATGGACGTGCCGCAGGCGCTCAAGCTCGGCGTCACCTCCATGCTGCTGTGGGCGCTCGAACACGCGGATGCCGCCGGCTACGACCTCCCCACGCTGCTCGACCGGCTCCGTCTCGCCGACCCGGTGGAGGCCGTCCACACCGTCTCCCACGACCTGACCCTGTCCGCGCCGCTCAAGCTCGACAACGGCGGCGAGACCACCGCCTGGCTCATGCAGGTCGAACTGCGCCGCGCCGTCTACGAGGTCGCGGCAGCCACGCTCGGCACCGACACCACGGGCGAGCCCGCGTGGGAGGACCGTCAGACACGCAACATCATGGCCATGTGGGGACAGGCGCTCGCCGACGTCGCCGCCATCCGCCACGCCGACGACGACGCGCGCCTCACGATGCGCGCCGAGGCGGGACGCGTCGAATGGCTCCTCAAATGGCAGCTCCTCGAGAAGCTGTGCCGCAAGACCGGCGCCGCATGGGACGACCCGCGCCTCGCCGCGGTCGACCTGAGCTGGGCGGCGCTCGAGCCGACGAAGTCGGTCTTCGCCAAACTCAAGGCCGCCGGACGGGCCGAACGCCTCGTCGACGACGCGACGCTCGCCCGCGCCGCCGGCGAGGCCCCCGCGACGACGCGCGCCTGGCTGCGCGCCGCCCTCGTGCGCACGTACCCGGCCGACGTCGTCGCCGCCAGCTGGTCGCACATCACCGTCCGTACGCCGCGCGCGGCGGGGGAGGACGCGTTCGCCGACACGTACGGCAACACGTCCGCCGCCGAGGCGACGAGCGTGCGTCCCGGCGACCTCGTCAGCCTCGACATGTCCGATCCGCTCGCCTTCCGCAAGACGGACGTCGAGGGCGCGTTCGCGCATGCGACGTGCGCGGCCGACGTCGTCGGCGCGATTGCGCGCGCACGCTGACCGTCCGCACCGTCCGTCGGACGCCGGCGGACGGCCGGCCAAGTGCGCCGCGGCGGCAGTCGCAGCCGCCGCTCATTGCGCGGATGCACCCGCAGCGGATAAAATCGGCAGTTATGGCACAACAAGAGAATCTGCGCGACCTCGCGATGAAGGTCGCCGACATCGTCCAGGCCGCCGGCAGGCACGCGCTGCAGGACCAGATGGCCCCGCACAACATGATCATCTCCCGCGAGAATCCCACTGAACAGTTCAACGTGGAGGTGGACGGCCGTCTCCTGCGCTACATCTCCGGACGTCTCGCCGATATGGAGCACTTCGACGGCTTCTGGCAGACCCGTCCCGCGCAGTCCCGCCCCGGGCAGCGCTACTGGTGCGTCGGCAAGATCGACGGCGCCATCAACTACGTGCGCAACATGAGCGAATGGACGGTCACCGTCTCCCTGTTCGAATTCAACGAGGAGGGCTCCGCGCAGCCGATCCTCGGCGTCGTGCACGCCCCGGTGCTCGGCGAGACCTATCTGGCCGCCCGCGGGGCCGGAGCGCTGCGCATCCGCAGCACCCCGGTCGGCGAGAAGCGCGAGAAGGTCGTCCCGTCGATGACCTCCACGCTCGACGGCGCCGTCGTGAGCTTCGGCATGTCGTACGTGCCAAGCGAGGCGGAACGCGCGCTCAAGACCGTCGCCGCGTTCGCCGAGGCCCGTCCGGCCGACATCAAGCGCGTCGGCCCTGCGTCGCTCGACCTGTGCAAGGTGGCCGACGGCACGTACGACGCGTACTTCGAGCCGACGCTGCACGAGTGGGACGTCCCCGCGATCTCCGCCGGCGCGGTGGTCGTCTGGGAGGCACAGGGCACCCTGCGCCGCTGGAACGGCAACGCCATCCACTGGCGTCAGAACAACGACGTCCTGTGCACCAACGGCATGATCGACCGCGAACTCAAGCCCTACCTCGTGCAGGAGTGAGCCTCCGGAGTGAGACCCGCGCGGCCGCAGGCCCGCAGGACCGCAAGGCCGCATGACGGGCCCCGGGATGAGGATCCCGGGGCCCTCGCGTATCGTAGGAAGGCAAACGCAGACCAAGGAGGACCCATCATGCCGCAGCAGTTCGAACAGCCGCAACAGCAGCCGCAGGCCGAAACGCAGGCCGAAACGCAGGACGCGTCGCTCGGGGCCGCACAGACCGGCGCCGACGTCGCATCGGACGTCGAATTCGACGCGCTCGACGCGGTGCTCGACGACATCGAATCCACGTTGGAGACCAACGCGGAGGAGTACGTGAACAGCTTCGTGCAGAAGGGCGGCGAGTGATGCCGCAGCTGCGCGACAGCGGCACACGGGCCATCCACGAGAAGGCCGGAGTGCCGGCCGCGGAGCTCGACGGCTTCCAGCGCATCTTCGGCGTCGAGACCGAATACGGCGTGGCCGTCACCGGCGCGGACCATCCCATCGACGCCGGACAGGTGGCGATGACGATGTTCCAGCCGGTCGTCTCCCGCTCACGGTCCACGAACACGTACCTCGACAACGGCTCCCGCCTCTACCTGGACGTCGGCTCCCACCCGGAATACGCCACGGCCGAGGCGCGCGACCCGATGGACGCGCTCGCCGCCGACGCCGCGGGGGAGCGGATCATGGCGTCCCTCGCCGCGCAGGCGCAGGAACGGCTGCGCGGCGTTCACGGCTTGGGCGCCACGATCCACGTGTTCAAGAACAACGTGGATTCGGCAGGACACGCGTTCGGATGCCATGAGAACTACCTCGTGCGCCGGTTCGTGCCGTTGGAGACCATCGAACGCCAGCTGCTGCCGTTCCTCATCACCCGCCAGCTGTACACGGGCGCGGGCCGGTTCGCCGCGGACGGCTTCCAGATCACCCAGCGCGCCGACTTCCTCGACGAGGCCGTCTCCTCGGCCACCACGCGCTCGCGGCCGATGGTGAACACGCGCGACGAGCCGCACGCCGATCCGGACGCGTTCCGCCGCCTGCACGTCATCATCGGCGATTCCAACCGGTCGCAGTGGGCCACGTGGATGAAGCTCGCCGTGACGCATCTTGTGCTGTGCGTCATCGAGGACGCGGTGCGCCGCGGCGTGCCGAGCGGGTTCGAAGGGCTCGGATTCGCCGATCCGGCCGCCGCGAACCGTGCGGTGAGTCGTTGGCTGGACGGGGGAGCGGCGTCCGGAAGTGCGGTGTCCGGAGACGTGGGCGACGTCGACCCGCTGGCCATGCAGGAACGCTACTACGCGGTGGTCGCGTCGTTCGTGCGCGACCGTCACGACGCGCTCGACGCGTCGCTGCCGGTGACGTCGGTCGACGACGTGCTCGCCCAATGGCGGTGGGCGTTGGACGCGTTGCGCGACCGCGACTTCGCCGCGTTGTCGCACCGCGTCGATTGGGCGGCCAAGTACCGTCTGGCCCAGGCGATGCGCCGCCGCCGTCCGGACGTGCCGCCCGTGCAGCTGGAACGGCTGGAGCTCGACTACCATGACGTGGCCAACGGGCGCCTGTACGGTTCGCTCGTCGCCCACGGCGGGCTCGACGAGCGTCTCGCCGCCGACGCCGTGGCCGCCGCGCGCCACACGCCGCCGCACGACACGCGCGCGGCCCTGCGCGGCGCGTTCGTGCGGCGCGCTTTGGACGCCGGCGTGCGGTTCTCCTGCGATTGGACCACGATGACGGTCACCTCGCCGGTGCGCCATGAGGTCACGCTGCTCGACCCGTTCCGCGCCGCGCCGACGGAGGACTACGAGGCGTTGATGGCCGCGATGTGAGGGATGGTCCTCCCGCCTCCGATACGAAACAGCCCCGACCGGGTTCCGGTCGGGGCTGTTCCATGCCGTGACGGGGAAGGATCACTTGTTGGTGACGGCCTTCTTCAGCAGGGAGCCGGCGGAGATGCGCACGCCGTAGGTGGCGGGGATCTCGATGGTCTCGCCGGTGCGCGGGTTGCGGCCGGTGCGGGCGGCGCGCTTGACGCGCTCGGCGGAGAACAGGCCGGTGAGCTTCAGGCCTTCGCCGGACTGCAGGGCCTCGACGAACACATCCTGGAAGGCGTTGACGGCGGCCTCAGCCTGAGCCTTGGTCAGGTTGGACTTCTGAGCGATCTTCGAGACGAGATCAGACTTGTTGTATGCCATGAAAGCATCCTTCTTTGTCCGGGGACCGGCGGCTAGGCTTGCCGGTCCGTTATTGGTCATCACCGATAATAGCGCATCGTCTTGGCAAAACCGGCGTTTTATAAGGGTTTTCGCGCTTTTCCCCGGCGTCTGGCTGGATTCTTGGCCAAAGTGTGGGGGTATTGCGATGGTTTTGTGAAGATTGGCGTCCGATATGGCCGGAAACCGTTGCGCCGCAACGGTTTCCGGATGTTGGTCACGTTGCCGGTCACGCTGTTGGTCACGTTGCCGGTCACACGAGGTTGCGCTTGTCCAGCCACTTCATGGCCAGCGCGCCCAGCGGGATGCGCAGCCAGTAGTAGAGCGCGCGGTAGAGCAGCGTGGCGGACAGGGCCACGCCGGCGGGTACGCCCGCGGCGCCGAACGAGAACGTCAGCGCGGCCTCCACGCCGCCCAGGCCGCCCGGCGTGGGCACGGCCGAGCCGATGGCGTTGGCCACGAGGAAGATGAACAGCGTCTCGAACGGATTGGTCATCTGGCCGAACGCCAGCAGCGCAGCCCAGAACTCCAGGCCCGTCGCCACGTTGAGCACCAGCATGCCCAGTACGCTGAACGCGAGCTGGCGCGGGTTGGTGAGCACGTCGACGAGCTGGCGCGCGTACGCCTTCACCCAGGGCAGCAGGCGGGTCACCGCATAGTGGCGCACCGGCGGGATCATCATGGCCAGCGCCAGCACCATGAGCACGATGCCGACGATGATGATGAGCGTGTTCGTCGGCACCATCGAGCTCAGGGCGTCCGATCCGGTGAACAGGCCGATCAGCACCAGCATGACCACGGTGCCGCCGTAGTAGACCGCCATGACGGCGCTCATGATGGCCGTGGCCGTGGTGTTCCGGTATCCGCTCTTGCGCAGGAACTGCAGGTTCACGAACGCCGGGCCCACGCCCGCCGGCATGGACACCATGGCGAAGCCCTGCGCCACCTGCGACATGAAGATGCCCATGGGCCTGCGCTTGTCCCGTTCGATGAACGCACCCAGCTCGAGCGAGGAGCCGAGCAGCGCCACCAATTCGAACACCAGACAGACGATCGCCATCACCGGGTTGGCGTTGCGCACCGCGGCGATCACCTCGTCCGGCTTGAGCTGGGTGAAGACCACCACCACGGCCACCATGAGCAGCACCATGCCGAGGAAGGAACGCAGGGAGAAGCGGGAGAGCTTCACCGGCGCCAGCGATTCGTTCGTCTCCTCGGGGGCGAGGGCGCGCAGACGGCCGCGCACGTCGTCCACCACATGCTTGTCCCAGCCGTCCAGGGCGCGCGTGTCGGACGGGACGGCGGCCTTCTGTACGAACGGCGTGAGCGCGATCATCGTGTCGTCGCCCCACACGTCGCGGCCCGCGGCCACGGCCCGTTCGGGGCCGATGAGCACGGCGAGCAGGACGAGCAGCTGCACATGGTCGAGCGCCACGTTGGGGGCGGCGCTCGCGTCGTCGCCGTTGTGCCATCCGGCGATGATCGGCGTGCCCGATTCGAGGCGCGCCAGCGTGTCCGGGGTGATGCGGCGGTGCGTGTACCCGCGCCGGTTCGCCACCGACAGGAACCGCATGAGCGCCTTGGCATCCGTGTCCGTCAACGTGTTGAGATTGCATTCGTGCATGATGTCGCTGCCCTGCAGCACGAGGATCGACGTCTCGCCCGTGTCCGCCACGCCCCACACGCGCGGCGTGGGCAGACCGCTGTTCTTCAGCCCCAGGATCATGGCCATGTGGTGCTGGGTGGCCTCGCGCGGGGAGCGGTCGCGGCGCATGGACACGCCGGTGAACCGGATCCACTGCCACAGCTGGCGCATGTATCCGGCCGTATGCACCTGGCTGTCCAACGCGGAGACGACGAACCTGCGGCCCTGACGGTCCACGGCGTCGTACAGGCGGGACCCCTCCACCAGGTCGTCGTCGAGCGAGGCGCGGAACGCGCCGTGGACCGGCTCGAGATCGAACCGTCTGGTCAGCGAGGTGACGTGCAGGCCCACGCCGGCCAGAGCCTGGGCGAGCTCCTCGCCCCATGCGCCCTGGTTCTTCGTGCCGATGGCGAACCGCAGGAGCATGCCGACGAGACGTCCCGCGGCGAACGAGACGAGCACGCCCGCCACCGAGTTCACGGACAGCAGGATGAGGATGGCCGCCACCACGTACAGGACGTTCCAACCCCATTTCACGGTGGAACGCGTGCGGCGGGGGCCGGCCACGGTGAGCAGCGCCCCGGCGCCCGCGTAGAAGTCCGGCAGGAGGCGCGCGCCGAACGTGGAGCTCGGCGAACTCAGCGCGGAAATCAGCGTGATGTTGTCGAACGCCGATATCGCCAGCGAAAGGCCCCAGACGGCGGCGAGCCCCGCGAACATGGCGAGGATCGACAGCACCGACAGCAGCCATTCGCGGCTGGCCAGCAGCTGCGCGATGACTATGAGCACGATGGCCACGATGGCGAGCTGCTGCAGCATGGTGGTGGGCAGGTCCACCATCCAGTTGAGCGCCTGCCCGGCGCTGTGGGCGTCGGATTCGACGCCCATCATGAAGCCGCTGAGATAGGTGGCGGAGAGCATGGCCACGGCGGCGAGCAACACCGCGCCGGTGGCGTGGATGAGATCGCCGAAATCGTGGATGCGCCGCGGCGGCACGTCGTCGATGTGCGGGGCGTCGCCCGTGGTCTTGCCTGGGGCGGCGTCCGGAATGTCCTGGAAACGCGTTTCCGGCGACGCGGGGGTCATCCCGTCGTCGCCGGAAACGGTCGCATGCGTATGTTCGGTCATGAAGAGCCTTTGTGACGCATTGTCATCGAGGGGAGGGGCCGCGGCGCGGCCCCTCCGTTGCGCGTATGGGTCAGCGGTCGAAGTCCACGAGCTTCGAGGCGACGCCCGTGTAGGTGGCGGGCGTGAGGGCCTTGAGACGCGCGGCGGTCTCGGGGTCGAAGGACTGCTGGTCGATGAACGCCTCGACCTGGGCCTGGCTGATCTCGTGGCCGCGCATGAGCTCCTTGACCTTCTCGTAGGGCTTGTCCATGCCGGGCAGGCCTTTGAGCTCGCAGGCGCGCATCGCGGTCTGGATCGGCTCGCCGAGCACCTCCCAGTTGGTGTCGAGCTCGTGGGCGATGGCGTGCTCGTTCGGGTGGATGGACTTCAGGCCGCCCATGAGGTTGTGCAGGGCGAGCAGCGAGTAGCCGAGCGCGGAGCCGATGTTGCGCTGCGTGGTCGAATCGGTCAGGTCGCGCTGCCAGCGGGATTCCACCAGCGTGGCGGACAGGGTGTCGAGCAGCGAGCAGCTGAGCTCGAAGTTGGCTTCGGCGTTCTCGAAGCGGATCGGGTTGACCTTGTGCGGCATCGTGGAGGAGCCGGTCGCGCCCTTGACGGGGACCTGCGCGAACACGCCGCGGGAGATGTACATCCACACGTCCACGCACAGGTTGTGCATGATGCGGTTCGCGTGGGAGACGGTCGAGTACAGCTCGGCCTGCCAGTCGTGGGATTCGATCTGCGTGGTCAGCGGGTTCCAGGTCAGGCCCATGCGGTTGGTGACGAACTCACGGGAGACGGCGATCCAGTCGACGTCCGGGCAGGCGGCGAGGTGGGCGCCGAACGTGCCGGTCGCGCCGTTGATCTTGCCGAGGTACTCCTGGGCCGTGAGGTGCTTCAGCTGACGGTTCAGGCGGTAGACGTAGACGGCGAGCTCCTTGCCGAGCGTGGTCGGCGTGGCCGGCTGGCCGTGGGTGAGGGAGAGGAGCGGCATGTCGCGGAACTCGTCGGCCTTGGCGGCAAGGTGGTCGACGATCTCCTCGAACGCCGGGGTCCACACGCGCTCCATCGCGTTCTTCACGCAGCGGGCGATCGAAAGGTTGTTGATGTCCTCGGACGTGCAGGCGAAGTGGACGAGGGTCTTGAGGCGCTCGTTGATGTTCGTGAGCTCGGCCGGGGCCTTGTCGATCTGGTCGTCGATGTAGTACTCCACGGCCTTCACGTCGTGGTGGGTGACGGCCTCGTGCGCGGCGTGGGCCTTGATGCCCTCGGCGCCGAAGTCCTCGGGGATCGCGCGGAGGAACGCCTTCTCGTCCTCGGTGAACGGGTGGACGCCGTCGATGATCGGCTGGTCGCCGTTGCCTTCGAAGCCGTTGGCCAGGAGGATCATCCACTCGACCTCGACGCGCATGCGCTCGCGGTTGAGGGCAGGCTCGCTCAGGTACTCGACGAGCGGGGCGGTGGCGGAGTGGTAGCGGCCGTCGAGCGGCGTCAGTGCGATTGCGGGGGAGATATCGGTAAGCTTCATAGCTCTTTAGGGTACTTGCAGCCGTGAACCGGGGATGAAGGCGCGATTTGTGCTGTTCTGTGCGGTTTCGCTGTGCGGTGTTGTGCGTTTACATGCCTGTGTTCGATGCTCGTATACTGGCGTGCGGCGTTCCCGCCCGAGCCGCACAGGTCAAGGAGCGTCGTCGTTCGTATCACTGTGTGCGGCCTTTCGGCAGGGGGAACCATGTCCGCGAACACCATCCATACCATCCATCCGTCATCCGATTCCGGCGACGCCCATGCCGCCGACGCGCCCAACCTCAGGTGGCGTCCGCTCGACATCGCCGTCGCCGCGGCGCTCGGCGCGGCCTGTGGCGTCATCTTCTGGGGCTTCGACTTCGCGTACATGCCGATCTCCTCGGTGCTCGGCGCCGTCCTGCCGGGCCTCGCGTCCGTCACGCACGCGATGTGGTACTTCTCCGGCACGCTGGCCCTGCTCGTGCTGCGCAAGCCGGGTGCCGCGATGTACGTCAACGTCGTCGGCACGCTCGTCGAGACGGTGATCGGCAGCCAGTACGGCATCGGGTTCGTCATCGTCTCCGCACTGCTGCAGGGCCTGTTCGCCGAAATCCCGTTCGCGCTGACCCGCTACCGCCGCTTCACGCTGCCGGTCGCCGTCGCCTCCGGCCTGCTCGTCGCACTCGAATACGGCCTCTACCTGCTGTTCTTCCGCTATCAGGGCGTGTCGATCGCAAGCCCGCGCGGCATCGTCCACATGATCTCCGAGCTGACCGGCGGCGCGCTGCTCAGCGGCGTGATGCCGTGGTTCCTCATGCTGGGCCTCGCGAAGACCGGCGTGCTCGACCGCCTCGCCTCCGGCCGCGCCCTGCTCGGGCGCCATCCGGCCGTCTGAGCGGATGAGTGTGAAGCGCGTGAGGGGCGTCCGGCCGTGCGGCCGGACGCCCCTCACGCGTCATGACGACGTACATGCCGTCAGATGCCGAACTCCTTCTCCGCCTCGGACTTGACCGAATCGCCTATCAGCTCGGCGGTGTCGGACTTGGCTTGTTCGATGCGGCCGAAGAACGCGTCGGCCTCCTCATAGGAGAGCGGGTGCCCCGCCTCCTCGGCGATCGCCATCACCTCGTCGATGGTCTGCGCCGCGGCCAGCTTGTCATCCAGTGTCTTCTCGTCAATGTCGGTCATGTCGACTCCTCGACTCGCGTCGCCCGCACATCCGACCCGGCATCATCGACGGCCGGCCGTGCGACGGCGACTGAGGGAACCCCGCCCTCGGAATTCCTTGGCTGGTTTCCGTTCTAGTCGTTTTCCGGCGGGGTGGGTAGCCGTTTCCGACGGCGTGTCCCGCCGGGTCATTCGGATGCGGCAGTGCCGTCGGCGTACCGGCGGCACGCCTCGACGAACGCGCCGGCGAGACGCCGGCTCGGCTCCGCCTCCGGGGTCTGCTCCGGATGCCACTGCACCGCCATGAAGAAGGGACGGTCCGGACGGTACGCGGATTCGACGATGCCGTCCGGCGCGCTCGCCTGCACCACGACGCCCTCGCCCGGATGATGCACCGCCTGATGATGCACGCTGTTGACCTCGAGCCGGTCCGTGCCCATGATCGCGTTGATGGGCGTGCCTTCGGCGAGCGTCACCGCATGCGAGGGCTCGCTGAACGGCGTGCGCTGCCAGTGGTCGAGCGCCCCGGGGACGTCGTCCCTGATCTGCTGGTAGAGGTCGCCGCCCGCCAGCACGCACATCATCTGCAGTCCGCGGCACACGCCCAGATACGGCATGCCGCGCCGGTACGCGGCCTCGAGCATCGTCTTCTCGGCGTGGTCGCGCAGCGGCACCGGCTCGTCCATGCCGGGCAGGTGCTTTCCGCCGTACAGGTCCGGGTCGATGTCGTTGCCGCCGGGGATGAGCAGTCCGTCCGCCCGGTCCAGCATGCCCATGAGATACGCGTCGTCGTCCGAGGGGTCGACGCGCAGCACGTCGGCGCCGGCGAGCTTCAGCATCCGCGGGTAGCCGGGGTCGATGTCGAACGCCCCCGGAACGGTCTCCGAATACTGCATCATCAACGCCACGACCGGCTTCATCAGGCCTCCGCCCCTCTCCGTCCTCTGTTTCGCCCGCACCGCCATGGCGGCGGCCGGATGTACCATGAATGCCACGATTATATGAGCGGAGGCACCCATGGACGAGCGGACAGGCAACACGGCATCCCCCGAAACCCTCAAGGAGAACACCGGCACGAGCGGCGGCGCGTCCCCGTTCCCCGGCGCCGACGCGCTGCTGCGCGAACTCGCAAGCTCCGATTTCCCCGTCTCCGAGGACGTCGTCGAACGGCTGCGCGGCGTCTACGCGCACCTCGCGTCCATCTCGCCGGACGACCCCGCGTTCGAACGCTACCTGCGCGAGAACGTCGTCTCCGCCGGCCTGTTCGACAAGGCCGACGCCATCGACCTGAGCGATTCCGTGCTCGACGTGAGCGTCCGCCACAAAGGCGACGTGGCGCTGCTGCCCGCCTACTTCATCGCCTTCGAATGGTTCCACCGCCGCGAGTTCGACACCGACGCCCGCCTGATGTACTGGCGGCGCTTCGTGCCGATGATGGCCGTGTGCCTCGGCGGCTTCTCCCTCTACCAGTACTCGCTGTCCATGTTCCACCGCTACGCGGGCGACACGGCCAAGGGCGAGGAGGCGGCGCGCCGCGCGCTCGACATCGCCCCCGCGCACATCGGCTTCCTCAACTCGTACACCGAGCAGATCGTGGGCCGCGTGGAGAACGAGCTCATCTCCTCCGGCAGGCAGCGCCCCGAGGACGACGACGAGGCGGCCCTCGAGCGCCTGCTCGAACGCTTCGACGCGCTCACCGACGACCAGTGGCACCCCATCTTCCACGTGAGCCGCGGACGCATCCTCGCATGCCTCGCCCGGTACGACGAGTCCCTCGCCGAATACGACCGCGCCGTCGACCTCGAGAACTCCCGGTACAACGACGAATGCGACGATTCGACCGACCCGCGCGAGACCGCCCTGCGCAACAGCACGTACGTGACCGAGATGAACGAGATCTTCGACGCGCGCAACACCTGCAACGTCCTGTCGAACATGCGCTCGCTGTCCGCCGTCATCGACGGCGCGCAGGAGTCGCAGGAGGAACGCGCCCGCATGCTGGACGACAAGATGGACGAGCTTGGCCGGCGCTTCGACAACGAACGCATCGACATGCTCGAGTTCATCGGCTTCTTCGCCGGCATCATCTCCTTCGTCATCGCCTCCATCCAGTTGGGCGACGGCCTGACGTTCCCCACACGCGCCCTCATGGTGCTCGTCGTCATGGGCTCGCTCCTCGTGGCGTTCGGCGCGTTCTCCGCGCTGCTCGAAAGCGGCAGGGCCGTCCCGCCCGCGGACCGCGCCGGGGAGGCTGCGGGGAAGGGCCGCGGGCATCCGTTCGGCATCCGGGCCGGACTGGTCACGGTCATCGTCGTCGGTCTGGTGGTGATCGCCGTGGCCATGCTGCTGTACCTCGTCATCCGATGACCGCCGTCACGGCGCGGCTGCGCCGACGCGACTAGCATGGATGGCGGAAGCGCGGCCCGCATCGGACCGCGCGCATGAACAGGGGGCATGTCATGACCGAGACGCAACAGACCGTCGAATCGCCGTCCGTCACGCTGGGCGACGCGAACCATACCGAGATCCCGCAGATCGGGTTCGGCACGTTCCAGATCCCGCCCGAGGACACGCAGCGCGCCGTCGAGGAGGCGCTGGAGATCGGCTACCGCCACATCGACACGGCCGCCGCATACTACAACGAGGAGCAGGTGGGCGACGCGCTCGCCGCCACCGGCATGGCCGGCAAGGTATGGGTGACCACCAAGCTGCGCAACTGCGACCAGGGCTACGACGCCGCGCTGGCCGCGTTCGAGGAGTCCCGCCGCAAGCTCAAGGTGGACGTGGTGGACATGTACCTCATCCACTGGCCGTTCACCGCCGCCGGCTTCACCCGCGAGACGTGGCGCGCGCTGCTGCGGCTGCGCGACGAGGGCGCCGTGCGGGTGCCCGGCGTGAGCAACTTCCTGCCCGCCCACCTGCGCTCCATCATCGACGACTCCGGTGAGACGCCCGCCGTGGACCAGGTCGAGGCGCACCCGCGGTTCAACCAGCCGGGCCTGCGCGCCTTCTGCGCGCGCCACGGCGTCACCGTGGAGGCGTACAGCCCGCTGGGACACGGCGCCGACATCGCCTCCGCGCCCGTCACGGCCGCCGCCGAGGCGCACGGCGTGACGCCTGCGCAGGTGGTGCTGCGCTGGCACACGCAGGAGGGACGCATCGTCATCCCGAAGTCGAAGCACGCCGCGCGCATGCGGGAGAACCTCGCCAGCGCCGGCTTCGACCTGACGCCGGCCGAACTCGCCGCCATCGACGCGCTCGACGACCCGCACGCCAACGTGAGCGCGGACCCGGAGACGTTCACGCATTCGCAGTCCTGGGCCGACCAGCACGTGCGCGGCAACATCTGACGCACGTCCCCGCCGCCGTCGAAGGCCGCCCTCCCCGCACGGGGAGGGCGGCCTTCTGGATATCCGACGAAACACGGCGTACTGTCTATGGCGAGAGGGAAGCGAATGCGACAGGATGTCCATCAAGCATGTTGACGCAATGTCAACATCGTCCCCAAGGAGGCGGAACATGTACTATTCCAACGGCAACTACGAGGCGTTCGCCCGTCCGAAGAAGCCGGAAGGCGTCGACGGCAAGTCGGCCTACATCATCGGCACCGGACTCGCGGCCCTGTCCGCCGCATGCTACCTCGTACGCGACGCGCAGATGCCCGGCGAGAACATCCACATCCTCGAGAAGGACTCCGTGCCCGGCGGCGCCTGCGACGGCGCCGAGATCCCCGGCCTCGGCTACGTGATGCGCGGCGGGCGCGAGATGGACAACCACTTCGAGGTCATGTGGGACCTGTTCCGCTCCATCCCCTCCATCGAGACCGAGGGCGTCTCCGTGCTCGACGAATACTACTGGCTCAACAAGGAGGACCCGAACTACTCGCTGTGCCGCGCCACCAAGGAACTCGGCAAGGACGCCGGGACGCAGGGCAGGTTCGGCCTCTCCGACAAGGCCTCGCAGGAGATCATGAAGCTCTTCTTCACCCCGGACGAGGAGCTCTACGACAAGCCCATCACCGACTTCTTCGACGACGAGGTGCTGGACTCCAACTTCTGGATGTACTGGCGCACGATGTTCGCCTTCGAGAACTGGCATTCCGCGCTGGAGATGAAGCTCTACATCAAGCGCTACATCCACCACATCGGCGGGCTCCCGGACTTCAGCGCGCTGCGCTTCACCCGCTACAACCAGTACGAGTCGATGATCCTGCCGATGGTCAGGTACCTGGAGGCGCACGGCGTCAAGTTCCATTACGACACCAAGGTCGAGAACGTCGAGTTCGCAATCGGCGGCGGCGACGGGCCCAGGCGCGAACGCACCGGCGTGGGGCAGGACACGATCCTCAAGATCCAGGCGACGTCCGGCGTGTTCAAGCGCAACCCGTACTCGACGCCCACCAAGAAGCTCGCCGTGCGCATCGACATCGACCACGAGGGCGAGAAGTCGTCCATCGACCTGACCGAGCACGACTACGTGTTCATCACCAACGGCGGCTGCGTCGAGAACTCCACGATGGGCTCCCAGCATGCGCCCGCCCCGTGGAACCCGGACCTGAAGCCCGGCGGCGGCTGGGACATGTGGCGGCGCATCGCCGCCCAGGACCCGAGCTTCGGCCACCCGGACACGTTCTGCTCCGATCCGAACGCCACCAAGTGGATGAGCGCCACCGTGACCACCCTGGACAAGGAGATCCCGCCGTACATCCAGCGCATCTGCAAGCGCGACCCGTTCAGCGGCAAGGTCGTCACCGGCGGCATCGTCACCGTCACCGACTCCAGCTGGCTGATGAGCTGGACCCTCAACCGCCAGCAGCAGTTCCGCGACCAGCCCAAGGACCAGCTGTGCGTGTGGGTCTACGGCCTGTTCCCGGACAAGCCCGGCGACTACGTGAAGAAGCCGATGAGCGAATGCACCGGCGAGGAGATCTGCCAGGAGTGGCTCTACCACATGGGCGTGCCGGCGGACAAGATCGAGGCGCTGGCGAAGAACCACGCCAACACCGTGCCGGTCATGATGCCGTACATCACCGCGTTCTTCATGCCGCGCGCCGCCGGCGACCGCCCGGACGTGGTGCCGGACGGCGCCGTGAACTTCGCGTTCCTCGGCCAGTTCGCCGAAACCCCGCGCGACACGATCTTCACCACCGAGTACTCGATGCGCACCGGCATGGAGGCCGTCTACACGCTCCTCGACGTGGACCGCGGCGTGCCCGAGGTGTGGGGCAGCGTCTACGACGTGCGCAACCTCCTCAACGCGACCGTCAAGCTGCGCGACGGCAAGCCGGTCACGGACATGAAGCTCAACTTCGTGGAGAAGGCCGTGCTGGGCAAGGTGCTGAAGAAGCTCGACGGCACCGACATCGCCACGCTGCTGCGCGAGTACCACGTGATCTGACGGTTGCCGTCTGATACGACGAGGCCCGTTGTGATGTCATCGACATCACAACGGGCCTCGTTCGCGTCAGCGCGGAATTATCGCGGAAGGCGACGGACCGGATCAGGCCACGGCCTTCGCGGCGACGGCCACCGGAGCGGCGGCAGCGGCCTTGGCCGAGCCCTTCTCGCCGTTCTCGGAGTCGTGCGCGATGGCGTGGCGGTCATCGTGGTTGCGCCACCAGCTGGACAGGATGGAGCCGGAGATGTTGTGCCACACGCTGAAGAACGTGGACGGCACGGCGGCCAGCGGGTTCGAGGCGAAGGAGGTCAGGGCGAGGGTCGCGCCCAGCGCGGAGTCCTGCATGCCCACCTCGAAGGTGATGGCCTTCTGCTGCGCGTACTTGAAGCCCTTCGGGTAGATGCGGTACATGAGCTTGGAGAAGCCGAAGCCCAGACCGTAGCCGCACAGGTTGTGCAGCATGACCACCGGGATGGCGAGCAGCGAGGCCGGGGCGAACAGCTTCGGGCCGTTGGCGGCGACCACCACGCCGATGATGAGCAGGATGGCCACCTGGGAGACGATCGGCAGCGCCACGGTGACCTTCTCGATTTTCTTGCCGAAGATCATGTGGCAGGCCACGCCGAGGGCGATCGGGAAGAGCACCACCTTGACGGCGTTGAGGAACAGGGACTCGGCCGGCACGGTCACGTACTGGGAGGCGAGCAGCTGCATGAGCAGCGGGATCATGAACGGCGCGCACAGCGTGGACAGGATGCCGATGGACACGTCGAGCGCCACGTCGCCGCGGGACAGGTAGCTCATCACGTTGGACGAAGTGCCGGACGGGCAGCAGCCCACGAGGATCACGCCCACGGCCAGCGGGCCGGACAGGTGGAAGATCGCGCACAGGGCCACGGCGATGAGCGGCATGATTACGAAGTGCGCCACCGTGCCGACGATCACCATCAGCGGCTGGGTGAGGATGCGCTTGAAGTCGTCAAGCGACAGGGTCAGGCCCATGCCGAACAGCACGATGCCCAGCAGGTAGCCGGTGTAGCTCTTGCCCCACAGCGAGGTCTGGGGCACGAAGTAGTTGAACACGGCCCACACGATCACGATCAGCGTGAACCATTTGGTCAGCCAGTCGGCGAATTTCTTCACATTGTCCATCACGATCACCGATTCCTCTCTTGTTCTCTCGTTGATCTACCGGGCAACGATACGAGGGAATCGGCGAGGGAAACGAAAAGGGTCACATGGCGGACATGTGACCCTTTTCGTGGATGGTCCCGGGGACGTGCGTCAGAGGAGCGAGAGCGTCACGTCGAGCGTGAGCGGCTCGTCGGCCTTGAGCTGGTACGGCTCATGCACGGGCGCGCCCCACGAGTCGTCGCCGCCGACGCCCATCTGCCCGGCGAGCAGACGCAGGAACGTGTGCCGCACCGGCGGCAGCTCGTTCATGTGCGTGGCGTCCTCCAGCATGAGTGAGGAGTAGGGCAGCAGGCTCGCCGCGAACGGCGCGGCCGGCTTGCCGTCGGCGCCGAGGCCCGCGCGGTCGCCCGCGGCGACGCGCATGCCGTGGCCGTGCGCGTCGAGCGCCTCGGCCCAGCGCACGCCCTCATGGTTGCCGGTCTCCTGCGGCACCAGATAGGGGGCGACGTCCTGCCCGGCCGTGCGTTCGAACACGCCCAGCCTGCCGCCGTGCAGGCGGTCCCGGTACGTCTCCTCGGGGCCCAGGCCGTAGAAGCGCAGACGGTCGTAGCGCTTCGGCAGCATCCATTCGAGGCCGAACGCCGGCAGCGACGGCGCGTCCTCGACGCCCGGGTACGAGACGGTCAGATGCACGCTTGCGTCGGCCGCGTCCACGTCGTACGCGACGGTCACCGGCGTATGGTCCGGGTCGGCCAGCGCGTACGTGTACGTGGCCTTGACGCCGGCCTCGGACGGTTCGAACCCGTAGCCGACGCAGCGCGCGTAGCGTCCGGCGGCGAACCAGCGGGCGCGGTCGAAACCGGAGCCGTTGCCGCGGTCGTTGTCCGTCAGCGGGCGGAAGGTGGTCAGCATCGGACGGCGGAGCACCATCTCGCGGCCGTCGCGCGTGAACGAGACCAGACCGCCCTGCGCGCGGGAGAGCAGCACCTCGGTCGAACCGGCGCGCACGCCCACGTTGGAGCGGCCCATCGTCACCACGCCGTCGCGACGCGCGGCGGAACCGTCGGCCGCCTCGGACGCGGCGGGCACGGGCACGACCTGCGCATGCTGGCCGAACGCGAGCTCGAAGCCGGCAGGCGCCCACGCGGTCGCCTCGGCGAGCCGCTGGCTCACCTCGTAGACGACCTCCGCGTGCCCGACGCCCGCGCCGGCGAGCGCGGAGGCCGCCTCGGACGCGTCCGGGAACGGCACCGGGAATTCGGCGCTTCCGCCGGCGGGCACGTCGAAGCGCAGGTCGGCGCTCCAGTACTCCGCGCCGTCCACCAGCATGCGCGCCGTGAACGTGAAGCCGGCGGTGGAGACGAACAGGTTGCCGTTGGCGATGCGCACGCCGTGCGCGTCCGGCGCGATCCGGACCGGCGCGTAGAGGCGCTTCACCTCCTGCAGCTTCGGCGAGGGGGAGTGGTCGGCGAACACCAGGCCGTTGCCGGAGAATTCGTAGTCGCTCGGACGGTCGTCCCAGTCGCCGCCGTACGTGAGCCGCTCGGAACCGTCCTCCAGCCGCTGCACCAGCGCCTGATCGATGAAGTCCCAGATGAACCCGCCCTGGTACTTCGGGTAGCGTTCCAGTGCGGTGTACAGGTGCATGCCGCCCACCGAATTGCCCATCGCGTGCATGTATTCGCAGGAGATGTACGGCTTCGGCGGGTCCGCGGCCACGTACTCCTCGATCTCAGCGGGCTTCGCGTACATGCGCGACTCCACGTCGCTCACGTCGTCGAACTCGCGCTGGTGGAACACGCCCTCGTAGTGCACCGGACGCGTGGGATCCTCGCGGCGCGCATGCGCGGCCATCGCGCGGAACACCTCGCCGGCGTACGATTCGTTGCCGAGCGACCACAGCAGCACGCTCGCATGGTTGCGGTCGCGTCCGATCATCGAGGCGATGCGGTCCACGCACGCGCCCTCCCACTCCGGACGGCTGCCGGGGACCGCCGTGTCCGGCGTCTCCACGTCGCCCGGACGGTCCGGGCCCGGCTTCGACCACGTGCCGTGCGTCTCCAGGTTCGTCTCGTCGATGAGATAGATGCCGTACTCGTCGCACAGCTCGTACCAGCGGGACTGGTTCGGGTAGTGCGAGGTGCGCACCGCGTTGATGTTGTTGCGCTTGCAGGTGACGATGTCCTCGAGCATCTCCCGCTCGCCGACGGCGCGTCCCAGACGCGCGTCGAACTCGTGGCGGTCGGCGCCGCGGAAGATGATGCGTTCGCCGTTGAGCCGCATGATGCCGTCCACGATCTCGAACCGGCGGAAGCCGACGCGCTGCGTGGCGGCCTCCAGCGTCGTGCCGTCGGCAGTGCGCAGGACGAGCGTCAGCGTGTACAGGTTCGGTTCCTCGGCGCTCCACGGGCGCACGCCCGTCAGCGGCGCGTCCGACGTGATGCGCACGTGCGCGGCGTCGCCGTCCGTGCCGTCGACGTCCCGCTCCTGCCGCCAGACGAGCGTGCCGTCCGCGTCGGTCAGGGATGCGGCGATTGTGCCGGCGGGGGCGTTCGACGGCCACGTGACGGACGCGTCCACGTCGAGCGAGCCGGCGTGCGCGTCCGCATCCCAATCGGCCGTGACGTGCGTGTCCACGACGTGCGCCGCCGGGGCGGCCGTGAGCTCCACGCTGCGGAACAGGCCGTGCAGACGCCAGAAGTCCTGGTCCTCGAGCCATGTGGCGCTCGCGAACTCGTAGCAGGCCACGACGAGCGTGTTGGCGCCCTCGCGCAGCTTGTCCGCCACGTCGAACTCGCTGGGCGTGTACGAATCCTCCGCGTAGCCGACGAACGCGCCGTTGAGCCACACGTAGATCGCGGTGGAGGCGCCGTGGAACGTGAGCGTCACGCGCCTCGCCTCGCGCAGCGCCGCGGCGACCTGCGCGCCGGCGGCGAAGACGCGGCGGTAGACGGCCACGTGGCCGCCGCGGGGGATGTCCACGCGCGTCGCGCCGGCGTCGGCGGAGTCGTACGGGGTGAGCGGGCCCTCGTGCCCGTCCCACGGGTACTGCACGTTGACGTACTGCGGCTTGAGCAGGCCTTGCGTCTCCAGCGTGGAGGGGACGGGGATCGCGGCGAACGCGTCGTCCGCGTCGCCGTCCGCCGGCGCGTCCTCCACGGAGGCGGCCACGGCCTGCTCCAGCAGGGCGGGGAAGCCGGTCTGAGGTTGTTCGACGACGGCGACCCGCCACGTGCCGTCGAGGCTCTGCACGAGGTCGGACGATTCGCCCGGCAAGGGATCATGGTCGAAGCAGCGGTGGTCCGAATGCGCCTGGTTGCGGTTGACCGCGAAGACCGTGGGGTCGGTGAGCCAGGCCGGGTCGGCGGCGGCCGCGTGGATGATGGTGGGGGTTGTCATGCGCACTTCCTTATGACGGTAACGACGTTGTCTGCTCCGCCATCATACAGGTCGCCGCCAACGTCTCGTCGCGTTCCGGGCGGATACGGCGAGGCGTTGGCGGCGTGCAGGTCTACCGGTTTACCGGTCCATCGGCTACCGCAGTGCGGCGCGCAGACGGTCCTCGAGGGCGACATGCCCGGCAGGACGGCCCTCGGCGTCCGTCTCCGAGCGGTCGATCGTGATGTCCTGCGCGATGACGCCTCCGGACATCACGAGCACGCGGTCGGACAGGCGCACCGCCTCGGCGATGTCGTGAGTGACCATGAGCACGCCCCAGTCGTGTTCCGCCTCGAGCGAGGCGAGCAGGTCTTGCATGTCGTAGCGGGTGAGCGAGTCGAGGGCGCCGAACGGCTCGTCGAGCAGCAGCAGCTCCGGGGCGCGCACCAGGGCGCGCGCGAGCGAGGCGCGCTGCGCCTGGCCGCCGGACAGGGAGGACGGCCACGAGTCCATGTGGTCGGCGAGCTGCACCTGCTCGAGCGCCTTTCGTGCGATTTCGCGCCGTTCGGCCTTCGATCCGGGCAGGCCGAGCGTCACGTTGTCCCAGAGCCTGATCCACGGCACGAGCCGCGAGTCCTGGAAGCCGATCGCCTGCGAGCCGGTGGCGCGCACGCCGCCGCCGGTCGGCTCCAGCAGGCCGGCGACGATGCGCAGCAGCGTCGACTTGCCGCAGCCGGACCGGCCGATCAGCGAGACGAACTCGCCGGCGTGCAGCGTGAACGAGACGTCCCTGAGGACCGGCCGGCCGTCGAAGGCGAGCGCGGCGTGCGACGCGTCGATGAGCGGCGTACGGTCCGTGGGCGTCGTACCGGTGGGCGTCGTCGTGGGAGCTGTCGTGGGAGCCGGCTTCGTGTCGTCCGTCATCGGCGCGCTCACTTCGTGCAGTCGAGCACGTAGTCGTCGAGGTTCGGCTTCGTCTTGATGAAGCCGAAATCGACGTACTGCTGCGCGATGTCGTCGAGCATCTTCCGTCCCTTGGCGTCGACGGGCAGGATTTCCGGCACGTCGAATTTGCGCACCTGCTTGACGATCGAATCGGACGCGCCGAACTTCTTGTACGCGTCGTAGATGAACTCCGGGTCCTTCTGCGCCTTGTCGGACTCCTTGACGAGCGCCTGGTAGAGCTTCTTGACGATCTCCGGGTGCGCGGTGGCGAACTTGCGGGAGACCATGTGCAGGGTCACGTTCTTCGAGTCGTAGTCCTTGCCGGTGGTGATGAGTTTCGCGCCCGGGGTGGCGATTGCGGAGGCGAGGTTCTGGTCGTACGTGGCCAGCGCGTCGATCTTGCCGGAGGAGAACGCGGCGGCGAAGTCGGTCTGGCTCAGCTCGACCTCCTCGACCTTCGAATAATCGAGCCCGGCGTGCTCGAACGCGGCCTTGAGGATGTAGTCGCCGGTGGCGCCCTTCTTGTCGATGCCGACGCGCTTGCCGTACAGGTCCTTGAGGCTGGCCACGCCGGAGCCGGGGGCGGCGACGAGGCCCTGCGAGTCGCCGTCGTAGTACTCGATCGCGTACGCCACCCACGGTGCCTTCTGGTCGACGAGGTTGATGAAGTAGCCGGTGCCGGTGCTCGACGTGTCGGCCTTGCCGGCGAGGATCACCTTGTACGCGTCGTCCGGCGGGTTGAACGGGCCGGAGAACTCGGCCTTGTACGGCTCCATCGTGGACTTGACGAAGCCTTCGTCCTTGATGGTCGTCAGGTAGTTCGCGGTCGACAGGTACGCGATGCGGATCGTGTCCGTGTCGGCCTTGCCGGAGCCCTGCGACGAGGCGCCGCAGGCGGCGAGCGAGACGACGGCCGCGGCGGCGCACACGGCGGTCAGGGCGTGGCGGACGGCGGCGCGCACGCCTGCGCGGCGTGCGGTGGGGTGGTTGTCGATGATGGTCATGATGGTCCTTCTTTTCCTTCTTCTTGCTTGCGATTGTGCGGAGGCGGTTCCGTCTGACGTGCCGGACGTGCGTCAGGCCGTGCGGCGCCTCCATGGCGTCAGCGCCTTCTCCAGCGCGCCGACGAGCGCCTCGGAGCCGAGGCCGAGCAGCGCGTACAGCACGATGCACAGCACCATCTGGTCGGTGCGGGAGAACTGCTGGGCGCGTGAGAGGATGTAGCCGATGCCGACGGTGGAGTTCACCGTCTCGCAGGTGACGAGCGCGATCCACGCCACGGTGATCGCGAATCTGAGGCCCGTCATGAAGCTCGGCAGGGCGCCGTGGAACAGGATGCGGCGGAAGACGAGCGCGCGCGGCAGATGATAGGCGCGGGCCAGTTCGAGCAGCTTCGGGTCGAGGCCGCGGATGCCGTCGCGCAGGTTCACGTAGATGAGGCCGAACACGCCAACGGCGATGAGCGCCACCTTCATCGTCTCGTCGATGCCGAGCCAGATGATCAGCAGCGGCGAGAGCGCGGGGAACGGGATGGCGCGCAGCATGTGCACCGGCTTGTCGATGACGGCGAAGCCGAGCCTCGTCGCGCCGGTGAGCACCGCGGCCGGCACGGCCAGCGCGATGCCCAGCGCCAGTCCGAGGAGCACGCGCACCAGGCTCATGCCGATCGACGGCCACAGCAGCCCCTCGGCCGCGAGGTCGTTCCACGCGGCGGCGACCTCCGCCGGCGACGGCAACGGCCGCGTGTCCGCGGGGGAGAGGGTGGCGCAATACCACCATATGCAGAGGGCGGCCGTCGAGGCCCAGACGCCGCAACCCCTCAGCACGCGCGCCGCTCCGCCCGGGCGCCGGGTCCGCTGGCTCGCGAACCCCGCCTCGGCGGACGCCGTCCCCGGGATGGAAGCGGGCATGGCTTCGCCCCGGATGGTGTGCTGATGGATGGTCGGCGACCGATGGTCTGACGGACGCACGGACGAATCGTGCATCTGACATTTCCTTCGTTAGTGCTAACTACATCAGGTTCGACGAGTATGATCTCAGCCCAGCCGACCCGCTTTCGCGTCACTTCCGCGCGGCGGTCCAGCATGTTTGAGGCGTTCGGCCCGGGCACCCCGTGTCGTCCACCATTGGAACTCACATGTTGGACAACGTCGCGCCGTCCGCCCGGACGCGCGCCGGAACGCCCTCGTCCCGCGGGACGCGGTCCGTCCGCGGCAGCCGCGGACCGAAGGGTGGACGGCGGGTGTACGCTGGGTGTCCCACAGGTCGCCTTCCGTTCACATACAACGATTGTGAGCGCTCACAACACGCGTGCGGACGGTCTTGCGTGTAGTCCATCAATCACACTATCCTTGACAACGTCATCACAACCCAACGTTTGAAGGAGTAGTTGTGGCAGTAATTGAAAGCGTGTACGCGCGTCAGATTCTCGATTCCCGCGGCAACCCGACCGTCCAGGTCGTTCTGGACACCGAAGACGGCGCCCGTGGTCTGGGCCTGGTCCCGTCCGGCGCCTCCACCGGCGAGGCCGAGGCCTGGGAGCGTCGTGACGGCGACAAGTCCGTCTACGGCGGCAAGGGCGTCCTCAACGCGGTCAAGGCCGTCAACGAGGAGATCGCCCCGAAGGTCATCGGCATGGACGCTTCCGACCAGCGCGCCCTCGACGACCTGATGATCGAGCTCGACGGCACCCCGAACAAGGGCCGCCTCGGCGCCAACGCCATCCTGGGCGTCTCCCTGGCCGCCCTGTACGCCGCCGCCGAGTCCGCCGACGAGCCGCTGTACCGCTACATCGGCGGCACCAACGGCCACATCCTGCCGGTTCCGAACATGAACATCATGAACGGCGGCGCCCACGCGGACTTCGCCACCGACATCCAGGAGTACATGATCTCCCCGTACGGCTTCGACACCTACTCCGAGGCCCTGCAGGCCGGCGTCGAGGTCTACCACACCCTCAAGAACGTCCTGAAGAAGGAAGGCCTGAACACCGGCCTCGGCGACGAGGGCGGCTTCGCTCCGAAGATGAAGTCCAACAAGGACTCCCTGAACTACATCATGGACGCCATCTCCGCCGCCGGCTACGAGCCGGGCAAGCAGATCGGCATCTCTCTCGACGTCGCCTCCTCCGAGTTCTACAACAAGGAGACCGGCAAGTACCACTTCGAGGGCGACGAGCGTGACTCCCAGTACATGCTCGACTTCTACGAGCAGCTCATCGAGGAGTACCCGATCGTCTCCATCGAGGATCCGTTCAACGAGGAGGGCTGGGAAGACTGGACCGCCATCACCAAGCTGCTGGGCGACCGCCTGCAGTTCGTCGGCGACGATCTGCTCGTGACCAACCCGGCCCGCCTGGCCAAGGCCATCGAGCTCGGCGCCGCCAACTCCCTGCTGGTCAAGCTCAACCAGATCGGCACCGTCACCGAGACCCTCGACGCCATTGAGCTGGCCACCGCCAACGGCTACACCTCCATGGTCTCCCACCGCTCCGGCGAAACCCCGGACACCACCATCTCCGACCTGGCCGTCGCCAAGAACACCCGCCAGATCAAGACCGGTGCCCCGGCCCGTGGCGAGCGCGTCGCCAAGTACAACCGCCTGCTCGAGATCGAGGAGGAGCTCGGCTCCACCGCGAAGTACGCCGGCTACAGCGCCTTCAAGGCCTGCAAGAAGTACATCGGCAAGTGAGTCCGCTAGGCCGTAGACCGTCCGGACCCTGCGCCGGCCGGCCGGCCTGACGATTCCGATACCCGCCGCGTTCCGTCGAACGCGGCGGGTATTTTGTTGTCCCATGAGCACACGGAACCGGGGTACGCGGACGGAAGACCGATCGTCGAGCACGAAGAGGCGCAGACGCTCCGGCACCTCCGGACCCATCGCGTTCTTCATCTCCCTGTTCATCGTGGCCGTCGGGCTTATCCAACTCGTCTCCACGTTCAACACCTACGCCACCGACCTCGCCCACCTCAACAGCCTCAAACGCGAGGAGGCGGCGCTCGTCGCCAAGAAGCAGGACCTCGAGAACGACATCTCCCGCTGGGACGACAAGAACTACGTGGCCGCGCAGGCGCGCGAACGTCTCGGATTCGTGTTCCCCGGCGAGCAATCCGTCCACGTGCTCAACCCGCAGGCCGTCACCGGCGACGCCGACGGCGCCGAGACGCAGGACGCGCAGGACTCGCAGAACGACGACACGTCCAACCAGCTGCCTTGGTACAGTGAGCTTTCGTACGCCTTCAAGAAGGCCGACCAGCCCGTCAAGACGGGCTCCGGCGGCACCACGACGAAGAAGGGCACCACGCAGCAGGACGGCACCGCAGGCAGCGCCTCGGAGTCCGACGGCACCGACAAGGAAGGACAGCAGTGACCACCATCGACCCCGCAGCACTGGCGGAACGCATCCTCGCGCAACCGGCGAGCGAGGAGGACATCGCCATCGTCGAACGGCAGCTGGGACGATACCCGCGCGGCATCCTCGCCGTGGGCGCACGCTGCGTGTGCGGCAGGCCCCTCGCCGTCGTCACGCGCCCCGTCCTGCCCGGCGGCGTCCCGTTCCCCACCACCTGCTACCTCACCAGCCCGGAGGCGGTCAAGGCCGCGTCCCACGTGGAGGCCGAAGGCGCCATGCGCGACTACACCGAACTCGTCGAACACGACGAGGACGTCAAGACCGCGTACAGGCGCGCCCACGAGCTCTACCTCGCGTTCCGCCATGAGATCGCGGTCCGCGTCAAGGACTCCGAGGAGCACATCGAAGGCACCTCCGCCGGAGGCATGCCCGTACGCGTCAAATGCCTGCACGCGCTCATCGCCCAGTCGCTGGTGATGGGACCGGGCGCCAACCCCATCGGCGACATGGTCCTCGAACGCGTCAAGGACGAATTCGATCCGGCCGTATGCCGGTGCACCGTGGCGTAGGACGCGCCGGAACGGTGCAGGGGCCGCGGACGGAGACCGTCCGACAGGCAGGGAAACCAGACAAGGAGCCAACATCATGGGCAACACGGTGACCGTCGCGGGCGTGGACTGCGGCACCAACTCGATCCGACTCAAGATCGCACGCGTCGACGAACACGGCATGACCGAGATCGTGCCGCGCCAGCTGCGTGTCATCCGGCTCGGCCAGGACGTCGACAAGACCCACCGGTTCGCGTCGGAGGCGCTCGACCGCGCCTACGAGGCCGCGCGCGAATTCGCCGGCATCCTCGCCGAGCATCCCGTCGACGGCATCCGGTTCGTCGCCACGTCCGCCACGCGCGACGCGGAGAACCGCGAGGAGTTCGAGGACGGCATCGAACGCATCCTCGGCGTCCGGCCCGAAGTCATCCCCGGCACCGAGGAGGCCGACCTGAGCTTCCTCGGCGCCACCAGCGTGGTGGACCGCGGCAGCCTGCCCGCCCCCTACCTCGTGGTGGACCTCGGCGGCGGCTCCACCGAACTCGTGCTCGGCGGCGACGGCGTGGACACGCCCGCCACCAAGGTGACGGCCGCATACTCCATGAACATCGGCTCCGTGCGCATGACCGAACGCCACCTCAGGCACGACCCGCCCACCGAGGAGGAGATCGCCGAGGCCGTCGCGGACATCGACGCGCACATCGACGAGGCGTTCCGCACCGTGCCCGCCGGCAGGACGCGCACCATCATCGGCGTGTCCGGCACCGTCACCACCATGACCGCCCTCGCCCTCGGCCTGACCGAATACGACCACACCGTCGTCGACGGCCACCGGCTGTCCATCGCCGAGGCCGTCGCCGTCGACGACCGGTTCCTCGCCATGACGCGCGAGGAGCGCCGCGCCTACAAGACCATCCATCCGGGCCGCATCGACGTGGTCGGCGGCGGCGCGCTCGTCTGGAACCGTGTGCTCGCCAAGGTGAGCGAAGCGGCGAAACGCACCCACGGCGGCGTCATCGACTCGTACGTGGCCAGCGAGCACGGACTGCTCGACGGCATCGTCCTCGACTACGGCCGGCGCCTGCTCGCTGCGCGGGCCGGCGCGGAGTCCCGCGCATAGTACAATGGGACGGCCGGGCGACCGGCAGGCCCCCGTGGCGGAATCGGTAGACGCAGTCGACTTAAAATCGATCGCCAAGGCGTGCGGGTTCGAGTCCCGCCGGGGGCACTTCATCACCCGGCTTCACGAAATATCGTGGGCCGGGTTTTGTATTTTCGACGATAGGCGATGTTGCGATTGCGTTGGAATCATGCGGCTGTTGGGTGGCGGCCCGGGAGCGGCACGGGACACGGCGCAGGAAGCGAAGACGGAGCGCATGGCTCGGGGCCGCGTTCCCACGCCGATGAAGGAGAGTATATCGAACAGCCCCACCTGGAGCATTCTCTCCTGAAGCGGGGTGGCATGTTAACGGAGCAGCCGGTGCAGTACCGCCGCGAGACCGTTGTTGTCGACGTTTGGCGCAATCATGTCGGCGACTGATTTGACGGCCTCGGTGCCGTTGCCCATCGCCACGCCGATGCCGGCAGTCTGTATCATCTCAAGGTCATTGTCACTGTCGCCGATGGCGATCGTGTCGGACAGTGGAACTCCAAGCCGTTGAGAGACCTTCATGAGCGCCGTGCCCTTGTCCACTCCGGGGATGAGGATCTCGCCGTTGTCGTCGCTGGAAGCGTTGATTGATCCGTGGATAATGGTCGCGTAGCCAGCGAGCTCGCGACGCACGTCTTCCACGGTAAGACTGCCGTTCTCGGGGACGTAGAACGTTCCTTTGCGGACTGGAGGCAGAGGGGCAGAATGGTCGGTGATGGTATGCCAGGAGCTGCGCATCTGCGGATGTCGCAGCAGTTTGCGCCAGATACCGAGCCGGTGCAGGTAGCGTTCGGTGGCGTGCATGCCGTCGGGGCAGTGCCAGGCATACGGCATGGAGTGCGCGATGAAGAACGAGGTCGCCGCGCGGACGGATTCAGCGGGCATGCGCTCGTCGATGATGGTCTCACCGTTGAGTTCGGCACATGCTCCGCCGTCGGATACGATGCCGTCGAACCCAAGTGCGAGCACCGGCGGATCGATGTCCAGCGCCGCACGGCCCGAACAGATGAACAGCCGGTGCCCGGCCTGTTGCGCTCGGCGGCACTCCTCTCGTGCGGAATCGGGAATGCGGTGGCTGCTGTCCAGCAGCGTGCCGTCGATGTCTATGAACACTAGCGTGGGATTTCTCATGCGCGTACTCTCCTATGGAATGTCGACATCAGCGTCTGAACTGTAGTTGGTGTTCCTAAGAATAATTCATTCGAATGAATCATGCAATTGTGGGTGCTGGATGTGTCTGTAATTCGAATGAATATGAGTCATGCGATAATATGGATTATATGTGCTGCGGCGATGTGGCACGGCTGAATGATGTGATTTTGGAGGGTGCATGAAATACCGTGAACTGGCGAAGATTCTCAAGGTGGAGATCGACAAGGGCAAATACCGCGACACGGGAAAGCTGCCCACCGAGCCCGAGCTCATGGAGCGGTTCGGCGCGACCCGGTACTGCGTGCGTAACGCCATTGCCATGTTGGTCGAGCTTGGTGATGTGTATCCGGTGCAGGGCAGCGGCATGTTCGTCCGGGAGAACAGGCGTGAGGGCTGCCTCAACATCAACGGCACGAGAGGCATGACTTCGGAGTTTCCCGGCCATTCCGTGTCCTCCAAGCTGATTAAGCTGGAACAGCGCGAGGCGGGCGCGGATTCCGCGCGCCTCAAGTGCGCCGTCGACGCCAAGGTCTATAGCGTCTCGCGCCTGCGTCTGTTGGATGACGAACCGTTCGCCATCGAGTACGCCCTGTATCTCAAGGAGTTCGTGCCGTATCTCAGCGAGGAGATCGCCAGTGGCTCCATTTACGCGTACATTCGCGAGGACCTGGGGCTGAGTACGGGCTTCGCGGACAAGCTGATATACGCGCGAGAGCTGGATCATGGTCGGGCCGACCTTCTTGGCCTGTCGGCGGGGGATCCCGCCCTGGTGGTCGAGGACGACGCCTATCTGGCCAGCGGCCGCATGTTCAACGCCGGCACGGTCTACTACCACTATAAGAAGGCCACGTTTTTTAATTTCGCCGATCTGAAGTAGTCCCCTATATGCGTGAGACGGCGTCGCCGGTGGGGGAGACGCCGCTTCACGGTATTCCCTCGGGGAGGCGACACGCCGTATCCAAAAATCATTCGAATGAATTTGACACAGACGAATGAAATTCGTATATTGTAGTCAAGTCATTCGGATTATGCCTATTCATTCGAATGACTTGATACTGAACAAGAGAAATCGGGCCGGCAACAAGGATGCCGGCCCGGGGACATCAACCAGTCCAAAGGAGGACGAGAATGAAGGAGTTCGGCAACAAACTGCTCAACGGCTTCATGAAATTCGCGACGACCAAGGCGGTTACCGCTCTGAAGGACGGCTTCGTGCTCACGATGCCGGCCACCCTGGTGGGTTCGCTGTTCCTGCTGCTCGCGAACCTGCCGTTCGAGGGCTACACGGACTTCATGAACAACCTGCTCACCGACAAATGGAACATCGGCCTGAACCAGGTGTCCGCCGGAACATTCAATATCCTGGCCGTCATCATCGCGGTCGGCATCGGCTACGCCTACGCGCGCAACGAGAAGGAAGACGGCATCTCCTCCGGTCTGCTGGCCTTGGTCGCCTTCTTCATCCTCTCGCCGTCCTCGGTGAGCATCGACCACAGCACCGTCGACGCGATCAAGGAGGGCACCACCGCCTCCGTGTCCGGCGCGATCTCCACCTCATGGACCGGCGGCAACGGCGTGATCACCGCCATCATCGTCGGCCTGCTGTCCGGCCTGGTGTTCGTCAAGTGCATGAAGCACAACCTCAAGATCAAACTGCCCGACTCCGTGCCTGAAGGCGTGTCCAACGCGTTCTCCGCCATGATCCCCGGCTTCTTCGTGGTGCTCGGCTCCGCCGTCATCTATCATCTGTGTCAGCTGTTCGGCGGCGTGAGCTTCACCGAACTCATCTTCAAGATCCTGCAGACCCCGATGCAGAATCTCACCGACAACTGGGCCGGCGCGATCATCATCACCCTGCTCATCTCCATCCTCTTCTGGTGCGGCATCCACGGCCCGAACGTCGTCATGGGCATCATGGCCCCGCTGCTGACCGCCAACTCCGTGGCCAACCAGGCCCTCATGGATGCCGGCAAGGCCGTGACCACCGCCGACGGCGGCCACATCCTCACCCCGCAGATCGTCGACTGCTTCGTCAAGTTCGGCGGCACCGGCATCACCCTCGGCCTGCTCATCGCCGGCCTGATCGTGGCCAAGTCCAGCCAGATGAAGGAAATGTCGAAGCTGTCCGTCGTGCCCGGCCTGTTCAACATCAACGAGCCGGTCATCTTCGGCCTGCCGATCGTGTTCAACCCGTTCTTCCTGATCCCGTTCATCGTCGTCCCGCTGATCGCCATGATCATCACCTACGGCGCGATGTATATCGGCTTCCTGCCCCCGTTCGGTGCCGTCCAGGTGCCGTGGACCACCCCGGTGATCATCTCCGGCTTCCTGCTGGGCGGCTGGAAGGCCGCGCTCATCCAGCTCATCATCCTCGTGATCTCCGTGGTCGTCTACCTGCCGTTCGTCAAGAAGCAGGACCAGGCGTGGGTCGCCGAACAGGCCGCCAACGACGCCGACATCGAGACTGCCGCCGCCGCGGCCAAGGCCTGAGCCGCCGCACCGAACGGCCCGACTCTTCCGATCGGCAATGATCGGATGACATGGGAGCCCGGTACGAGCAACCACCCTTGCCGGGCTCCCTCCTTATCAACACTTAAATAACACCCATAACAACCAACCGCCCCACGATCGGTATGGGGCCCACTGAAAGGAAAACACCATGAAGATCGTACTGTGCTGCAACGCCGGAATGTCCACCAGCATGCTGGTCAAGAAGATGCGCGCCGCCGCCGAGGCCAAAGGCATCGAGGCCGAGATTGACGCCTACCCGATCTCCGAGGTCGAGGAGAAGGCCGCGAACGCCGACGCCGTGCTGCTCGGCCCGCAGGTACGCTACGAGCTCGACCACGTCAAGAAGCTACTGCCCGGCAAGCCGGTCGAGGCCATCAACCCGCAGGACTACGGCATGGTGCGCGGCGACAAGGTGCTCGACCACGCCATTGCCATCGCCTCCAAGTAACCGACACCAAACAGACAGACAACACAACCAAACGAACGAACGAACCAAGGGTGGTAACAATGGCAGAAGACAACAAGGACTTCGACTGGGAGACCCTCTGCTTCCAGATGATCACGGCCGCGGGAAGCGCCAAATCCGACTACATCGAAGCATTGCAGGCGGCCAAGGCCGGCAAATACGACAAGGCCGATGAGCTCATCAAGAGCGGCGACCAGAGCTTCGCGACCGGCCACGACCTGCACACCAACCTCGTGCAGCGCGAGGCATCCGGCGAGAAGATCGAGGTCAGCCTGCTCATGACGCACGTCGAGGACCAGATGATGGCCGCGGAGACCGTCAAACTGCTGGTCAACGAGCTCATCGCGTTGTACAAGAAGATCAACTGACCCATACGACTATCAGGAAAAGGAACACAACATGGGTTTCCCAAGCAACTTTCTGTGGGGCGGCGCAGTGGCCGCCCACCAGCTCGAAGGTGCATGGAACGAAGACGGCAAGGGCGTGTCCATCGCCGACGTGATGACCGCGGGCGCGCACGGCGTGCCCCGACAAATCACCGATAGCGTCGAGACCGGCAAGATCTACCCGAACCACTGGGGCAACGACTACTACCACCGCTTCCGCGGCGACGACTCGTTGTTCCAGGAGATGGGCTTCAAATGCTTCCGAACCTCCATCGCCTGGTCGCGCATCTTCCCTAACGGCGAGGAGGACGAACCCAACGAGGCGGGTCTGAGGTTCTACGACGACCTGTTCGACGACCTCAAGGCCAAGGGCATGGAGCCAGTAGTGACGCTCTCCCACTTCGAGATGCCGTTGAACCTGAGCCTTAAATACGGCGGGTTCACTGATCGCAGGCTCATCGACCTGTTCGTCAAGTTCGCGCTCACCGTCATGGAACGCTACAAGAACAAGGTGAAGTACTGGCTGACCTTCAACGAGGTCAACAACCAGATGAACCTCGACAACCCGATCTTCGCCTACACCGATTCCGGCATCCGCTTTTCCGAGACGGACACAATCCATGACCGCAAACGCAAGGTCTGGCAGGCCGTGCACAACGAGTTCGTCGCCAGCGCCTTGGTCGTCAAGCGCGGCCACGAGATCAACCCCGACTTCCGGATCGGATGCATGCTGGCCATCGTGCCGATCTACCCGGCCACCTGCAACCCCGATGACGTGATGCGCGCCGAAGTCGCCATGCGCGACCGGCTCGTGTTCGGCGACGTGTACGTCAACGGCGAATACCCGAACTACGCAAGGAACATGTGGGCCCGCGAGGACATCACCCCTCACATGGAGCCGGGAGACGAGAAGGCCATCGCCGAAGGCACGGTCGACTTCATCTCCATCAGCTATTACATGTCGATGGCCCTGTCCGCCGACGACTCCACCCCCGGCGACTTCGACTCCGGCATCGCCGGCGTGGTGCGCAACACGTACATCCCCGCCACCAAATGGGGCTGGCAGATCGACCCCGTCGGCCTGCGCTACGCGCTGAGCGTCCTGTACGAACGCTACCGCAAGCCGATCTTCATCGTGGAGAACGGCTATGGCGCATACGACACCGTCAACCCGGATGGCACCATCGACGACGACGACCGCATCGACTACCTGCGCGCCCACATCGAACAGGTCGGCAAGGCCATCGACCTCGACGGCGTGGAGGTCATGGGCTACACCGTGTGGGGCTGCATCGACGTGGTCAGCTTCGGCACCGGCGAATTCAAGAAACGCTACGGATTGATCTACGTCGACGCCGACGACGAAGGCCATGGCACCTTCGAACGCCGCCGCAAGAAATCCTTCGGCTGGTACCAGAAGGTCATCGCCACCAACGGCGAACAACTATAAAACGCATAAAACGTATAAGGAGCATCATCATGTCTCAGGAATTCACGTTTACCGTATCCGACCCCGAGGGCATGCACGCCCGCCCCGCAGGCTTGCTGGTCGCCAAGGCCCAGGAATACCAGTCGAGCATCATCGTCGCCCGTAACGGCAAGTCCGTGGACGCCAAGCGCATCTTCGGCGTCATGGGACTCGGCGTCAAGCAGGGCGACGAGGTCACCGTCAAGGTGCAGGGCAACGACGAGGTCAAGGCCGCCGCCGAATTCGAGCGGTTCCTCAAGGCGAACCTGTGATGAGAACGATACAAGGCACCGGCGTCTCCTCCGGCATCGCCATCGGCGCGATCCGCGTGCTCGACACCGTCGACCACACCGTGGAACGCCGCGTGGTCGACGACCCGAAGGTCGAAGTGGAACGCTTCCGCGCGGCCCGCGACACGGCCGTCAACCAGCTCAAGCAGCTGCGCAACAGGACCGCCGCCGAATTCGGCGAAGGCAAGGCCGAACTGTTCGACACCCACCAGCTCATGCTCCAGGACCCGGACTACGTGGAAAGCATCGAGGACCTGATCACATCAAGCAAGGTGAACGCCGAGTTCGCGGTCAACAGCACCGCCGAACAGTTCGCCGCCATGTTCGCCGCGATGGACAACTCCTACATGCAGGCGCGCGCCGCCGACGTCAAGGATGTTTCCCGCCGCGTGATCAACGTGCTCGAAGGACGTCGCGGCGGCACCGCGGCAGACACAGACGGCGATAGCCACATCATCATCGCCGAGGACCTGGCCCCCAGCGAGACCGTGCAGCTCGACCGTGCCAAGGTTTTGGGCTTCGTGACCGCCAAGGGCTCCGCGAACTCGCACACCGCGATTCTGGCCCGCACGATGGGTCTGCCCGCCATCATCGGCATCGGCGACGCCTTCGACCCGGACGACGACGGCCACACCGCCGTGATTGACGGTACCAGCGGCCTGGTGTTCATCGACCCGGACGAAGCCACGCTGACCGAATACCGAGACAAGAAAGCCAAGTACGAGGAACACCTGCGCCTCCTGCAGGAACTCAAGGGCAAGCCCACCGAAACCAAGTCCGGCCAGCGGGTTCGCCTGTACGCCAACATCGGCCGCCCCTCGGACGTGACCGCCGTATTGGCCAACGACGCCGAGGGCATCGGCCTGTTCCGCAGCGAGTTCCTGTATCTGGAGAGCGAGGACTACCCGACCGAGGAGTTCCAGTTCGAGGCGTACCGGGAAGTCGCGCAGAAGATGGGCGACCGGCTCGTCGTCATCCGCACGCTCGACATCGGCGCGGACAAGCAGGTCGGCTATTTCAACCTGGAGCACGAAGACAACCCGGCCCTCGGCTACCGCGCAATCCGCATCTGCCTGACCCGTCCGGAGATCTTCAAGGTCCAGCTGCGCGCCCTGCTGCGAGCCTCCGTGTACGGCAACATCGCCATCATGTTGCCCATGATCACCTCGGTCCAAGAAGTGCGCGACGCCAAGAAGATCCTCGCCGAGGTCAAGAGCGAGCTGCGCGGCGAGCACGTCGACTTCAACGAGCACATTCAGGTCGGCATCATGATCGAGACGCCCGCCTCGGTCATCATGGCCGACGAACTGGCCGCCGAGGTCGACTTCTTCTCCATCGGTACCAATGACCTGACCCAGTACACGCTGGCCTGCGACCGGCAGAACCCGAACCTCGGACGGTTCGCCGACCCGCACTCGCCCGCCGTGCTGCGCATGATCCGCATGGCCACCGAGGCCGCGCATCGCCATGACATCTGGTGCGGCATCTGCGGCGAACTTGGCGCGGACCTGGAACTGACCGACACGTTCCTCGAAATCGGACTCGACGAACTGTCCGTCTCGCCCACCAGCGTTCTACCCCTGCGCAACGCCATCCGCAACCACTGAGCATCAATACTGGTCAGCATATTAGGGCCGCCAAAGGAACGCGGGACGGACGGACTATGTGCCGCCGCCCCGCGTTTTGCATACAAGGAAATTCTGACAATGCGAACAAAGACAACAGCATACGGCATCGCCGGAGCCATAGCGCTGGCGTTGCTGGCCGGAAGCACGACTTGCATCGCCCACGCCGATTCGAAGCCAGCGGATGCAGCCCCATCCACCGATTCCAACGTGGCCACCTACGCGGGCAACGACATGATCGTCGGAGGAACACAGGATTCATCAGGCAAACCGGCCATGGGGTACGCCGCCGAGGCCGAAGGACTCACGGTAGTGAACAGGAACCTGTATGCCAATTCCGGCAACGCCTGGGGCTTCACCCTGGGAGAAGTGGCACTCGGCTCCGGCGTGGCACCGGAACGCAATGCCACCGTCATCGCCGTCGGCGGAGACTCCAAGGCATGGTCCACGCCGTTGCAGTCGATCGGCAATGGCCAATACGGCGGAGAAAACCCGGACATACTCGAACCGATGGAGCCTTGGTACCAGAGGCAGCCGTCATTGCGCGTCTCCCTGGACTCGGACCAGCAACCCGTCGTACCCGGCACGCAGGTCACGAAAAGCGGCGCGCCGTTGATGGTGAACGGCATCGACTACACCAATTTCAATCCTTCCGCGATGTCGGAGGATTATGCCCAGTGGAAGTCCACGGACAGCTCCACGGTGACTAAGGTTAATGGCGCGAACGTTTCCCCAGCCCCCGTCGATAACGCCTACGCGGTCTACGGCTACGACGAGCCGCGCGACGGGGACGAATCATGGACCGGCAATAATGGCGCACAGCGTCGCAAGACCACTTTGAAGCTCGACAAGGAGATGAACGTCACCCTCACCGGGGACGGCACTTCCCGCCAGCAAGTGTTCGAAATCGACTGGACGTCCATCCTCGCCGCATTCGCAAACGGCGGCTACACCGGCATCGACTTCACCTTCCGCAACATCCCGGACAGCGCCTCGGTGCTGGTGAACGCCAAGGACGCCACGGCGGCGACCATACCGGTCGGCTGGCGCGTGTGGTGGAACAACGGCACCGATCCCAAGAATGATGTGCAGGTGGCGGAACAATACTGGAACGATGATTCCGTGACTCCCAATCACGCGGCCCTACGCCACGCGGCATCAAGCGTGATGTGGAACTTCAAGGACGGTGTGACATTGTCCAACAGCGGCACCGTCAATACCGTTGAAGGAAAAGCCATCACCGGCGACGCCGCCGCCGGCTGGATCGGCAGCATCATCACGCCGGAAACCATCACCGCCCAAGTGACGACCAACGGACGCATGTACGCGGGGCGGGATATCTTCCTGTATCAGCCGGTGGCCAGTGAAACCGGCCTCGGCCTGGAACGCCACAACTACCCTTGGAACGGCGACCAGGCCACCGCTCCGAAAGGCGACGGCACCCTGACCTGGACGAAAGTAGGCTCCGATAATGAGAGCAAGCCACTCGCCGGCTCGCAATGGCAATTGACGGCGGACAACAACTACAGCCAGACCATCGACGACAACACCGGCGAGACCGGCTACCAGGGATTGGACGGCAACCCGCATCCGGGCGAGTTCACCGTGGAACATCTGGCATACGGCACCTACACGCTGAAAGAGACCAAAGCCCCCGACGGCTATGAGCTGAACGATGCAAGCTATAGCGTCACGATTACCGCGAACGCCAAGAGCCCGGTGTTCAACAATGGCGAAGCCATCGTGAACCAGCAGACGCCGCCCCCGGCCCCGCCAACGCCGGCGACCTTCACCCTCAAGGCGACGAAACGATTCGTTGACGCCGACGGCAATCCCATAGCGCTGCAGGAGGGACGGTTCTCGTTCCAGCTCAAGGACAAGGACGGCCAGGTCGTCAGCACCGCGAAAAACACCGCCGACGGGTCGGTGACCTTTGATGCGCTCACATTCGACAAGACAGGTGTTTATACCTACACGGTTTGCGAGGTCAACGATGCGCAGCAGGGCGTGGAATACGATCCCAACACCCACCATGTCATCGTGACCGTCACGGAAACCGCAGACGGACGCGAACTGAACGCGACAATCACGCTCGACGGCTCGAACTACACGGACGATTCGCTGACATTCCGCAACAAGCGGACCCCGACGGTGGCCGCCCTGCCCCTCACCGGTTCGGTGACTGGCATGAGCATGCTGGCAGCGTCGACACTGTTCGCCGTCGCCTCCGGACTCATGCTGCTGGCGACAATCCTCCGCAGCAGAAAGACGCGATGATTCGCATTCGGGATGCCGTACCGGCACGCACGAGAGACGAGAACGGGACGTCCGGGCGGCATGCGCGCCCCGACCACAGTTTTCACAACCAACGAACACCACAAGGAGACAAACAACATGGAAACGCTCGGCATTGATATCGGCGGCACAAAGATCGCCGGAGGCATCTGCGACGAGGAAGGCAACATCCGCTGCCTGCAGCGCGTGCCCACACCGGAGGATGCCGCCGACATCAACGCCGTCGTGGCCGACATCTACCAACGGTGCAAAAACGAGGGCGACATCAGGTCCATCGGCATCTCGGCTGCCGGCAACGTGGCATCCGACCGACGCACCGTCAGCTTCGCGGCGAACCTGCCGGCATGGAACCAGTACCCGCTTGCTGATGCCATCGAAGATTTGATCGGAGACGGGGTCAAGGTGGTCGTCGAGAACGACGCCAACGCCGCCGGATGGGGAGAATACCGCTTCGGCGCCGGCCGAGACTCCCAGGACATGATCATGATCACCGTGGGCACCGGTGTCGGCGGCGCCATCATCGTCGACGGCCACCTAGCCAGGGGCGCGTTCGGCATGGCCGGTGAGATCGGCCACATGGTCATGGTCCCCGACGGCGAAGCCTGCGGATGCGGCCTGTTCGGTTGCGCGGAGCAATACGCCTCCGGTTCGGCGTTGGAACGGTTCGCATGGTCGGCCGCCAGGCGCCTACCTAACCAATCACAGCACCTGCTCGAAGCATGCGAATACGACCGCAGCAAACTCATCGGCCCCATGGTGCGTGATGCCGCCCAACAGGGGGACCCCACCGCCATCGAAGCGTTCGAACGCCTAGGCGACTGGCTCGGCCGGCTCATGGCCAACCTGTCTGCCGTGCTGGATCCCGACACCTTCGTCATCGGCGGAGGCGTGGCCGAAGTCGGCAGCATGCTGCTCGGCCCCGCCAGCACCGCATTCAACCGATGCCTACAGGCCAGCATGTACCGCCAGCACGCCAACATCCTGGAAGCCAAGGCCGGCGGCAAGGCAGGCATTATCGGAGCTGCCGATCTGGCGAGAGTCGACTAGATGACCAATACTCACGGGAACCGTTTTCGGCCGGTACTCTACGATAAGCGTGGAGTACCGGCCGTCTTCATATCCGCAGCCACGACGGTTGTTGTACTCGTGACCTGTATTGTCGGTGCCTGGCATTCCGCGACGCAAACGACCGCGCAACTGCAGTGCCTGCTGTGAAATATTGTCAGTCGCTTGCGTGACATCCGCCCAAATTTCATTCGAATGAATTTTGACTTTCCGGTCGCTTTGCGATAAAGTGGCACTATTCATGCGAATGTTTTAATTTCATGCGCATGAAAGGCGTGTCATAGTGAGACGACGAAGCGCATCCGCACATTGGAGTGTTTCAACGGCGACGTGTTCGTGACTCGCAATGGAAAACAGGAAGTTCGAAGGAGAATGATGAAACAACGAAGGCGAATCGGCCTCGCATTGACGGGACTTACGGTCTCGATGGCCATGCTAGTCCCAATGAATGCCGCGTTGGCGGCCGATACTGGCATCGTCATCCGTAACAGCGGAGTCCAGGTCACGATGTCCTCGACGGAACACTCGCAGGAGTCAGGCTGGTTCTGGAACCTGACGGATAAGAACGCATCCAAACCCGACTGGACAGTCAGCAATGCAGTATCGGCCAAGGATGCCATCGACCTGACCAATGTCACCGACACCACCGATGAGAACATCACCGACATCTCAGTGGACGACACGAAAACCTATCAGACCATCACCGGCATCGGTACCTCCGTGGATGGTTCCACCGTGGGCAACTGGTGGAAAATGAGCGAATCCAGGCGCGCTGAATTCATCAGGACGCTGCTCGACCCGGTCAACGGCATGGGGCTGACCTCGTTCCGACTGACTATCGGCGCCGCCGACTTTACCGACAAGAACTTCTACACCTACTACGACGCCCCGAATGCCACATTGAACGGCGCGGAACCCAATTGGGACGGCGATGGTATCACTGGATTCAGTATTCAGAAGGACCGTGACGAACACATCATCGACTTCGTGCATGCGCTCCAATCCGAAGCCAAGAACCTCGGCGTCGACATCAGCTTCTTCGCCTCACCGTGGAGCCCGCCAGGGTGGATGAAGACCCCGACCAGCTCCAGCGCATCCTATGCGGACAATGATCTGCTGCTCAAGGGTGGTGACTTCAACAGCGACTACACCGACGACTATGCCAAGTACCTGGTGCGTTACATTGAGGAATACCAGAAGGAAGGTATCCCAGTCTCTGCGCTTACATTGCAGAACGAGCCCCTGTTGGAAATCAACTACCCCAGTTGTCACATGACCGGTATGCAGGAAGCCAAGCTCGCCACCGCCATCAAAAGACAGCTCGCCGCCAGCACTGTGTTGAATGATAGTGAGAAACAGGTTCAGGTCTGGGCGTTCGACCACAACTTCGACGGCGCAGACTCCTACGTGAGCGAGATGAAGCAAAGTCCCGAGGACTGGGCCAACGTGGACGGCATAGCCTTCCATCCTTACGGCGGCAACGCCAGCACGATGGGCGCACTCAGCCAAGCCAACCCGGACAAGTCCATCCACCTGACTGAACGCTCCTGGTGGGGCACCACCGGTGCGAACTGGATGGTCGACTGGTTCCGCAACGGCTCGCAGAGCTACAACAGCTGGGTCTCCATGCTCGACAGCGAAGGCAAGACCCATCATTGGGTCGGGACTCCCGATCCCACCACATTCGTGCAGAACGCGAAGAACCCCGATGACGTGATCAACACGCCCGAAGTGAACCTTATCAGCCAGTTCGGCCGGTACATCCGCCCGGGAGACGTGCGCGTGGACAGTACGGCCGGCTCCCCGGACACGCTCACCAATGTGGCGTTCAAGAACCCCAAGACCGGTGAGGTCTCCATGGTGGTCGTCAACCGAACCGACAAGGAACAGCAATTCAAGGTCGTCAACAATGGTGCACAGTTCGTGTCCAGCGTGCCGGCCAAGAACGTCGCCACTTACCGGTGGCGGCCCATCGACCAGACCAAAGTGAAGGACGTGACCGCCGACCTGACCTTGGCCGACGCCACCCTCGACGGCGCCGGCACCAAAAATGACACCGCCATCACCGGGCTCGACAAAACCAGCACCGTGGAATACCTGGTGAACGTGCGCAGAGCCGGCACTTACAAGGTGGTGTACGCCCTCTCCGCCGCGAGCGGTTCTACACGCAACGCGCCAGTCATGCTGTCCTCTGGCGGCAACGAACTCGGCACGGCGCACTACTCGTCCGACAACGCCGCCATCTCCACCGCCCAGACCACGGTGACACTCGGCAAGGGCATCCAGATTCTACGCGTGGCCTTCCCTGAAGGCGGCGTGAACTATGCCGGCATCGCCTTCACCAAGACACAGGACACCGTAGGCATTCCCGGACGACTCGACGCGACGAACTACACCGATCGCTACGGAGTCCGCATCGCCGACGGCAAGGCCGTTGCGATAGCCGATGGCGATCATCTCGATTACGCAGTGAACGTGCAGAAGACCGACACCTATGACGTCATGGTCAGCGGCACCGGCGCGAACGTTTCAGGGAACGATGCAGAAGCCGTCCCCGATGCGGGCGGTGCCGGCGCGGACTCCAAGACCGAGACAGGCGGCGATTCCACCCGGCAAGAATCCGGTGATGGAACGCCTGATGAGGATTCATCGAAGAACGGCACGAACCAGAAAGGCGGCAACGCCGCCAATCCCGCCGAGCCTTACATGGACGATGAGTCTGAAGAACCGTCGCGCGACAACGGCTCCACCGTTCACGAATCCGCATACGTCACCACAACCACGGACGTGGTCACCGGGCATGTACGTACCGTAGCCGACACCACCACGGCCGACGTGAGCCTGTACTCCGTGGACGGTAATGGCACGGAGACCAAGCTCGGCGACTACGCCTACGGAACAAAGGCCGCTGTCCAGCTCGCCAAGGGCACCGCCACCCTGCGCATCAAGCTCGACCGCGCCGCGCAATCGTTCTCGGCGATGGTCATCGGCAACGCCATCACGGCTGAACAGGAGCAACTGACCGAAGGATCGCTCACCGGCAAAAGCGTCACCCTTACACTGGCCGACGGCCAATTCGTCCAGACGTTTGATCCCGCGAAGTGGACGTTCGACAACGCGCCCCACGGCATCGCATACACCGTCGATCGCGTAAACGATACCACGGCGCGCGTCACCTTCACCACGGAATCGGACGTCGACTTCGATAGCGACATGACCGCCATGATGAACGTGGATGCCAGCCAGTACTCCGGTAAGGCGGGCACCGCAATCAGTGCGCCGATCACGTTCACCGCAGTGAACGACCCTGAATCGCTATCCGCAGGTGAGATCGGCTATCAGGCCAAGTCCGTGGACGTGACCATCACGGGAGGCACCTTCAACGACCACGTCGCCGACGACGGTGTGGTCTCGCTCACCGGCGATATCGCCGCATACGCGACGCTGACAAAAGCCGAACGCAAAGACGCCCACACCATCACCCTTACCCTCGACTGGACCGGGAAAACGCTGTACGGCAGCACCGCCGGCAGCTTGACGGTCGCAGCGAACGGATACGACGACAGCGACGGCCAAGGCGCTTTGTCCGCCGATCTGACCTTCAACGGTACCAACGACATGCCCTCCGGCATTACGGTCGGCGAGCAGGAGGTGACGCTTGGCGGCGAGAACGCCAAGCCATATCGCGGCGTCGAATCGCTGAGCGACAACCAGAAGAAAGGCGACTATCAGGACTACTACCTGAACGTGACCGAGGAAGGCGACTACACCATCACCTTCGGAGTATGGGACAACGGCGCCGTACCGAACGCCATCAAACTCTCCGGAGGCACCGGTTTCGCCACCGACAACCTCGCCAGCATCTCGCTGCCGAACATGTACAACGGCACCGGCGAATACAAAACGGGCCTGCACCTCAAGGCGGGCGGACAGACGCTGCGCTTCGAGCTCAACGCCGAAGGCGCGAGCCTATGGAACATCCGCATCGCCAAAGCAAACGCGGTGAAGACGAACGCCGATTCCCCGGCTACACTGGCACCCTCAGATGTCATCAACGGTTCCACCGACAAGGCATGGGCCATCCAAGGCTCCAACCCGAGCAACATCGGATGGGGCGAGGTCGACTCCTATCAGGATTACCTGGTGAACGTCGCCAAGACCGGCACGTACGTCATCACCCTCGACGCGGCCACCGGATCCGACGGCGCCGTTGCACACATCCAAACAATCGACGGCTCCACGGCAACCGATCTAACGCAGCTCAACGTGCCGAATACCGGCTGGGACAATTACAAGACGCAGACCGCCACCGTGCAGCTGACCCAGGGCGAACACCGCATCCGCGTGCTCACCAAGGGGACCAGTCTCAACTACCGCAGCCTGAAGCTCACCCTGTCCAAGGCGATAACGCCCATCGCCGTCGGTGGTGACACCGTCTCCCTGAACGAAGACAAGACCTCTGACTCCAACGGTAGCCTCAGCAACAACCAGAAGAACGGCAACTACGCGGAATACACGCTGAACGTCGCCGAGGAAGGCGACTATACGCTGACCTACGGCTTCTGGGTGAACGCCAAAGCCGTGCCGAACGCGATCAGGATCTCCGGCTCCGGATTGGAACCGGTATCGGTGAGCTTGCCGAACACCTGGGATGTGGCGAACACCGGAGAAAGACGTACGCGGATCCGCCTCGCCGCAGGCGAGCAGACGCTGCGCGTGGCACTGACCGCCGATGACGCCAGCATCTGGGATCTGCGACTCACCAAAGTCCATGCCACGGACGTCGGCACTGCAACCGGAACCTCCGGCCAGGTGAGACTCGCCACCGATGCGATCATTGGCGGCTCCGACGACAAGGCCTGGGGTCTGCAAGGAACCGGCAGTACGCGTAACGTCGGATGGGGCGAGGAAAATTCCTACCAAGAGTTCTCCATCAACGCCAAGCAGGGTGGAACCTACCAGTTCAGCCTCAACGCCGCCACCAACGACCAGAGCGCATCGACCGTGATCGAAGAGGTCGCGGCGGACGGCACAATCACCGAACTGGCCGCGCTGGACGTGCCCCAATACGGCTGGGACAGCTACGCCACCACCGGCCTGAAGAAAATCCCACTCACCGCAGGCGAACATCTGCTTCGCATCGTGGCCAAAGGAGGCGCGGTCAACTACCGGTACGTCAATCTCACGCTCCAAAGCGCAGACCAACCCACGCCGCCGACAGTGGACAAGACCCAGCTCAACAAGCTGATCGAACAGGCTCAGAACCGTAAGCCCGCAGACGGTAAGCAGTTCACCGCCGAATCGAAGGCCGCACTGGATGAAGCACTATCCAACGCGCTCAAAGTCTCCGCCGACGGCACGGCCACCCAGCAGACCGTTGACGACGCGGCACGGGTATTGCAGTCCGCGCTCGACGGACTGAAGGAGGAGGACAAGCCCACCAAGCCGACCGTCGACAAGTCCGCGCTAGAAGCACTGGTCGAAAAGGCCGAATCGCTGAAGCCAGATGACGGCAAGCGTTTCACCGCCGCGTCAAAGACGAACCTCGATAAGGCTATTGCCGCCGCGAAGTCCATCCTTGACTCGGATAACGCCACAAAGGAACAGGTCGAGGCGGCAAAATCCGCCCTCCAACAGGCCATCGACAGGCTGGAACAGGAAGTCATTCCGTCCAGCGGCAACGGTGCGTCCTCGGATCGCAAGCCGAACACAGCGCTGAGCAAGACTGGCGCGGCCATCGGTGTCGCCTTGGCCGTCGCCCTCGCACTCGTTTGCGGTGGCGTGACGCTTCTGCTAGCCAAGCGCGTCCGCAGCCGCCGTCGCTGATAGGGGAACGGGCGCCCGGAGGCCTGTAAGAATACAGGTCTCCGGGCGTTCCCTTCAGCCGCGGCCATGAGCCGCATCCAAACTCGATATGAATATCCAAACGTTCTATAGATAAGGAACAAGGGATGACCATGCACAACCGTATCCGACGCCGCAACGCAGTGGCGACCACATTGCTTTCGATGGCGATCTCAGCATCGCTGATGTTTGCCGCAGTGCCATTGGCCTCGGCAGACGACGACGGAAGCCCTCATCGGAAACCCGCATCTTCACAGGCGGAACCGGCCGTCACCATGGTGGCCGCCCGGAACGACCGCGTCGCACGATTACTGGCCTCGATGTCCCTGGAAGATAAAGTCGGTCAGATGATGCAGCCGGACACCCGGCACATCACGCCGCAACAAGCCGCCGAATACCATATCGGCTCCATACTGAGCGGCGGCGGTGCCGCCCCGGAATCAGGCAACAGCGCATCCGATTGGGCGAACCGCGCCGATTCCTACCAGCACGCCGTCATCAACGAGACCGGCATCCCGCTGCTGTACGGCGTGGACGCGGTACACGGCCACAACAACGTCGCCGACGCCACACTGTTCCCGCACAACGTCAACCTCGGCCAAACCGGAAACGCCGAACTCGTGAAGCAGATCGGAGCAATCACGGCAAGCGAGGTACGAGCCACCGGCTCCAACTAGGTATTCACGCCCACGCTGGGACTGCCCAAAAACGAACGATGGGGCCGCACCTATGAGGCATACGGTGAGAACGCAGATCTCTCGGCCAAACTCGGCGCCGCCTATATCGAAGGCTCGCAGGCGGGCGAAAGCGGCAGCGGGCTGGCCGGCTCGGACTCCGCCATCGCCACCGCGAAGCATTTCATCGGCGAGGGCATCACCAAAGACGGCGTCAACCAAGGTGACGTGCCTCTCGACTACGACAGCGAAGCATTCCGGAAGATTCTCGACAGCGAACTGCTGGTACCCTACCGGGCGGCCGTCCAGGACGCGAACGTCAGATCGGTGATGGTCTCCTATAACTCCATCGGCGGTGTAAAATGCCACGGCAACGCCGACCTGCTCACCAACGTGCTGAAACGAGGACTTGGATTCACCGGCATCGTCATAACCGACTACAACGGCATCGATCAGATCGAGGGCAACCTGAACTACGCCCAGAAAGTGGCGAAGGCCGTGAACGCCGGCGTAGACATGCTCATGGTGGACGAACACGAGGGAACCCAACCCAAGTGGATCGCGGCACGCCAGGCCGTCATCGACGGCGTGAACTCCGGGGATATCGCCATGGCGCGCGTCGATGATGCGGTGACCCGTATCCTCAACGTGAAGGATGAGATGGGTCTGCTGGAGAACCCACAGCTGGCCTACTCAAATAAGGAACTGCTAGCGCAATTCGGCGGCGAGGCACATCGCGCCGTGGCCCGCGAGGCCGTCGCGCAGTCATTGACGCTACTCAAGAACAGGTCGACCGATGATGGCTCCACGCTGATGGACAGCCTGCCGTCCATGAAGCGCATCGTCGTGGCGGGGTCGTCCGCCAACGACATCGGCATGCAGTCCGGCGGATGGACGATCACCTGGCAGGGGTCGGCTGGCGACATCACCAGCGGCACCACCATCTATGAGGGCCTCAAGACGGCCGGCAAAGAGAACGGACAAACCGTCGATCTCAAGGAAGACGGTTCATTCACCGGAAACTATGATGCGGCCATCGTCGTCGCCGGGGAAAGCCCATACGCGGAATACGCCGGCGACCGCACTGCGGATCAACTAACACTACAGCAGAAGGATATCAATACGATCTCCAGCATCCGCAAAACGCATCCGAACCTGCCCATCGTCCTGGTACTGACCACGGGCCGAGCGCTGACCATCACCGACCAGCTCAAGCAGGTGGATGCGGTGGTCATGGCCGGGTTCCCCGCTTCCGAAGGAGAGGGCGTGGCCGATGTGCTGCTGTCCGCAGATCGGGACTTCAGCGGGCACCTGACGACTACCTGGCCGAAAGAAGCCAACAACATCACCAAGAAATATATCGATCCCAACACGGTACTGTTCCCGTACGGAACCGGGCTGGTCAAAAGCCAAGTGAACTAGTCCGCGAAGGAAACTGGTTGGAAGTGCCCGTGCCAAGTGGGCGGGCACTTCCGTGACATCTGGAATAGGAAGCGGGATTGTTTCTTATGCTCCGTCCTTGACCAATATGGGGAAGGCATGAGAGGATTCTGCCAGAGCCAAGGCTCTCTCCAGTTCAATCTTGGATTCTTCCAGCTTCGAAGTCTGCATGGCGATTTCCAGAATGGCCTGTTGCAACACGTAAGCATCATGCTGATCGGGAAGGAAATCGAAAGCCAACAGATCAGCAATTCGAGTTCTGTGTTCAGGGACGATCCTCTGATAATGATGGTCAGGAAACCGAATGGCAGGATGTTGCCGGTCAGTGTGAGTACATCTGTCTGGCCGCAAGTATGGAGCTTGGCGGTGTCTGTTGTCTGAAGCTCGATATGCTCGAATCCCTGCGGGGGCACTTCCATCGTCCGCCATCGTTCGTCATCATCCGGAAACAAACCGCTGAAACATACGGCATATAGGCTTGTCCCTCGTTTCGACCACAGGAACGCGAAGGAGAGGAACGCCATGCCGTCCAGCTGGACCCACGTCGACAAGGACACCGCCACCGGAATCCCGGTCATGCTCGCGCAGAACGTCATCATCGGCACCGCCCTCACCGTCGGCGCCATCGCATGCTCCGGCTTCTACCTGTCGATGATCGGCAACGTCGCCTCCCTCCTGCCGTGGGCCCTGCTCGTCACGCTCGTGGCCGTCGCCTACACGTACGTCGTGGGATTCGCCCTGCTGTGGTGCGTGGAATCGTTCACGCTGCGCATGCGCGACAAGTTCAAGCCGTTCGCCTACGGCGTCGTCGGCGCGATCGGCTACGGCATATGGGGCCTGTTCGTCATGAGCTCCCTCATGAACTCGCTCGACCAGCCGCTCAACGGCGTGGTGCTCTCCAACGGCGATGTGCTCGCCGTCGCCGCCAACTATGCGGCGTTCGGGTTCGTGGCCTACCTCCTCGGGAAGCTGTACGCGGGCAAGGTCGCCGCGCGGAAGGGCCTCGCGTTCGGCCTGCTCGCCGCACAGCTCGTCCTCGCCGCGCTCGGCCTCGTCGTCGGCGTCATGATGTTCTCCGCCCTCGGCTGACGGGCCGGCGGGAAGCAGACGGTAAGACGGTACAGACGGAAAGGAGACCGCCAATGTTCAGCGTCCTCGACATGTTCACCATCGGCGTGGGCCCCAGCTCCTCGCACACCGTGGGGCCGATGGTCGCGGCGCACGCCTTCGTCGCCTCGATGCGCGACGCCGGCCTCGTCGAACGCACCGACCGCGTCAAGGTGACGCTCTACGGCTCCCTGTCCCTGACCGGCCTCGGACACGGCACCGACCGCGCCGTCATGGCCGGACTCGAAGGCAACCTGCCCGCCACCGTCGACACGCAGCACATGCTGCGGATCCGCGAGACGTGCGCGCTCGACAACACGCTCAACTTCGCCGGCACCAGACGCATCGGCTTCGACTACGACCGCGACATGGTCTTCGACAAGTGGCGCCGCATGGCCGCCCACCCCAACGGCATGCGCTTCCAGGCGTTCGACGCGGCCGGCAGCCTCGTCGACGAACAGGTCTGGTACTCCATCGGCGGCGGATTCATCCGCAAGGGCGCACCCGACGACCTGATGATCGGCATCCACGAGCGTCCGCCGGAGGGCAGCACGTTCGCCGACGAGGACGGCGGCGACTCGGGCACCGACTTCGGTCCCGACGCGCCCTACCCGTTCTCCTCCGGCTCCGAGCTCGTGGCCCTGTGCCGCGAGCATCATCTGAGCATCGCCGAACTCGTCTGGGCCAACGAGACCGCCACCCGCTCGGCCGTGCAGGTCAGGACCGACATCGACAAGGTGTGGCGCGTCATGCGCGCATGCGTCGAACACGGCTGCACCTCCACCGAGACCGTCCTGCCCGGAGGCCTCGACGTGCCGCGCCGCGCCCCGCGCATGTACGAGCGCCTCGCCTCCAACTCCGACGTGCTCAAACGCGGCCGTTCCCGCCGCGACGCCGTCCTCGAATCCTCCGACTCCGCGTGGGTGAACCTGTTCGCGCTCGCCGTGTCCGAGGAGAACGCCGGGGGAGGGCGCATCGTCACCGCCCCCACCAACGGCTCCGCCGGCATCATCCCCGCCGTGCTCCACTACTACTGGCACTTCATGGACGACGCCAACGAGGAGGGCGTCGTCACGTTCCTGCTCACCGCGGGCGCCATCGGCTACCTGTTCAAGCGCAACGCGTCGATCTCCGGCGCGGAGGTCGGATGCCAGGGCGAGGTCGGCTCGGCCTGCTCGATGGCGGCCGCCGGACTCGCCGCCGTGCTGGGCGGCACGCCCGAACAGGTGGAGAACGCGGCCGAGATCGGCATCGAGCACAATCTCGGACTCACCTGCGACCCGGTCGGCGGCCTCGTGCAGATCCCGTGCATCGAACGCAACGCCATGGCCGCGAACACCGCCATCAACGCGGTGCGCATGGCGATGCTCGGCGACGGATCGCACATCGTCACGCTCGACCAGGCCATCGAGACGATGCGCGAGACCGGCGAGGACATGATGGCCAAGTACAAGGAGACGTCCAAGGGCGGCCTCGCCGTCAACGTCGTCGAATGCTGAACACGGGCGCGGCGGCACGTCGCGCAGGGCGGACGGGCCATGCGGGCCGCGCGGTTCGGTGCTAATATGAGCGGCATTATGTCCGTAAGCAGCATGCGTCAAGGAGGCAACCATGGCTGATATGCCCATCGTGCAGGCCGAATTCGGCACCACGCCCGTCATCGAGTTCCCGACCGCCGAACCGCCGGCCGGTCTCAAGGCCGTCGAGATCGTCGAGGGCGACGGCCCGATGGTGCGCCGCGGCGACACCGTCACCGTGAACTACCACGGCGTGGTGTGGGGCGGCGACAAGCCGTTCGATTCCAGCTTCGACCGCCACCAGCCGGCCAGCTTCGGCATCGGCGTGGGCCAGGTCATCAAGGGCTGGGACCAGACCGTGCCGGGCCACAACGTCGGCTCCCGTCTCGTCGTCTCCATCCCGCCGGAGTACGGCTACGGCTCCCGCGGCGTGCCCCAGGCGGGCATCGGCGGCGGCGACACGCTGGTGTTCGTCATCGACATCATCTCCACGCGCTGACCGGACGCACACCGTCCGTCACATGACCGCCGCAGGCGCCGGAGCTCCGATCCGGCGCTTTCGCATATGGCGGCGCAAGGCCGTCCGGCGTCGTCCGACGTCGTCCGGACGGTTATGACCATCCGAACCAACGAGAGGAAAACCGATTATGAGCGAAGAGAAGACCATCCTGCTCACGCAGGAGGCATACGACAAGATGAAGGAGGAGCTCGCCTGGCGTGAGGGCGAATACCGCGACGAGATCCTCTCCAAGGTGTCCGCCGCGCGTGCGGAGGGCGATCTGAGCGAGAACGGCGGCTACCAGGCCGCCCGCGAGGCGCAGCGCGTCAACCAGGGGCGCATCGACGAGCTCACCGTCAAGCTGCGCAACGCCAAGATCCTCACCGCTCCGCCGGCCGGCAAGGTGGGCGACGGCTCCCTCGTCACGCTCGAGGTGATGGGCCGTGAACGCGTCTTCGTGCTCGGCACGCGCGACCTGTCCATCGCCACCGACCATGACATCATCAGCCCCGAATCGCCGATGGGCGCGGCCATCAACGGCGCGTCCGCCGGCGACACGGTGACCTATCAGGCCCCGAACGGCCGCGAGATCTCCGTGACCATCAAGGAGTCCAAGCCGCTGGTGTGAGCCATCGGCCGTTCCGGGCGTTCCGGGTCTCCCGGGCGTTCGGGAAGATATGACGAAGCCCTCCGCATCCCAGTGAGGAGGGCTTCGTCATATATGGGTATAGGGGCCGCCGGCGGACCGTCCGCGGCCGTCAAGCGGCGTCCGCGGACGCTACATCCACAGCGCCACGATCACCATGTAGATCGCCACCATGTGGCAGGCGTATCCGGCCACCGTGCCGCAGTGGAAGATCTCATGGAAGCCGAACACGCGCGGCCATGGATCCGGCTTGCGCAGCGCGTACACGATGGCTCCGAGGATGTAGCAGGCGCCGCCGGCGCACAGCAGGATCACCACGGCGGGGCCGGCGTACGGCGAGGTCCAGAACAGCGCCATGAACGCGAGGCCGTAGATGCCGAACACGATGTACACCACCGTGTACAGCCATCGCGGGGCGTTGATCCAGATCACGTGGATGACGAGCGCCACCGCGGTGCACGCCCACATCGAGATGATGATGAAGTCGCGCCAGAACGGCTGCAGGGCGAACGAGACCGGCGTGTACGTGCCGGCGATGAGCAGGAAGATGTTCACATGGTCGATGCGCCGCAGCACGTCCGTGACGCCGGGGCTCCAGTCTCCCAGATGGTAGCAGGCGGAGTTGGTGAACAGCACCAGGGAGCTCGTCATGAACACGGCGCACGCCCATTTGAGGCCCGCGCCCTGCGCCAGGCAGATGAGCACGATGCCGGCCGCTAGGGACAGCGGCGACGCCACGGCGTGGATCCAGCCACGCATGGCCGGCTTGGGACGTCCATGCACGTCCAGACGGACCTTGCGCGCCACCTTCTCCGGGGGGACGCCCTCCAGCTTCGCGGCCTTGGCCTCGCCCTTGGCGATGACGCGCTTGGCCTTGGCCTCGGCCTTGAGCCGGATCTCCTGCGCCTTGAGCTCGGCGCGGGAGCGCGCCGCGTCCGCCCTGGCCTTGAGCGCCTGCTCGCGCGCGTCGACGACCGCCTGACGCTTCCGTTTGATATCGTCGTCCGTCATCATGTCTGACATCCCCTCCGGACTCGTCCCGGCCCTCCGGCCGTCTTGACGAAAGACTAACTTACGTTACCGTAACTTACGATAGCGTAAGCATGGGCAAAGTCAAGCCCCACCGTCAACGGACGCCCCGCGGCGTCGCCGGCGACGCCGTCCGGAAGGGCGGTCCGCCGGGCCTCGGACGCAAGACCCGTGCCCTGCGTATGATGGAGACCATGGCAGATTTCTCACAGATCCTCGCGACGCGGCCCGACCTCGATGACCGGGACCGCGAATGGCTGCACCAGCTCGTCGCCGACTGGCAGGTGATCGCCGACCTGAGCTTCGCCGACCTGCTGCTCATCATGCAGAACGGTGACGGACGCTACGTGGTGGCCGAACAATGCCGCCCCTCCACCGTCATGACGCTGCGCACCGACGACGTCGTCGGCGACGTCATGCCCGAGGCCATGACCGGCGAACTCGACGCCGCCATGGAATCCGCGGTGGTGTTCCGCTCCACCGTGCTGCGCACCGTCGGCAAATCCACCGTGTGCAACGTGTACGCGCCCGTGCGCCACAACGGCAAGACCCTCGGCCTGGTGGTGCGCGAGACGAACATGGCCACGCGCGAATCCAACGGCCGCTACGAATCCGAAAGCATCAACGCCGGCAAGCAGCTCTACGAGATGATCCCCCGCGGGCAGTTCCCCTACTCGGACTCCGTCATGAGCCAGCGCCACATGGCACGCGTGGCCGACGGCTTCATCGTCCTCACCCTGGACGGCATCGTGCGCTACGCCTCGCCGAACGCGATCAGCTGCTTCCGCCGGCTGGGACTGCTCACCACCATGCAGGGCCACTACCTGAGTGAGCTCGGCGCCGACCTGCTGCACGAACACGACGAGATCGTCGACGAGCAGCTGCCGCTCGTGCTCAGCGGCAAGGCGGCCGTGGACTCCGAGATCACCACGAACCGCTCCGCCGTATCCGTGCGCTCGCTGCCCCTGTGCGACATGAACGGGCGCACCGGCGGCATCGTGCTGTGCCGTGACGTCACCGAACTGCGCCGACGGGAGCAGGAGCTGCAGACCAAGGACGCGGCCATCTCCGAGATCCACCACCGTGTGAAGAACAACCTGCAGGCCGTCTCCGCCCTGCTGCGCCTCCAGGCGCGCAAGACCAAGTCGGAGGAGGTCAAGAAGGAGCTCAAGGAGGCGCAGCGGCGCGTGCAGACCATCGCCATGGTGCACGAGGGGCTGAGCCAGACGGTCGACGAGGTGGTGGACTTCGACAACGTGATCGCCGGACTGCTCAAGATGGCCGTGGACGTGGCCTCCATGAGGGACCAGCATATCGACATCGACTTCGTCGGCAAATTCGGCATGATGCCCGCCCAGGACGCCACGCCGCTGTCCCTCGTGCTCACCGAGCTCATCACGAACTCCGTGGAGCATGGGTTCGAAGGCCGCAAGGAGGGGCGCATCACCATCTCCGTGGGCCGCTCCGGCTCCAACCTCAACGTGGTGGTCGAAGACAACGGCACCGGCCTCGACACCGAGGCGCAGGGCGGCATGGCCCGCTCCTCGGGCTCGGGACTGGGCACGCAGATCATCAACACGTTCGTCACCAACGACTTCGGCGGCACCGTGCACTGGGAGCCGCGTCGCGGCGGCGGCACCCGCGTGGTCCTCGACATGACGCTGCGCGCCGCGCAGTCGGAGTGACGCGCGGCACGGAGTGACCGCGCACTACGAGAAAAGCCTCGGCCCTGAACAGGGCCGAGGCTTTTTCCTTCCGAAAGACCGGAATGGTCAGATCTGCATCTGCATGGCCTGGGAGCGGCGCAGACGCATGGCCTTGCGCTTGAGCTGACGACGCTCATCCTCGCTCAGGCCGCCCCACACGCCGTAATCCTGGTTCGTGTCCAGAGCGCACTTGAGGCAGGCGTCGATCACCTTGCAGGTGCGGCACACGGCCTTGGCCTCCTCGATCTGCTGGTAGGCGGCGCCGGTGTTGCCCACCGGGAAGAACAATTCCGGATCCTTGTCACGGCACGCAGCCTTGGCACGCCAATCAAATGCACTGCTCATCGTCGTCATACTCCAATCCGATACCAACAATCGTGTCCTGTACTACATAAGCACGTTCGATGGTCTTTTTCAAGACTTTCGCGCAAAGAAGACGCCGGCGGTTCATGGCGCCCCCGCGCGGGCGGGCGTGCCGGACGCGCATTGCACGGCCCACGCCCTGGCGCCGTCGACCAGCACCGCGCGGCCCGGCAGCGCCATGTCGTCAGGACCGAACGACGACCACAGGTCGCCGGGCACGCCGTTCATCATGTCGACGGCGCGGTCGCCGGTGGGGAACACCACGCGCACCGCGCAATGCTCCGGAACCCGCACATGACGGGTCGTCTCCGCCGCGAACACCACGGTGACCCGCCGGTCGGACAACGCCTCCCGCAGCTCGGCGCACAGCGGGTCGTCCCCGAACGGATCGAACAGCGGGCCGGCGTCGTCGACGATCCACACGCGACGTGGCGGAGACGGGGGCGGGCCGCCGGACGGGAACGCGCCTTGGACCGGGGCGACATGCACGTCGCGGGTGACCGGACCGCAGGGACCGCATGACGTGACCCGCACCGCGAACCCGCCGCACTCGCGCGCCAGCGCCACGATTCGATGCTCCACATGCGACAGCAGCGTGGACTTGCCACGGCCATGCTGCCCGAACACGCCCACATTGCCGCGCAGCAGCGGCAGGAACGCCGTCGACAGCCGCACGCCGTCATCGCGCAGCGCGAACGGCACCGCATCCCGCGCGGAAGCCGCCTCCAACGCTCGCACCACGCGGGGCAGGGGAGCGGTGAACAACGCAGGCGGCGGCACCGACCCCTCGAACACGGCGGCGGCCCGCACCGCATCCACGATGCATCCGATGTCGTCCGCGGCGGCGCACCGCCACGCCGTCACCCGCTCGCCGTCGTTCGCATACGCCACCCCGGGCAGGGACGGCGGGATCGCCGCCGCCTTCGCCGAACCGATGAGCTCCGTCGACTGCAACGCGTCGCGCACGCGCAGACACAGCCCCAACGACATGTTCGCCTTCATATCCGCACCCACCTGGCCGGACGGATGCTGCGTGCACGCCACCACATGCATGCCCAGCGCGCGCCCCAGCGAGGCGATGCGCACCAGCCGGTCCACCACGTCGGGCAACTGGTCGCGCAGCGCGTGGAACTCGTCGGCCACGACCACCATGCGCGGCGGCGCCAACCCCTCCGGCATCGACGCCACATCCGGCGCACCGCTCGACGCCACCAGACGCTCACGGCGTCGCAGCTCCTCCTCGATGGCATGCAGCGCCCGTTTCGCATGTGCCAGATCCAGATCGCACACGTTGCCCACGCAATGGGGTAGCCGCGCCAACGGCCTGAACGCCGCACCGCCTTTGAAATCGAGGAACACGAACCGCAGCGCATCCGGCGGATTGCGGCACGCCATGGCCAGGCACCAGCTCTGCAGCAGCACCGACTTGCCCGAACCGGTGGTTCCCGCCACCAGGGCGTGCGGCCCCTGTCTGCCCAGATCGAGACGGAACACGCCGTCGAGATCGACGCCCACGGGGACGTCCAATCCCGGAGGCTCCAGCCATCGCCGTACCACGGTGCGCCAAGGCAGCGGATCGCGCGCCGCGTCCAGTCCCAGCAGATCCTCCAGCACGCATGGATGCAGGAGATCCAGCCGCGTATGGTCGTCGAGGGGAGGCCCGGCACGGCCCGACGACCCTCCCGTTCCGCCCGCCGTCGCGGAATCCGGCGGTCCGGAGCCGGAGGCGGACGCGGCGCGCATCCGCTGGAGCAGCAGCATGGCGGCGCAGCCGATGATCATGGGCGCCAGCATGGCGGCATACAGCCACCGGCGCATGGCCAGCAGCATGACGAGCATGACCGCCTGCGCGGCCAGTGGCACCGCGGCTGCGAGCATGGCGAGTGTGCGCTCGCGGTCGCGTGGCGTGGTCCGGTCGCGTGAGGCGCGTGTCCGATTGCGTGGAGTGCGGTTCTTTGGTTCCCGTGTCATGGCGTCCACTGTGACCGCCATGACACAGGCGGCGCAAGGCCGAACGGGTGATGTGGATAGAGCCCCCGGGAATCTTCACATCCTCGTGGGGCGGCATATGAGGGACGGCGTATGAGGGGAATGCGGCGGAACGGGTCGCCGCCGTCAGGACGACTGTTGGGATTCGGCGAGCGTGCCCACCGTCCCCGCCGCATGCGTGCCGGCGGCGAGTTCGGAGAACAGTTCGGTGTTGCGGCTGTCGTCGAGCAGCACCGAGGAACCGACCCCGCTCACCTGATAGTCCGGGTTCGTCCAGTACACGGAGCCGGTGATGCCCTTGGACCCGGTGGCGGCCTTGAACGCCAACGCCATGTCCAGCAGCGTGAGCGGATTGGTCTTGTCGTCGACGGTCAGCGCGGCCAGGCCGGCGTCCGCGGTCTTCGTGACGGTCGGCGGGCTCGCCAGCACCTCCTTGGACGACGCCTTCTTCACGATGGCGGCGATGACCTGGCGTTGGCGTTGGGCGCGTCCGAAGTCGCCGTTCGCGTCCGAGTAGCGCATGCGGGAGAACGCCAGGGCCGTGTCGCCATCCGCGACATGGCATCCCGCGGTCCAGTCGAGACCGGATTTCGCGTCGTTGACGGTCTGGTCGTAGCACAGCTCGACGCCGCCGATCGCGTCCACCACGTGCTTGAGGCCGCCGAACTTGATCTTGGCGATGTGGTCGATGTTCTGTCCGGTGATCCGCTCCACGGTGGAGACCAGCGCCTTGCCGCCGTCCATCTGCGCCACGGCGTTGATCTTCATGTACGTGCCGTCCACCTGGACGAGGGAGTCGCGGGGGATGGAGATCAGTGAGCTCGCGCCGTTGTTCGGCTTGGTGAGCACCAGGATGGTGTCGGTGCGGAAGCCCGGCGTGTCGTCCGCGCTGCCGCCCGTGGTGCCGTCGCGTTCGTCCGATCCGAGGATGAGCCATGATTCGCCGTGCGTGTTCGCTGAGCCGGTGAGCCAGCCCGACTCCTTGTTGAGGCGGGAGTCCACCCAGTTCCATGCGCCGAACACGGCCAGCGCCAGCGCGACGAGGAGCAGGGCCACTGCGACGAGCGCCGTCCGTCCCGCATGCCGCGGCCTCATCGGACGTGCCGTGCGGCGTCGGGGCAGACGGGAATCGGCATCCGTGGGTATGGAGGCGACGCTGGTGGAGCCGGCGGAGCGTCGGGTGGGGCGGGCCGGAAGCGCGTCTTCGAGGCCGGCGCCGCGCTGCGATCCCGCTACGCGCGGGTTCCGGGTCCGTGCGGAGACGGCCGCGTCGCGATGCGACGACGACGTGCGCGGCGTGAACGACGCCGGTTGCGCCGCGCACGTCGGCTGCGACGGCTGCGGCACGCGGCGTTCGCCGGCACGACGCTGCGTGGGCGGCGTGAAGCTTGGGGGGACGGCGGTCTCGCGACGGGAGGCCGCCGACGATGAGCGGGGGACGGCGACGCGGCGCATGTCGCCGTCACCGGTATCGGCGTCGGAGGAGATTCCGACGTGGGGGACGGACGGGGCGGCGGGCGGACGTCGACGCGATCCGGCGGGAATGAAGCTGGGCGGAGTCGCCTGCGAGCCCATCCCATCGCCTTCCAGAGTCATGCCGCCTCCCGATCAGTCACAGTCGCTTGAAAACTTCTGCAACTGTTGCACATAACCGGCCCCGTGGTGGCGGGGCGTCGCGGATTTTCTCATTTCCGGCACATGACCGGCGCAGGACCGGTGCCGGTCATGTGCCCGGGCGGGTCAGCTTGCCTTGCACGCCACGTTGTTGAGGTAGTCCTCGGAGATGCCGATCACCAGGCCGGTCGTGGCGTCCTTGATGATGCCGGTGTCCTTGTCGATGACGCCGCCGGTGCTCGCGTCGATGTAGTTGCCGGAGGCGTCCTCGGTGATGGTGGAGCTGATCTGCTTGGAGGATTCGGACTGCTGCCCGGAATTGTCCGTGGAATCCTGGGAGCCGGACGTCTGGGAGGAGGTGTCGGACTGCTGGTCGGAACCGTTGGCGTCGGACGAGTCGTTGGCGTCGGAGGAGGAACCGGAATCCCCGGAGGACGCCTGCTGCTCGACGAACGGCGTGTCGTTGCGCATCTTCGCCCACAGCGTGTCCGCGTCGGCGGTCCACACCACGCGGTTGCGGTCGCGGGCCCATGACGTGACGGGCACGGTGCGCGCATACAGGTGCGAGGTGTCGAGGCTCTTCATGCTCATGGCGAGACCGGCCAGCGTGGTGGTGTTGGCGAGGCCCTTGGAGATGTTGAGCGACTTCAGCGCGGCCTTGGCGAGCTGGTAGAGCTGGCCGGACTGGGTGAGCATGTTCTTGTTGAGCGCCTGCTGGAGCAGCTGCTTGACGAGATACTGCTGACGCGTGGTGCGCTGGATGTCGGACCCGTCGCCGGCGCCGTGCCGCAGACGTGCGTACTGGGTGGCGGCCATGCCGTCCAGGTGGTGCCATCCCTTGGCGAGGTCCACGCCGGTGTTGGGGTCGTTGACGTCGGACGGGATGCACAGGTCCACGCCGTCCACGGCGTCGATCATGGTCTTCAGGCCGTTGAAGTCCACGACGATGAAGTTCTGGATGTCAAGACCGGTGAGCGAGTTCACCGCGTTCATCGTGCAGCTGGCCGCGGAGGAGAGGTTGCCGGCGCGCTGGTAGGCGGTGGCGAAGATGGAGTTGAACATCACGTCGTACTGCGCGCCGATCGTGCCGTTCGTGGTGGTGCAGCTGGGGACGTCGACGATGGAGTCGCGCGGGATGGAGACCAGGTTGACGTACGAACGGTCCGCCGCGATCTGCACGACCATGGTGGTGTCCGCCTGATGGTTCGCGGCGAGGTCCGCGCCTTCGCCGCCGACCGCCGCGTTGCCCGCGCCCTCGCGCGTGTCCTGGCCGAGCACGAGCACGTTGATGGGCTTGCCCGCGTTCGGGTCGACCACCGAGACGTCGGCGGTCTTGCCGTCCTGCCCGATCACATCCGTCGACCTGCTGTTGATCGTGTGCTGGATGTCCAGGAGCGTGGACGCCGAGGCGGTGCCTGCGAACGTGAGCAGGGCCGCCACCACGCACACGATGACGTTGCGCACGCGATGCTGCACGCGGTACGCGGTGCCGTGCCGGGGCGCGGCGTCCTCCCATCCGTTGAGATTGGGCACACCTGCGGCGGATCGTCTCGAGCTCACGCTGAATACCTTCCTGTAGGGGCTGGAACATGACGATTGTACGGCAGGCAAGCGAAAAGAAACCTGAACGCGGTGGACCCGGCGTCCGGACACATAGCACAAGTCGCTCCGAAGCGTGGTATTGACACGGCATGACTTGACAAAAAGGAAAACGCAAGTGTGTAATCTAGTGGCGAAGGACGGCGAAACACCGACGGCAGGAAGGAAGACGCGCATGAGGGGGATGTCGGACGATTCCGCCGACGGCTCGCTGGGGGAGCTGCTGTGGGGGCTGTTCCCGCCGGACGAGGATGTATCGTGGCAGCATAAGGCGTTGTGCTCGCAGACCGACCCCGAGGCGTTCTTCCCGGAGAAGGGTGGATCCACCAGGGACGCGAAGCGCGTATGCGCGCAGTGCGAGGTGCGCGAGCAATGCCTCCAATGGGCCATCGACCATGACGAACGCTTCGGCATCTGGGGCGGCATGAGCGAACGCGAACGGCGAAGGTACAAGAAGATGCGCAAGGAGCAGGTTTGAGCCAGGAACCGGACGAGACAACCATGGAGACGGGCGGCGTGCGTCAGGTGTTGGCCGACGCATTGTCCGCCCGTCCCTATTCCCACAGCCAGGGCGTGGAACCCGGGGTGGCAGCCGTCATCTGCGTGGAGGACGACCTGCGCTTCCTGCCGGACACGCTCGCCGCGGTGCTGCGGCAGACCACGCTGCCCGGCGTCATCGTGGTGGCGGACTGCACGGGCGGCACCGCCCAGCCGGTCCAGACCTCGTTCGAGGTGATCGCCGCCTCCCATGAGCCGCTCGAGCGAGTGCCCGAGCCCATGAACGTCAGCGTGCGGCTGGTGCGCGCGCAAGGGGCGCGGTCGTTCGGCGACGCCGTGCGCCGCGCGCTCGCCTATGCGCATCTCGACGCCTCCACGCGCGCCCTGTGGGTGCTGCACGACGATTCACGCCCGGCCGACGAGCGCTGCCTCGAGCGGCTCGTCGAGGCGATGCGCAACACGCCCGGCGCCTCGCTGCTGGGCGCCAAGCAGCTCGACTGGTCCGGGGAGAATCTGCACGGCGTGGGCGCCTACGCCTCCGGACACGGCATCAACACGCTGGTGGTGGACGGTGAACCGGACCAGGAGCAGTACGACGGACGCGCCGACGTGTTCGCCGTCTCGCTGGCCGGCGCGCTGATCCCGGTGGAGACCCTCGCGGCCACGTCCGGGGTGACCGCCTGGCTGGGCACGTTCGCCGAAGGGGCCGACCTCTGCCGCAGGATCTGCCGCGGAGGCGGACGCGTGGTGGTCGTCCCCGGCGCCCGCGTGGCGCATCGCCGGGCGCGGTACGAGGGGCTGCGCACCCGGGCCGGCAGGCCGGTGGACGCCGACGACGCCGTGAACCCGGCCATGCGCGTGATGGACGCGTGGCAGCGCTACCGCTACACCGACATCCCCATGGCCATGTGGCCTCTCACGTGGCTCTGGTCGCTCGTCGCCTCGCTGGCCGGCGCGCTGGCGCTGCTCGTCGGCAAGCAGCCGTACGAGGCCTGGTGCCGCCTGTGCATGCCATGGCGGGCCCTGGCCGGCATCCCCGGCTCCGGCAGGGCGCGCCGCGCCGTGGCCCGCGGCAACGCCGCCTCCCGCGCGCAGATGGCCATGCTCACCGCCGGCCGTGACCAGATCGCGCGGTGGAGGGAACGCCGCCGCGCGCTCCTCGACCAGCGCGGCACCGTGCTGCTCGGCCCGCTGGTGCGCGCGCATCTGCGTGGAAGGCTGCTCAGACGTTGGCTGCTTGCCGTGCTCATGGCCGCCGTCGCCTTCGGCACCGTGGTCGCGTTGGATTGGACGCTGTTCCGTTCCGCCCTGTCCGGCGGATCGCTGGTCTCGGACCGGTGGTGGCCCACGGACGCCACGCTCGGCCAGGTCGCGCAGGCCGCCACCACGCAGTGGCTGTGGGGCGTGGGCACGGGCGTGTCCGTCCCGCCCGCCCCCTGGCTGTGGGTGCTGCTCGTCGCCTCGCTGCTCACCGGCGGCCATGTCGCCGCCGCCACCTCGCTCATCCTGTTCGTCGCGGCCCCCGTCTCGGCGTTGTCGTTCTGGGCCCTGGCCGGCGTCTTCACCCGCTCCGACGCGGTCCGCGTGACCTGCGGCCTGCTGTGGGCGGCGTCCGGCATGGCCGCCGGACTGACGACGGACGTGGACCTGCCCATGCTCACCGTGATGATGTTCCTGCCGGCCGCGTTCGCGTTCACGTTCCGCGCCGTCGGCCGCTACCGCACCGAGGATCCGGTGCGGCCGCGCCCCTCGGTGCAGGCGGCCGCGGCCGCGTCCCTGTGCTTCATGCCAGTCGTGGCCGCCGAGCCGCAGCTGCTGCTGCCGCTCGTCGTGATCTTCGTCGTGTTCCTCCTGTTCGTGCCGCGGCACCGCGCCATGCTCCTGCTCATGCCCGTCCCCGCCGCGCTCCTCGTCGCTCCGACGCTCGCCAACGCCGTGCGGCGTTTCGGTTCGGGGGAGTGGCGCCAGCTGTTCGGCGACATGACCGTCCCGTCCGTCGCCTCGAACGGTGAGCCCGACTCGCTCAACCTCTACGGCGTGACGGCCCGCGCGTTCGGATTCGATACGCTTGCGCAGCCGTTCGGCATGGTCACGATGGCGGTGCTCGCCGTGATCGTCGTCCTTGCCGTCGTCGCGCTCATGCTGCCGTCCGTGTTGCGCATCTCCCGCATGATGTGGGTGGTCATCGTCGCCGGCGGCGCGTTGAGTCTCGTCTCGTCCCGCGTGGCCATCGCCGTCGGCGTGGATGGCGCCATCGCCGGATCGGTGCTGCCCGGCCTGTCCCTCGCCCTGATGGGGGCCATCTCCTGCGTGTGCCTGACGGCCGGCGGGGCCGTCACGCCGTTCGCCGAGATCGCCGCCCGGGCCGGAAGGCCGGAAGCGGCCGACGACGCTGGGAAGCGGCGCAGGAAACGTCCGTCCGCCGGACGGTCGCGGACGATGTTCCGCATCGGCAGGATCGCGATGTGCGTGGTCCTGCTCGCCGGCACGGTCGCATGGAGTGGCCTCGCCGCCGCCCACCATCCGGCCGGCGGCGCGTCCGTCACCTCGTCCGGTCTGCCGATGGTGGCCATGGATGCGCTCCAGCGCGACCCGGACCAGCGGGTGCTGGCCGTCTACGCCGATTCCGCCAACGAGGTGGACTACGCGGTGATGCACACCTCGCGCGGCGACCTCATCGACTCCTCGCCCGCATGGCGCGCCCGCCAGGCCTCCGGGCAGGGCAGCGAGGAGGACGCCAAGCTCGGCGACGTCGCCGCACGCCTGCTGTCCAACGAGGACGGCGAGGCCGTGGACCAGCTCGTCTCGCTGGGCTTCGGCGGCATCTACGTCGTCGCGGGCGGCAGCGGATCCGACCGTCTCATGACGAACATCACCGCCTCCGAGGGCACGCAATCCGTCGTGGCCTCCTCCGAGGGGACCTACTATCGCCTCGTCGCCGCGGAAGGCAACACCGTCTCGGTGGACACCGCATGGCAGCGGCGCATGCAGCGGAGCCCCTGGCGTACGGCATGGCTGTCCTGCCTGGGGATCGTCGTCATCCTCTACATGCTCGTGGCCGTACCCCGAAGGCACCGCACGCCGCTGCGCGAGGACGGGCATGACGATGAGGAGAGGAAGGAAGCATGAGCAACACCATGACCACGGCGAAACGCGTGATCCGCGTGATCCTCGCCGTCATCTCCAGCATCGTCCTCATCGGCGCGTTCGCCGTGCTGGCCGTCGTCGACCTGCCGCACGTCCTCGTCGACGCCCCCGGGACGTCGCTCGCCGCGGACCACGACATCGTCCAGCAGCGTCTGACCGCGTACTGCCCCGCGCGCATGCGGCTGTCGGATTCCACGGACTGGGGCGACAGCGACTACCGCGCCTCCGAGGGAGACCTCGCCACCACCGCCACCTACGCGGCGTTCGGTTCCGTCTACGCCTCGACGGCGTCGTCGTTCGATGTCGGCTCGGGCGACGACGTCACGCTCGAGGCACCGGCCAACGCCGGACGCGAGGACGCCATGGTGGCCAAGGACGCCGACGGCGTCTCCCGCACGCTCTCCACGAACCTGCTCCAGGCGGGCGTCGGCTCCGGACACGCCGGCGTCATCGCCTCGCACGCCTCGGACGGCGACCTCCGGGGCATCTCCGCGGGCACCTGCACGACCCCCGCGGTCAGCCAGTCGTTCCTGCTCACCGCCACCACCACCGGCGTGACGCAGCAGCTCGTCATCGCCAACCCCTCCTCCAAGGCCACCGGCGTGACCATCGCCGTGACCGGCAGCGAACGGTCCGGACGCATGGGACTCGCCACCGCCGGCTCCACGACCGTCGAGGCCAACGCCGAGACCACCATCGACCTGTCCGCCGCCGCGTCCGGCCAGAACGGCCTGTACGTCACGGTGACCAGCGACGCGACGCCCGTCGCCGCCGTGGTGCGCACGCTCGCCGCCGACGGGCTGACGCCCAAGGGCTCGGACTTCGCCATGCCGCTCGAGCGGCCGTCCGGGACCGTCGCCATCCCCTCCGTCGCGGAAGGCGACCGGACGACCCTCTACCTTCACGCCGCCAAGGCCACCCGGACGCGACTGTCCTGGATGACCGACGACGGGCCCGTCGCCATCCGCACCGTCAAGACGGACGCCGACCGCGTGGACGTCATCGACCTCGGCGCCGCGCCCAAGGGCGCGCACGCCATCCTCGTCGAAGCCGGGGCGAAGGTCTCCGCCATGACCAAGGCCGTGAGGGCGGGGGCGTCCGGACAGGAGGACTTCGCGCTGCTCGGCGCGCCGGCCGCCTCCGCCTCCACCGGCACCGCCCTGCCGGACGGCTACGACGCCGACGTGGTCCTCGCCAACACCGGCGACGCGGACTCCACGGCGCACGTCACCGTCATGGACGCCGACGGCAACGCCGGAGACGTGCATGACGTGGCCGTCAAGGCCCACGCCGCCGTCACCATGAAGGCGTCCGGATCGGCGGTGGTCGTCGCCGACGCCGACGATACCGTCGTCTGGGGCGTACGGCTCACCGGCGCCGGACTCGACACGGCGAAGACCGCCGGTCTCGCCGCCGTCACCCCCACGGCATTGGCCGTGCGCGAGGAGAACGTGGCCTCCGTCGAGAACCACGGCATCGTCCGCTGACCGTCACCATTCGAAGTCGGGGTCGATCTCCTCGGGCCTGCGCCCGTACAGTTCGCCCAGACGGATCACCAGTTCGTCGCGGATGGCCCACTGAAGCTCGTCACGCCCCCGCGTGCGGGACTGCAGCGGCATCCGATACAGCACGATGCGCGCGGGCGCGCCGTGCGTGGCCGGGAACAGCCGTGAATTGACGTTCGGCTCGACCTCCCACGGGGCGGGATCGGACGGCGGCACATCCTCCACCGCGAACTGCACCGGGCGCACCAGCTCCGGCCAGGCGTCGGCCAGCCGACGGATATGCGAGGCGACCAGATCGTCGAACATGCCGGAACGGGTGCGGTAGCGTGGCAGACGGGTGCCGAACATCGGCGTGCGCACGCCGCGCCCATGACGGTTGCGGTAGACTCTGGCGTTCCAAGGGGCTTCAGGCATGCCTCCCACTGTAGGCCAAGGAGGCGGCATGGACCGCGCGGCGGGACCGGCCGGCGCGCCCGTGCGATAGGATACGTACCATGCGGGCTGTTCGGACCGGCGGGAGGCGACGATGATCAGAGCATGGAACGACTGGGACATGGACGTCCTATGCCGTCGCGCGCGGCTCATCGGATTCGACCTGGACAACACGCTGGCCAACTCGAAACGGCCGATGCTGCCGGAGATGGCGGCGCGGTTCAGCGAACTCACCCGACGCATCGACGTGGCGGTGGTCACCGGAGGACGGTACGAGCTCGTCATCAGCCAGATCCTCGACGTGCTCGATCCGGACGCGGATCTCGGGCGTCTGCATCTCATGCCCACCAGCGGCACCTGCTACCGGCGTTGGGACGGCGAGGAATGGCGCACGGTGTTCGTCCACGACCTCACCGACGACCAGCGCGTCCGCGCCCGTGCCAGCCTCGAACGCCGCGCGAGGGAGCAGGGCCTGTGGTTCGAACGCGTATGGGGGGAGCGCATCGAGGACCGGGGATCGCAGATCACGTTCTCCGTGCTGGGCCAGCAGGCGCCGTTGGAGGAGAAGCGCCGGTTCGACCCGTCCGGCGTGCTGAAGGCAGCCTTGGCGGAGGCGGTGGCGGGCGACCTGCCCGACCTCAAGGTGCATGCCGGCGGATACACCAGCGTGGACGTGGCCGGCAAGGGCATCGACAAGGCGTATGCACTGCGTGAACTCTCCGCCTGCACCGGCGTGGATGTGGGCGACATCGTGTTCGTCGGCGACCGTATGAGACCCGGCGGCAACGATTATCCCGCGGCGCAGGCCGGCGCCATGGGTGTCGAGGTCACCTGCCCGGCGGACACGCTGCGGTTCATCGACGGCCTGCTCGCGAGGCTGCCGCGGATACCGCGGTCCGTGCGGGCCGCACGGACCGCGGCGCATGACGGCGACGGTGCGTGATGTCCGCGGCCGGGGCCTGGTGGCGGGACGTGGTGGGGCTCGTCCTGCCGCGCGGATGCGCCGGCTGCGATCTGCCCGATGAGGTCCTGTGCCCGTCATGCGCCGGCATGTTCCACGGAACGGTCGTCGTCGGGACCGCGGCCGGTCTGCCGTGCCGCGTTTACGCCTGCGCCGTGTACGAGGGCGTGGTCCGGCATGCGGTGCTGTCCTGGAAGGACCACGGCGACGAGGAGTGCGACCGGCCGTTCGCCCGGCTGCTGCGGGAGCCGTTGCGCCGTGCGCTCGGGGACTGCGGATACGGATCGTGCGACGACGCCGGGCACGGTGGAGTGGGTGATGACGGTGATGACGGTGACGTCGGCGGAGCGGGCGGTGACGGCGTCGGTGGCGTCGGCTGCCACGTAGCGGCCGGCGGGCCGTACAGGCCGCTGCTCGTGCCCGCGCCCTCGTCGCGCGCCTCGCTGCGGCGTCGCGGCCGACGGCACCTCGATCCGCTGGTCCGGTCGCTTGCGCGTTCCGTGGGCCGTCCCGACGTCCGTCCGCAGGTCATGCGCGCGTTGGAGTACCGTCGCGCAGGCGTCCTGTCCGGGCGCAAGTCGGTGGAGACCGCGGGCGCGACCGACCGCGCCGCGCGCGTGGAGGGGCGGATCCGCGTCCGGCAGGGGGCGATGGTGCGCGGGCGCGACGTCATCGTCGTCGACGACATCATCACCACGGGCGCCACGATGCGCGCCTGCATGACGGCGTTGGAGCGGGCCGGCGCGCATGTGGCGGCGGGCCTCGTGCTGGCCGCTACGCCTCGATATGGTATTTCGGCAGGGTGATCTCGAAATCGGCGCCGCGCATGTCGTCGACCACGCGCACCGTGCCGCCGTGCAGCTGCGCGGCCCAACGCGCGATGGACAATCCCAGGCCGGTGCCGCCGGATTCGGTGCCCGGGCCGGTCTTCCCCTTGACGAACCGGCGGAAGATGTCGGAGCGTGATTCCGGGGCGATCTGCGAGCCGAAGTTCACGACGTTCGTCACGACGGTGCCGTGCACCTTGTCCTCATGCACCTCGATGAGCACCGCCGTGCCGTCGGGGGAGTGCTTGAGCGCGTTGCCGATGATGTTGGTGAACAGCTGGCGCAGGCGGTTCTGGTCGCCTTCGATCATGATGCCGTCGTCCACCCGCACCTGGATGTCGTGCGCGTGGCCGCCGTCGGCGATCTCCAACGGCTCGATGGTGTCGTCGAGGAATTCCGCGAAATCGAAGCGCTCGATCTCCAGGCTGGCGGCGCCCGCCTCCATGCGGCTCAGGTCGAGCAGGAACGCGATGAGGTCGCTCAGCCGGTGCGTCTGGTTGAGGATGCCCTCCAGATTGGCGGGCGTGGGGTCGGTGACGCCGTCCGCCATGTTCTCCACCTGCGCTTGCAGGGCGGAGACTGGGGTGCGCAGCTCATGGCTCACGTTCGCCACCATGTCGCGGCGCATGCGGTCGGCGTGTTCGAGCTCGGCCGCCATCTCGTTGAAGGAACGGGCCAGCTGTCCCACCTCGTCATGGCTGGTGTCATCGATCGGCACGCGCACGGTGTAGTCGCCGTCCGCCATCGCCTCGGCGGCGTCACGCAACTGACGCAGCCGGGCGGTCAGACCACGGGAGAAGCCGTAGGTGATGCCCAGGGCCACGACGAGCGTGACCGGCATGGCGACCCAGCCGCTCCATCCGAACTTGAGCAGGAACCAGCACATGGCGAACGCGATCGCCGTGGACATGACGATGAGCGCGCCCAGCTCGAGCTTGAGCGAGGAGAACATGCCGAGCGGCCGCACGCCGGTGTGGCGTGCGGCCGCTCGCTGCGGTTTCCGGGAGGACATGCCGTCGCTCACTCGGCGTCGTTCCCGGCCGGCGGTTCGAACGCGTAGCCGACGCCGTGCACGGTGCGGATCATGCTCGGGCCGAGCTTATGACGCAGCGCCTTGACATGGCTGTCGACGGTACGCGTGCCGGAGGCGTCCACCCAGTCCCAGACCTCCTCGAGAAGCTTCTCCCTGGTAAGCACGGACTTCGGCTTGCGTGCGAGGGTGGCGAGCAGATCGAACTCCGTGGGGGTCAGGTGCACGAACTCGCCGTCGAGGCTCACCGTGCGCTGCGCGGGGTCGATGACGAGGGAGCCGAAATCGAGGATCTTCTCGTTCTCGGCGTTCTTCGCGATGACCTTGGCGCGTTCCACGCGGCGCAGCAGCGCCTTGCAGCGGGCGATGAGCTCGCGCATCGAGAACGGCTTGGTCATGTAGTCGTCCGCACCGGCGCCGAGCCCGATGACCTTGTCCGCCTCGTCGTCCCGGGCGGTGAGGATGAGCACCGGCACCGGGCGCGCCGCCACGATCCGCTTCGTGGCCTCGAGACCGTCCATCACCGGCAGCATGATGTCCATGATCACCAGATCGGGCTTGAGCTGCGTGGCCGCCTGGACGGCGCTGGCGCCGTCACCCGCGACGCGCGCCGTCCATCCTTCGGCGGTGATGCGCTGCGCGATGGCGGTGGCCAGCGTGGGTTCGTCCTCGACGACCAGCACCGTGCGCGGCGCGGCCTGCTGACGTGCGGTGGAGTTGAGCATGTTCTTGTTGCCGCCTTTCGACCGGGGTCACTCTTCCGGCTTCAAGAATACAGCGCCCAACGCGGGGATGGTGAGTTTCGCGGAGGCGGGGCGCGAGTGGTACTCGCCGGCGTCGGCCTCGAACGTGCCGTTGGTGATGCCCGAACCGCCGTACTTCTTCGCGTCCGTGGAGAAGACCTCGGTCCACTTGCCGCCCTGCGGCAGGGCCACCTGGTAGTCCTGCCACGCCTCGCCGGAGAAGTTGACGACCACGACGCACTCCTCGCCGTGGCTGCCGATGCGCACGAAGCTCAGGGTGTTGTGGTCGGCGTCGTCGCTGGTGAGCCACTGGAAGCCGTCCGGGGTGAAGTCCTGGCTCCAGATGGCCGGCGTCTCCTTGTAGAAGGCGTTGAGGTCCGCCACCATCTCCTGCACGCCGACATGGTCCTGCCAGTCGAGGCAATCCCAGTCGATGGAGGTGTTGTGGTTCCATTCGCCCCACTGGGCCAGCTCGTTGCCCATGAACGTGAGCTTCTTGCCCGGGTGCGCCCACTGGTAGGCGAACAGGGCGCGCACGCCGGCGTACTTCTGCCAGCCGTCGCCCGGCATCTTGCCGTACAGGGAGCCCTTGCCGTACACGACCTCGTCATGGCTCAGCGGCAGCACGTAGTGCTCCGAATACGCGTACACCATGGAGAAGGTGATCTCGTTGTGGTGCCACTTGCGGTTGATGGGCTCCTCGTGCAGGTACTCGAGGGTGTCATGCATCCAGCCCATGTTCCACTTGAGGCCGAAGCCGATGCCGCCGGCGCTCGTGGGCGCGGTGATGCCCGGGTACGCGGTGGACTCCTCGGCGATCATCATGATGCCGGGGTTGTTCTTGTACGCGGTGGCGTTGGCCTCCTTGAGGAAGTCGATGGCCTCGAGGTTCTCGCGGCCGCCGTAGATGTTCGGATGCCACTGGCCGGGCTCGCGGCTGTAGTCCAGATACAGCATGGAGCTCACCGCGTCGACGCGCAGGCCGTCGATATGGTATTCGTCCAGCCAGAAGCAGGCGTTCGCCACGAGGAAGTTGCGCACCTCGCGACGGCCGAAGTTGAAGATGTAGGTGCCCCAGTCCGGATGCTCGCCGCGCGTGGGGTCCGGGTCCTCGTACAGCGGGGTGCCGTCGAAGCGGCCCAGCGCGAACGCGTCCTTCGGGAAGTGCGCGGGCACCCAGTCCATGATCACGCCGATGCCGGCCTCGTGCAGACGGTCCACGAGGTACTTGAAGTCGTCCGGGCCGCCGAGGCGGGAGTCCACCGCGTAGTAGCCGGTGACCTGGTAGCCCCAGGAGCCGGTGAACGGGTACTGGGCCAGCGGCATGAACTCCACATGGGTGAAGCCGAGCTTGGAGACGTACGGCACGAGCTTGTCGGCCAGCTCGCGGTAGTTCTTGACATCCTTGCGCCAGCTCAGCGCGTTCATCTCGTAGATGGCGACCGGCTTGGACATGGGGTCGGACTGCTCGCGGTTCTCCATCCACGCCTCGTCGCCCCATTCGTGCGTCGAGTCGACGACGATGGAGCCGGTGGCGGGCGGCACCTCGTGCGAGCGCTCCATCGGGTCGGCCTTGTCGACCCACTCGTGGTTCGCGTTGAGGATCTGGTACTTGTACACCTCGCCGGCGCCGATGCCCGGGATGAAGATCTCCCACACGCCGGACGAGCCGAGCGCGCGCATGGCGTGGCGGCGGCCGTCCCAGGAGTTGAAGTTGCCGATCACGCGCACGGCGTGCGCGTTCGGCGCCCAGACGGCGAAGGAGACGCCGACGACCTGCTCGCCGGGGGTGCCGTCCGCGCCGCCCATCGGGTCGTCATAGCGGCGCACATGCGCGCCGAGCGCCTCCCACAGACGCTCGTGGCGGCCCTCGCCGAACAGGTAGGTGTCCATCTCCCCGATGGTGGGCAGGTAGCGGTACGGGTCGTCCTCCACGACGGTGGTGCCGTCGGCGTAGGTGGTGCGCACGCGGTAGTCCGGCACCGTGTATCCGTGCTCGCCCTGTGCGGCGGGCACGACGGTGACGAACACGCCGTTGAACTCGTGGATGGCGGGGTATTCGCCGTCCTGGGTGAGGACGGTCACGCTCTCGGCCATCGGCCGCAGCACGCGGATGGTGGTCTCCCCGGCATGGTCGCCTTCGGCGAGATGCCCGCCGAGGATGCCGTGGGGGTTGTAGAACTCAGCGTTGCTGACTTGGTCGAGGTCGCCCTGATTCACAGGCACGGCGAACGTATCTTCGTTGATCTTCGTGTTTGTAGCCATGTCCATAGTGTACGGCTACAAACGTTCTCATCGGGGTTGTGGCGCGTCGCTGTGGACGTCCGGGCGGCTCCAGGAGGCACGTCCATGGGGTATGGCATACTTTTTCAGGTTTTTTGTGTGTGTCAGCTCCAGCGGAGGTCTCATGGGTTACAAGGTCGGGGATATGGTCGTCTATCCGCGTCACGGCGCGGCGAGGGTGGAGGCTGTCACCGAACGCACGGTGAGGGGCGTCACCCGCGAATATCTCCAGCTTTCGGTGCTCTCCTCCGACGGTCTGGTGATCAACGTGCCCGTCGACAACGCCAAGAAGGTCGGTGTGCGCGACATCGTCGACGCCAACGAGGTGGCCACGGTCTTCGAGATCCTGCGCACCCCGATCGTCGAGAAGGAGATGAACTGGTCGCGCCGGTACAAGCTGAACGTGGAGAAGATCGCCACCGGCGACGTCAACAAGATCGCCGAGGTGGTGCGTGACCTCGCCCAGCGCGACGTGGACGACCACGGCTTGTCCGCCGGTGAGAAGCGCATGCTCACCAAGGCGCGCTCCATCCTCACCTCCGAGATCGCCCTGTCCGAGAAGATCGACGAGACCGAGGCGCAGCGTCTGCTCGACGTGAACCTCGGATACAGTGATCCCGAACCCGGTGACGACAAGCATCATACGCAGGCCCCCGAGGAGCCCGCTAGCAGGACCATGGAGCGTCTCGACGCCGAGAAGAAGGGCAAGAAGAAGCGCTGACCGGCGGTGTCCGGCGGCCGGCCGATGGCGGGCCGCCGGAATCGGGCCGGGCGCATGTCCGTGAATGGGCCGCATACCATCGTCGTGCCGAAGTATTTCGGATTCCGACGGACGGGATGCGGCTTTTTCATATCCGGGAGGTGTGTGCGCCATGACGGCGCCGGCTGTGACCGATAATCGATGAAGATAATAAGGTATGCGTCAAGGAGGCGCCATGCGCATAGGACAAGGATTCGACGCCCATCGGTTCTCGGATGATCCGGAACGGGAGTTGTGGCTTGCGGGACTGGTCTGGCCGGACGACGGTCCCGGCATCGAAGGCGATTCCGATGGCGACGTCGCCGCGCATGCGCTGATCGACGCGTTGCTCGCGGCGGCGGGACTCGGCGACATCGGATCGTTGTTCGGTGTGGGGCGGCATGCCCGCGGGGCAGGCATGCACGGCGCCGCCATGCTGCGTGAGACGGCGGACCTGCTGCGCCGGAACGGGTTCGTTCCATCCAGCGCCTCCGTCGCCGTCATCGGCAACCGTCCGAAGATCGGTCCCCGGAGGGACGATGCCGCCGAGGCGTTGTCCGCGGCGGTGAGATGCCCGGTCTCGGTGACCGCCACCACCACAGACCGCATGGGGTTCACCGGACGGGGCGAAGGTATCGCGGCCGTGGCCAGCGCTCTGGTGGACGAAGAAGCCTCGGACTCCCGTCGATGATCGCTCGATAACCGCCGGAAGATGCCGGATCGTCCGGGTCTTCCGGGCTTTTCGTCCGGGAATTCTTGTGCTGACAGGTTCTCGGTGCAAGGAATCCCGGACAATGTGCCCGGTTTCCGGGATTTCTTACGCTGACTGGTTCCCAGTGCAATGATTCCCGGAGGTTCGTCCCGGTTTCCGGGTTTTCTTGTGCTGGCGGTGTCTCAGCGCAAGAAATCCCGGAGGTTCGTCCCGGTTTCCGGGATTTCTTACGCTGACTGGTTCCCAGTGCAATGATTCCCGGGGTTCGTCGTTTGTTCCGGGAATCCTTGTGTTGGCGGTGTCTCGGTGCAACAAAACCCGGAGATTGAAGCTGTGCTCCGGGAAACCTTGTGCTGGCGGTGTCTCAGCGCAACAATTCCCGGACGTTGTTCAGCGGATTTTCGGCACGCCGGCTTCGGAAAGTCTGGCCTCCAGACGTGCGGTGGTTCTCACGTCCTCGAAGAACAGATGCATGATGGTGGAGACGCCTTGCTCTGTGAGTGAGTGCTCTCTTCGACGCTCGTAGTTCAATTTCGCTTGCAGACTCGCACGATGGGGATTGCTGGCGTCAACGTATTTCGCCATGCCATCGTATTCCGCTACGATGATACGCCCATCGGCGAGTCGCCAGCAGAAATCGACACGGTACGGCATCCCGGGGTTATCGGGGTTGGTGAATTCCACTTGGAGTGACGGTTCGGCATATCCCAGTTCGATGATGCTGGCGTAGGTCCAGGATTCGCCGCCGTTCTCCCGTCGTGGATCGGCATGTTTCAACAGCTTCGCCACCGATGCCGTATCACAGTTTGTCGTGGGCATCAGCGTTTCGATGTCGGCGATGGCGACATGACCGGCTCGCAGTGCGGAATCATAGATTGCCAGCGCATTGGAGAACGGCATGGCGGCGCAGTCGATAAGCGTTCGTGATGGGGAAGTGACCGCGATTCCGCGAACCTTCTGTCGGGGAACGACGTGCATATAGAGTCGGCGCAATTGTTCGGCGGACCCGTGTCCGGAACCTTTCGGCGATGCGATGATGACCGATCCGTCATGCAGCGCGTAGGAATGCTGATACCCATAGACGCATGCGGCGCTGAGTCCGGCGAACGTCCATTGAGGATGCAGTTCCGCCAACGCGCGAATCATGTGCAGGGAGCATTCCTCGGGGTTGAGCGAGTCCCAATACCTGACATCCGCGAAGAGGTTCGGATACGGTGAAGCCAATTCCAGGGCTTTCACCCGTCTGCGCAAGGCGTGGTAGATTGCGCCTCCGTCTCCTATCGCACAGCGTCGTTCCTGTTCCGCGGCCCTCAGCAGCGCGGTGACTCCTTTGTGTTCTTTCATACCTCGACGCTATGCGCGATCGAATCCCGGTGACAAGCCGATTCGGGCAATGTGGATAACACCCCCCGTATTCGTTGATGTCATTATGGGGGTAGATGGGGGTGTTGCCCGGCCGTATGATGGCTTCCATATGAAGCATTGCGTCTCGGCCTACCTGGGATTGTGGCCGTTGAGCGCCGTGATTCCAGGTAGGCATCCATACCGGTTCCGGTTTTTCTTGTGCTGGTGGTGTCTCAGTGCAAGAAAACCCGGAGATTGAAGCTGTGCTCCGTGAATCCTTGTGCTGGTGGTGTCTCGGCGCAACAATTCCCGGAGGTTCGTCCCGGTTTCCGGGAATTCTTGTGCTGACAGGCTCTCAGTGCAAGGAATCCCGGACAATGTGCCCGGTTTCCGGGATTTCTCGCGCCGAGGGGCTTCTGGTACGTGGAACCCGGACGGTCACCGCCGACGCAGCGAGTCGAACACCTTCGCCACGGCCCAGAACAATGTCGAAATCGTCACGATGACGAAGCTCGGGGGAGCGGGGAACATCGACGCGAACACCAGACCGCCCCAGATGGACGCCAGACAGATTACGGACGCGATGACCATCGCCTTCAGCGGCGAGGCGGCGATGATGTTCGCGGCGGCCGCCGGCGTGATGACCAGCGCGAAGATGAGCAGCGTGCCCACGGCGGGCACGGCGATGGTGATGACGCCCGCCATGATCGCCATGAACGCGACGTTCATCCAGCCGATAGGCACGCCCTTGGCCTGGGCCACCTGTTCGTCGAGCGAGCTGAACAACAGAGGGCGGTAGATCACCGCCAACACCGCCAGCAGCAGGACGTCGAACACGGCGAATCCGGCGATCTGGGCATCGGTGATGGTGAGGATCGAACCGAACAGGATCGACTGCATCTGCTGGGACGCGGACGAGGAGAGTCTCGCGAAGAAGAGGCCGAGGCCTGTGGCGAACGCGAGCACGGTGCCGGTGGCGATCTCGCGTTCGGAGACGCGTTTGCCGAGCGCGCCGATGACGAGCGCCCCGCCCAGGGCGAACGCGCCGAGTCCGAGCGAGACCGGAAGGCCCAGCAGCACCGCCCCGGTGGCACCGGGCAAGCCGATGTGCGCCAGCGCGTGCGCGGCGAACGTGGAGTGTCGGGCGATGGTGAAGTAGCCCATCACGCCGGCCGCGAACGCGATGCACAGGCCGGCGAGGAACGCGTTCGTCATGAACGGCGCGGTGAGCGTGTCCAGCCAGTTGGGGTCGAAGCTGAAATCGATATGGCTCATGTCGTCTTCTCCTTGCCGTTCCCTATCGTTCCTGCGGGCCGTCCGCCGTGGGGGCCGCCGTCGTCCCGGCGTGATGCATGGACGGCGTGTGCGCATGGTGGTGCAGCTCCGCCACTTCGGATGCGGGATGCATGTCCATCGGCTGTCCTTCGGGCTCGTCGGACGACGGTGTGACGAACATGTCGCCCTGGGGCGTGGTGACGACCTGCACGTTCGTGCCGTACAGGTGGGTGAGCAGCTTGGAGTCGAGCACCTTGCGCATGTCCGCGTAGTGGGGGTGCCCGTCGAGCAGGTAGACGGCGCCGGTGAGGATGGGCAGCAGCATGTTGAGGTCGTGCGCCACCACCTGGATGGTCATGCCGAGTTCCTGGTTGAGGCGGGCGAGCAGGTGCGCCACCGCGCGCTGTGAGGCGAGGTCGAGGTTGGCGAGCGGTTCGTCGAGCATGAGCAGCTGCGGATCGGAGACGATGGCCTGCGCGATGGCGACGCGTTGGCGCAGGCCTCCGGAGAGTTCGGAGAGGCGGTAGCGCGCCTTGTCGTCGATGCCGACGAACGCCATGGCCTGCCGTGCGCGGGCTTTCTGCGCCTTGGTGACCGGATGGATGCCGAACCGCGTGCCGGTCAGCCCCAGCAGCACCGACTGCTCCGCGGTGAGGTTCGAGTCGATGTCTGAGGTGTAGCTCTGCGGCACGTATCCGATGAGCCGGTTCGCCTCGCCGGCCGGACGTCCGAGCACCGTGACCGAGCCCGAAGCGAGCGGCAGCAGTCCCAGTTCCGCCTTCATCATCGTGGTCTTGCCGGTGCCGTTCGTGCCGACGATGGCCGTGACCGAGCCGGTGGGGATGGCGAAGTCGCCATGCTGCCAGATGGTCCTGTCGCCGCGGCGTACGGCGGCGTTGCGAAAGACGATGGCGTCGCGCGTCCCGTCCATGTGCGGTCCTTCCCGAGTGATGCTGCTTATCGCCTCGGATTATCGCAAATGATGTTGACAACCGTTCTCAATTGTGGGCCGATGGTCGCGTGGCGCCCATGCGTGCCGATGGGTCATGGGTCCAACGGGTCATGCGGCGATTGCATTGGGTTCCATCGCGGCCATGCGCTGGACCGACGTCGGTTCCGGTATGTCATGCGGTCCCGGGGGACTGTACGGGCGACTTGACTCGCCGTGCGGCGGATTTTCCGGCAAGTCGACGCACGGCGCCCCGATGTCGTAGGCCCTCGGTCCGTCACTTGCCGGGATCGGTCTGTCCGGCGTTGGAGCCGTCGTCGCCCGTGGTCGTGCAGTCTCCCGTGCCGTCCCCGTTGGAGCAGCCGGAGCCGTCGGCGTCCGCGGTCGAGCCGTCCGTGCCGTCCGATTCGGTCGATTCGTCCTGTGTCGTGCCGTCGTTCCCGCCGGTGTCGGCGTCGTCGCCGTCCTGCGTGGTGCCGTCCGGATCGTCCATGTCGTAGTCCGGGTCGACGGCGGTGAAGAGCTCCTCGACGAGCTTTCCGATCCAATCGGTGAGTGTGTTGTACTTCGCGGGCATCTGCTCGCTCACGTCCACCACCGGCACGTCGGAGCGTCCGGCCGTGCCGACGAGCATGTTCGTGGCGTCCGAGGCCTCCTGCGAGTTGTTCACCAGCACGTCCATCCCGTGGTCCTCGATGAGCGACTGGAAGGTCTGCAGGTCAGCGGGCGCTATCTCGCCGCCGTTCGCCACGGCCTGGGCGTACGCCTTCGGCGTCCGGTCCTCGAACGACATGTCGCTCATCAGGTAGTAGACCACCGCCTCGGTGGCGCCGTACGAAAGGTCCTTGTGGCGGGAGCTGAAGTCGTCCATCGCCTGGTCGAGCGCCTTCTCGCGCTTCTGCCATGCCTTGAGACGAGTCTCGAACGCCTTGCGCTTCTTCGGTCGGGCCTTGGAGAACGCGTTCGCCAGTTCCTTCGCCATGCCTTTGCGCGCGTCCTTCGAGAACCACAGGTGCGGGTTGTCGCCGTCCATGGCCCCCACGATCTGCGCTGCGGAGACCAGCGTGGAGTCCGGCCCGCGCGTCTTCGTGGCCCAGGAGTCGTATCCGGCGCCGTTCGCCACCACGACCTCCGCCTTGCTCAGCGTGGCCAGATCGGAGGTTTTCGGTTCGAAGTCATGCGCGTCCACGCCGGTGGAGGACAGTATGGAGGTCACCTTCACGTCCTTGCCGCCGATCTCCGCGGCGAGCGAGCCCCACTGGTTCACGGAGGCGACCACGTCGATCGCGCCGGTCTTCGCGGCGACGTCGTCGCCGGTATCGCCGGACGTGCCCGCTCCGCATGCGGCGACGGCGAACGCCATCGCGGCGGACAGCAGCAGGGCGGCGCCCCGTCTCGCCGCGCGGCCGATCCCCGTATGCAACCGTCCGTCCATGGATCCCGCCTTTCATCGTCCGCGGCCGGCCGTTCCCGCCTCCGCGGCCCGTCCTCGTCGAAACCGATACGTTACCTCATCGTAGTACCGTCCGGACCCATCACGCACATCCGACGACCTCGTGAAGGAGAACCGCATGTCCACGAAACTCGACGGCAAAGCCGTGTCCGCACAGATCAAGGCCGACCTCAAGGAGCGGGTCGAACGGCTCAAGGCGGCCGGCATCGAACCCGGTCTGGGCACGCTGCTGGTCGGATCCGATCCCGGATCGGTCAAGTACGTGGCCGGCAAGCACGCCGACTGCGCCGAGGTGGGCATCCGCTCCATCAAGCACGAGCTGCCCGCCGACGCCACCTTCGAGGACATCGCGGCCGTGGTGAGGGACATGAACGAGGACCCGGCGTGCACCGGCTACATCGTTCAGCTGCCGCTGCCCAAGGGCATCGACGAGAACGCGATCATCGATCTCATCGACCCGGCCAAGGACGCCGACGGCATGCACCCGTACAACCTGGGCGAGCTCGTACTGCATGTGCGCGAGGACGTGACGACCCCGCTGCCGTGCACGCCGCGCGGCTGCATCGAACTGCTCAAGGCGTACGACATCGACCTCGACGGCAAGGAGGTGTGCGTGCTCGGCCGCGGCATCACCATCGGCCGCACCGTGGGACTCATGCTCACGCGTCGTGCCGTCAATGCCACCGTCACCCTGTGCCACACCGGCACGCGCGACGTGGTCGACCACATGCGCCGCGCCGACGTGATCGTCGCCGCGATGGGCTCCGCCGGGTTCGTCAAGCCGGACATGATCAAGGACGGCGCCGTCCTGCTCGACGTCGGCGTCTCCCGCGTCTTCGACGAGGAGGCCGGCCGCTGGCGAGTGAAGGGCGACATCGACAAGGCCTGCCATGAGAAGGCCTCCGCCTACTCGCCGAACCCTGGCGGCGTCGGCCCGATGACCCGCGCGATGCTGCTCGCGAACGTCGTCGAGATGGCGGAGCGGCGGCTGAAGGCCTGAGGGTGCGACACGCCTGAAATTTTGGGCATGGCTGAAGGTATGGTTAGAGCTCGTATGTCTGAAGGGGCATGCGGGCATAACTGAATATCGAGTAACTATCCATCCAACTATTAGAAACCATATATCTACATGGCAGAGAACAACACTGAGGTCACCAAGGTCGCCATCAACGACATCGGCACCGAAGAGGACTTCATCAAGGCAGTCGATTCCACCATCAAGAACTTCGATGATGGTGATCTGGTCGAGGGTACCGTCGTCAAGATCGATCACGACGAGGTCCTCCTGGATATCGGCTACAAGACCGAGGGTGTGATTCCCTCCCGCGAGCTTTCCATCAAGAAGGACGTCGATCCGGACGAGGTCGTCGAGGTCGGCGATACCGTCGAGGCCCTTGTCGTCACCAAGGAAGACAAGGAAGGCCGTCTGATCCTGTCCAAGAAGCGCGCCCAGTACGAGCGCGCCTGGGGCGACATCGAGAAGATCAAGGAAGCCGACGGCGTCGTCGAGGGCACCGTCATCGAAGCCGTCAAGGGCGGCCTCATCGTGGACATCGGCCTGCGTGGCTTCCTGCCGGCCTCCCTGGTCGAGATGCGTCGCGTGCGCGACCTGTCCCCGTACATCGGCCAGAAGATCCAGGCCAAGATCCTCGAGCTCGACAAGAACCGCAACAACGTGGTCCTGTCCCGTCGCCAGTACCTCGAGGAGACCCAGTCCGAGGTGCGCGAGACCTTCCTGTCCCAGCTCAAGAAGGGCCAGATCCGCGAAGGCGTCGTGTCCTCCATCGTCAACTTCGGCGCGTTCGTCGATCTCGGCGGTGTCGACGGCCTCATCCACGTCTCCGAGCTGTCCTGGAAGCACATCGACCACCCGTCCGAGGTCGTCAAGGTCGGCGACAAGGTCACCGTCGAGGTCCTCGACGTCGATTTGGACCGCGAGCGCATCTCCCTGTCGCTCAAGGCCACCCAGGAGGATCCGTGGCAGCGCTTCGCCCGCACCCACGTCCCCGGCCAGATCGTCAAGGGCAAGGTCACCAAGATCGTCCAGTTCGGCGTGTTCATCTCCGTCGAGGACGGCATCGAGGGCCTGGTGCACATCTCCGAGCTCGCCAACCGTCACGTCGAGAACCCGGAGACCGTGGTCAAGCCGGGCGAGATCGTGTTCGTCAAGGTGATTGACGTCGATCTCGATCGTCGCCGCATCTCCCTGTCCCTCAAGCAGGCCAACGACTCCGTCGATCCGGCCTCCGAGGACTTCGATCCGGCGCTCTACGGCATGCCGGCCGAGTACGACGACGAGGGCAACTACAAGTACCCCGAAGGCTTCGACCCGAACACCAACGAGTGGATCGCTGGCTACGAGAAGCAGCGCGAGGAGTGGGAGTCCCAGTACGCGGCCGCCCACCAGCTGTGGGAGGAGCACAAGGAGTTCGTGGCCAAGGAGCTCGAGCACGCGGAGGAGTCCGCCGCGGCCGACGGCCAGGGCCCGAAGGAGGAGAAGGTCGAGGAAGTGTCCAACTACTCCTCCGACAACACCTCCACCGGCACGCTCGCCGACTCCGATCAGCTCGCCGCCCTGCGCGACCAGCTGCTTGGCAAGTGAGTCCTTCCCCCACGGGATTGATCTCACGGCGTAACGCCTGATGCGAAGGTCCCCGGTTCCCCTGTGGAGCCGGGGACCTTCGTCGTTGTCGTACGAGGGTTCGGTTCGTAAGGTTCCGTGTTTCGAGAGGAGAGGCATGCGGAAATGATCCGCATCGGATTGACGGGCGGGATCGCCGCCGGCAAGAGCACGGTGGCGGCGCGGCTGCGGGATTTAGGCGCCGTGCATATCGACTACGACGCGATTGCCCACGCGATTACCGCGCCCGGGGGAGCGGCGCTGCCGGCGATCGCGCGCGCGTTCGGCGCCGACGCCATCGCCGCGGACGGTTCGCTCGACCGCGCATGGATGGCCGCCCATGTGTTCGGCGCCGAGGCCGCCCCGGGCGCGCGCGAACGGCTCGACGCCATCGAACACCCGATCATCTACGACGAGGCGCGACGGTGGGAGGAACACGCCGTCGCGGCGGCCCGGGACGTCGCGCGGGAATCGGGGGAACGACCGATCGTCGTCGTGCACGACGTGCCGCTGCTCGCCGAAGTGATTGACGACATCCCGTTCCGCTTCGACCACATCGTCACCGTCGAGGCGCCGGAGGCAACCCGCATCGCACGCATGGAACGCACGCGCGGCATGACGCGAGGACAGGCCGAAGCGCGCATCCGCCACCAGTCGACGCGCGCCGAACGCGAGGCGATCGCCGATACCGTCATCGACTCAACGCAATCCATCGAACGGATGTTCGACGAGGTTGATAGGCTGTACGCGGCATGGAGCGCCGAACGGAAGGGGCAGTGATGGGATTCGACATCGAACGCACGAACAGGCCGTTCGTCGTCAAATCACCGTACCAGCCGAGCGGCGACCAGCCGCAGGCCATCGATGAGCTCGCCGCACGCATCGAGAACGGCGAGAACGACGTCGTGCTCATGGGCGCCACCGGCACCGGCAAGACCGCCACCACCGCGTGGCTCATCGAACGGCTCCAACGCCCCACGCTCATCATCGAACCGAACAAGACGCTGGCCGCGCAGCTGTGCGCCGAATTCCGCGAGCTCATGCCGGACAACGCCGTCAGCTACTTCGTGAGCTACTACGACTACTACCAGCCGGAAGCCTACATCCCGCAGACCGATACGTACATCGAGAAGGACTCGAACATCAACGACGACGTGGAGCGTCTGCGCCACCAGGCCACCGCCAACCTCCTCACCCGACGGGACTGCGTGGTCGTCGCCACCGTCTCCTGCATCTACGGCCTCGGCACCCCCGAGGAGTACGCCGGGCGCATGCTGCTGCTCAAGGTGGGCCAGCAGATCGATCGCGACGACCTGCTGCGCAGATTCGTCGCCATGCAGTACAAGCGCAACGACATCGCGTTCACGCGCGGAACGTTCCGCGTGCGCGGCGACACCGTCGAGATCATCCCCGTGTACGAGGAGCTCGCCGTGCGCATCGAGTTCTTCGGCGACGAGATCGACCGCATCTCCACCCTCCACCCGCTCACCGGCGACGAGATCGACGAGGAGAACGAGGTCCACATCTTCCCCGCCTCGCACTACGTGGCCGGACCGGAGCGCATGGAACGCGCGCTGAAGACCATCCGCGAGGAGCTCGACGAACGCGTCGCGGAACTGAGGAAGCAGGGCAAGGAGCTCGAGGCGCAGCGTCTCACCATGCGCACCACCTACGATCTGGAGATGCTCACCCAGGTGGGCGTCTGCTCCGGCGTGGAGAACTATTCGCGGCACTTCGACGGGCGCGCGCCCGGCACGCCGCCGCACACGCTGCTCGACTTCTTCCCCGACGACTTCCTGCTCGTCATCGACGAAAGCCACGTGACCGTCCCGCAGATCGGCGCCATGTACGAGGGCGACGCCTCGCGCAAGCGCACGCTCGTCGAGCACGGGTTCCGTCTGCCCTCCGCGATGGACAACCGTCCGCTCAAATGGCCCGAGTTCCTCCAGCGCGTGGGCCAGACCGTCTACCTGTCCGCCACGCCCGGCGACTACGAGCTCGGCCTGTCCGACGGCGTGGTCGAGCAGATCATCCGCCCCACCGGCCTGCTCGACCCGAAGGTGGAGGTGCGCCCCACCGAAGGGCAGATCGACGACCTGCTCGCCGAGATCAAGGACCGCGTAGCCAGGCATGAGCGAACGCTCGTCACCACGCTCACCAAGAAGATGGCCGAGGACCTCACCGACTACCTCATCGAGCAGGGCGTCAAGGTCGAATACCTCCACTCCGACGTGGACACGTTGCGCCGCGTGGAGCTGCTGCGCATGCTGCGCGAAGGCAAGATCGACGTGCTCGTCGGCATCAACCTGCTGCGCGAGGGCCTCGACCTGCCGGAGGTGTCGCTCGTGGCGATCCTCGACGCCGACAAGGAGGGCTTCCTGCGGTCCTACCGGTCCCTCATCCAGACCATCGGCCGCGCCGCCCGCAACGTGTCCGGCACCGTCATCATGTACGCGGACGACGTCACCGAGGCGATGCGCAAGGCCATCGGCGAGACCGAACGCCGCCGCGCGAAGCAGATCGCGTACAACAAGGAGCATGGCATCGACCCGAAGCCGCTCATCAAGAAGATCAGCGACGTCAACGACATGCTCGCCAAGGAGGACGTGGACACCGCCACGCTGCTCGAAGGCGGCTACCGCAACGCCGGCAAGGCGGGCAACACGCATCTCGGCGTGCCCGCGTTCGACGCCGGCGAGGCGGACAGGCGGCATGAGGAGATCCTCAAGGCGGGCCTGCCCGCACAGGACCTCGCCGACCTCATCCGCCAGCTCAGCGAGCAGATGCACACCGCCGCCGAACAGCTCCAGTTCGAGCTCGCGGCGCGTCTGCGCGACGAGATCCGCGACCTCAAGAAGGAGCTGCGGCAGATGACCGAGGCGGGCAAGTAGGGGAGACGGTAGAAGTAGAGGCGTCATTTTAGGGTAGGGAACCATGGCCGAAACCCCACTTGCATTTGAAATCGCCACGTTCGTGGTGCTTGCCCTGTTCTTCATCGTCGACCTGTTCATCATCGGGCGCCGACCGCACGTGCCCTCCACCAAGGAGTGCGTGCAGCACATCGCCTTCTTCGTGGTGATGGCGTTGATCTTCGGCGGCTGCATCTGGTACTTTGCCGGGTCGAAGCCGGCCATCGAGTTCTATTCCGGATGGCTCACCGAATACTCGCTGTCCATCGACAACCTGTTCGTGTTCGTCATCATCATGGCGAACTTCGCCGTGCCCAAGCAGATCCAGAAATACGTGCTGTCCGTGGGCATCACCATCGCGCTGATCTTCCGCGGCTGCTTCATCCTCATCGGCGCCGCGCTCGTCAGCCGGTTCACCTGGGTGTTCTTCATCTTCGGCGCCTTCCTCATCTACACCGCCGTCAAGCTCGTGCTCGGCGGGGACGATGACGAGGAGTACCAGGAGAACGGCATCATCCGGACCCTGCGCAAGGTGATCCGCATCACCGACGAATACGACGGCGAGAAGCTCAGGACCACGCGCAACGGCATGCGCTACTGGACGCCGATGCTCATCGTGTTCCTCACCATCGGCACCACCGACGTGATGTTCGCGTTCGATTCGATTCCGGCCATCTTCGGCCTGACCAAGGACCCGTTCCTGGTGTTCACCTCGAACGTGTTCGCCCTGCTGGGCCTCCAGCAGCTGTACTTCCTGCTGGGCGCGCTGCTCGACAAGCTCGTCTACCTGCCGGTGGGCCTGTCCATCGTGCTCGGCTTCATCGGCGTCAAGCTCGTCATGGAGGCGCTGCACGGCAACACCCTGCCGTTCATCAACGGCGGCCATGGCGTGCATTGGGTGCCCGAGGTGCCGACGTGGCTGTCCCTCGCGGTGATCGTCGTCGCCATCGGCGGGGCCGCGCTCGCCTCGGTCGTCAAGATGCGTGCCGTGGAGGGCTCGAAGGCCGAGTGACGCCGGCGTGCGGGCGCGTGCGGAGAACGCCGCCCGCATATTAGTGAACGGACTGGGAACGCTCACGGAACACCCTGTGAAAAGGGTTGTTCCGTGAGCGTTCTCAGTATTGGGGAACTTGGGGTGTGAGCGCTAACAACACACCGGCGGAAAAAGTGGAACGAAACGACGAACGCGGGTACACTGATGCATGGAAATCGGAGCCAATCCGGCCCCGTCCGTTGCAAAGTTAGGAATAGGCAACATGCGCAAAGCCAAGATCGTCGATACCATCGGCCCCGCCAGCGAGTCGCTCGAAGGCATCACCAGCCTCGTCGAAGCCGGCATGGATGTGGCCCGTCTGAACCGCTCTCACGGCACGCCGGAGGACCACCTCAAGGTCTACAACAACGTGCGTCAGGCCTCCAAGGCCGCCGGCCGCAACGTGGCCGTGCTGGTCGACCTGCAGGGTCCGAAGATCCGCTGCGGCTGGTTCAAGAAGAACGCCGAGGGCGAGGACAAGGTCGAGCTCAAGGAAGGCCAGGAGTTCGTCATCACCACCGACGACGTCGAGGGCGACGAGCACATCACCTCCACCACCTTCAAGGGTCTGCCGGGCGACTGCCACCCGGGCGACCCGATCCTCATCGACGACGGCAAGGTCCGTCTCGAGGTCACCAAGGTCGAGGGTAACAACGTCCACACCAAGGTCGTCGTCGCCGGCCCTGTGTCCTCCCACAAGGGCATCAACCTGCCGGGCGTTGCCGTCTCCCTGCCGGCCCTGACCGAGAAGGACGAGGAGGACCTGCGCTGGGCCATCCGCACCGGCGCCGACATCATCGCCATGTCCTTCGTGCGTTTCGCCACCGACATCGACCGCGCCCACGAGATCATGGACGAGGAAGGCCGCCGCATCCCGATCGTCGCCAAGATCGAGAAGCCGCAGGCCCTCGAGAACCTCGAGGACATCGTCAAGACCTTCGACGGCATCATGGCCGCCCGTGGCGACATGGCCGTCGAGTGCCCGCTCGAGGAGGTCCCGCTGGCCACCAAGCGCATCATCGAGCTGTCCCGCCAGTACGCCAAGCCGGTCATCGTGGCCACCGAGGTCCTGGGCTCCATGGTCCACTCCCCGGTCCCGTCCCGCGCCGAGGCCTCCGACTGCGCCAACGCCGTCCTCGACGGCGCCGACGCCACCATGACCTCCAACGAGACCGCCGTCGGCGAGTACCCGGCCGTCACCGTGGCCACCATGTCCCGCATCTCCGGCTTCGCCACCGAGCACGGCTTCGACCGCATCCCGGACCTCAAGAACCTGGACATGTCCTCCACCGGCGCCGTCTCCTCCGCCGCCGTCGACCTGGCCGACAAGCTCAACGCCAAGGCCATCGTCGCCTACACCCAGACCGGCAACACCGTGCACCGCGTCTCCCGCGAGCGTCCGGCCGCCCCGATCTACGGCATCACCAACAACGAGCACACCTACCACTGGCTGGCCCTCTCCTGGGGCACCGAGGCGTTCCTGCTCGACGAGGACTACCACGACAAGTCCCGCAAGGACCTGATGATCTTCACCGACAAGCTGCTGCGCGACACCGGCAAGGTCGTCAACGGCGACAAGATCGTCATCCTGAGCTCCGCCCAGGGCGAGCACCAGCCGGGCAGCACCGACTCCATCTACGTCCACACCGTGGGTGCCTGCGACTGATTCCGTCAGTCCGGTGCATGAGCCGGTGAGGGCCGGAGCCGGGTGAATCTCGGACCGGCCCTCCTATGCGAGACCCCTCTCCGCGACATGTCGCGGAGAGGGGTCTCGCCGTATGCGCGGAGCACACGGAAAGGATACGAATAATCCCCGCAATCATTGGAATCGCGGGGATTGTCAGTCGTGCCCTCGGTGGGACTCGAACCCACACTGCGCAGATTTTGAGGCTGCTTCCTCTACCAATTGGGATACGAGGGCATCCGTGCCTTCCAAGGAACGCACCCGACATACATTAGCACATGATCCGCGGCCGTCGACGTCGGCATGCCATCAGCGTGGCACCGACGCGGAAAGACATCGCGACCTACAATGAGAAAGGGGTTTCCGACAACAGGAACGACCGTCAGGAGGGACCATGACCGACAAGACCCATCGCCCGTTCGACCCGTGGCGTCCGGCTCCGCTCAAGGAGGAGTCGCGTACGCAGGTGCTGACGAGCCACTACTTCAACGTCGACCGCGTCAATTTCGAATCGCCGCAGGCCGGCAATATCCAACGCACCGTCGTCCACGTGAACAACGGCGACGCCGTCGCCGTCGCCGCCCTCACCGACGACGGACGCATTCCGCTGGTCGAACAGTACCGCATCCCCATCCACCGCTGGACGCTGGAGATCCCCGGCGGACACGCGAACACCCCGGACGAACGGCCCCTCGACATCGCCAAGCGCAAACTCCGCGAGGAGGTCGGCTACGAGGCCGCCGACATCCGCCAGGTGGCCCGGTACGTGAACACCCCTGGATTCTCCACGCAGTACACGTCGCTGTACTATGCCACCGGACTGACCGCGGTCCCGGACGACCTGACGCAGATCGGACCGGAGACGCCGCGCTCCGAGGTGCGGCTGTACACGATCGACGAGGCGTACCGGATGGTCGTCAACGGCACCATCGTGGACGCGAACTCCACCATCGCCATCCTGCGGCTGCGCTGCGGGTTGCCCGACGTGGAAGGACGCTGAACATACACGGACCCGCGTCGCGGGTCCCGGACGGCGATGGACGCACCGCATCCCGTGTCGAAGGGCGATGCGGCCATCGCCGGTATGCGTTAAAATCGCCAAAGGACAATCGAACGACAAGCGAAAGGGACTGGCATGGCCGCTAGGAAGACCGACGATACCGAGCACATGGAGCCCGTGCTCACCGCAGAGGAGCTGGAAGCCGTGGCGCAGGGCGACATCGAACCCAAGACCGAGACCGAGGAGGCCCCCGCCGAGGACCGCAAGCGCAGGGTCGTCGTCGCCGAGGACGAATCGGTGAACCGCATGGACCTGGTCGGCATGCTCGAGGACAACGGCTACGAGGTCGTCGGCGAGGCCGCCAACGGCGAGGAGGCCGTCGAACTCACCCGCGCCAAGCGCCCCGACGTGGTGTGCATGGACGTCAAGATGCCGCGCATGGACGGCATCACCGCCGCCGGCATCATCTGCGACGAGAACATCGCCCCCGTGGTGATGCTCACCGCGTTCTCCCAGCCCGACCTGGTGAAGAAGTCCACCGGCGCCGGCGCCATGGCCTACGTCACCAAGCCGTACGAGGAGTCCAAGCTCATCCCGGCGCTCGAGGTGGCCATGGGCCGCTTCGCCGAGATCAACGATCTGCTCGACAACGTCGAACGCAGCGAGAGCAAGCTCAAGGAGACCAAGGAGGAGCTCGCCAAGGCCCAGGCCGACCTGCAGAAGGCCCAGGACACCCTCGAGGAGCGCAAGCTCGTCGACCGCGCCAAGGGACTGCTCATGGACAAGGCCGACTTCTCCGAGCAGGGCGCCTTCCGCTGGATTCAGAAGACCTCCATGGACCAGCGCATCCCCAAGAAGCGCCTCGCCATGGCCATCATCGCGAAGTACGGCGATCCGAAGCCGGCCCGGGACGAACACTGATTGGGCTCCATGGCGGATACCGAATCCAATAACTCCAAGAAGACGCGCGGAACGCTGCTGGTCGTCGACGGCCACTCGCTGGCGTTCCGCGCGTTCTTCGCTCTGCCCGTCGAGAACTTCTCCACGGCCTCCGGACAGGCCACCAACGCCGTCTGGGGATTCGCCACGATGCTCTCCCAGGTCATCGACGCGGAGAAGCCGGACCACCTCGCCGTCGCCTTCGATGTGAAGGGCGGCACCTTCCGCAACACGCTGCTGCCGCAATACAAGGGCACGCGCGACGCCGCACCCGAGGAGCTGCTCACCCAGCTGCCCCTCATCCAGCGGATGCTCGCCGCGCTCGGCGTCACGTACATCGAGAAGCCCGGCTATGAGGGCGACGACGTCATCGGCACGCTCGCCACGATGGGCGAGCATGCCGGCTACCACACGCTCGTACTGTCCGGCGACCGCGATGCGTTCCAGCTCATCGACGACGACGTCACCGTGCTCTACCCGGGGCACCATTTCAAGGACCTCAAGCACATGACGCCGGAGGCGGTGGTGGCCAAATACAAGGTGACCCCGCAGCAGTACCCGGACTTGGCCGCGCTGCGCGGCGAGACCGCCGACAACATCCCCGGCGTGCCCGGCGTGGGCGACGGGTTCGCCGCCAAATGGATCAACCTGTACGGGTCGCTCGACGGCATCGTGGAGCACGCCGACGAGATCGGCGGCAAGAAGGGCGAGGCCCTGCGTGCCAACATCGACCAGGTGCTGCTCAACCGCAAGGTCAACGCGCTCGTGCGCGACGTCGACCTCGGCGTCGACATCGACGACCTCACCTTCGGCACGCCCGACGCCGGCAAAGTCGACGAGCTGTTCCGCGAACTCGAATTCGGTTCGCGCACGAAGAGCCGCATCCTCAAGACGTTCAACGGCGGACGCCCCGCATCCGCGAAGGCGACCGGAGCCCCGGGCACCGCCTCGGCATCCGCCGATGCAACCGCAGCACCCACGGAATCCGCGCTCGACGTCCCCGAAGCGGAGCATGCCGCGGACCCGGCAGCCATCGAGGCGTGGGAACACACGATTCCGCCGTCCGCGCGCGTGACGCTGCAAGCGGAGGGCGACGCCCGTCCGGGCCGCGCCTCGCTCAAGGCGATCGCCCTGCTCGCCGACGCGGCCGGGGACGACGCACCGGCGTCCGCGCTGGTCGTCGAGGCGCCCTTCGGCGAGGACGTCGCCGACGCGCTGTCGCAACTGCTGAAACGCCATGCCGGCACCCTCGCCGTGCACGGCTACAAGGAGCACCTGCACCTGCTCGCCGCAGGCGGGGCGGACCTGCCTCGGCCCGCGTTCGACACCAAACTCGCCGGATACCTGATCCGACCCGACTTCCACGCCGACACGCTCGAACAGGCCGCGGCCCAGTTCCTCGACCTGCACGTGGAGGACGAGGAGAAGCCCAAGGCCACGCAGGGACTGCTCGACTTCGACGCCGAACCCGACGGCGGGGACGCCGAGGCCGGCGACGGGAACGACGACGGCCGCGCGGCCGCCGACCGCATCCTGCTGCGCCACGCCGCCATCGTCAGAGCGCTGGCACGCGACCTCGCGCCCAAGCTCGCGGAACGCGAGCAGACCACGCTCCTCGCCGACATCGAACTGCCCGTCTCCGAGGTGCTGTACGGCATGGAGAACGAGGGCGCGAGCGTCGACATGCGCCGCCTCGACGGCATGCGTGACGCGTTCGCGGCCGACGCCGAGCAGGCGCAGCGCATCGCATGGGACAACGCCGGCTCGCGCGTCAACCTGCAGAGCCCCAAGCAGCTCGCCAAGGTGCTGTTCGAAGACATGGGCCTCAAACCCACCAAACGCACCAAGTCCGGCTCGTACACCACCAACGCGGACGCCCTGCAGACGCTCTACGTGCGCAACGCGGACGACGAGCGCGCCAGCGGGTTCCTCGGCGCCCTGCTGCGCCACCGCGAGACCAACAAGCTCAGGCAGATCGTCGCCACCCTCCTCGACGCCGTCAACCCCACGGACGGGCGCATCCACACCACGTTTGAACAGACCGTGGCCGCCACCGGGCGTCTGAGCTCCGTGGACCCGAACCTGCAGAACATCCCCAACCGCAACGCGGCCGGTCGTGAGATCCGCTCCGCGTTCGTGCCGGGGGAGGGCTTCGTCTCGCTCATGAGTTGCGACTACTCGCAGGTCGAGCTGCGCATCATGGCGCACCTGTCCGGCGACGAGGCGCTCATCGAGGCGTTCAGAAGCGGCGCCGACTTCCACCGGTACGTGGCCAGCCTCGTCTACCAGCTGCCCGTCGACGAGATCAGCGCCGACCAGCGCAGCCACGTGAAGGCCATGAGCTACGGGCTCGCCTACGGATTGAGCACCTACGGCCTGTCCCAGCAGCTCAAGATCAGCCCCGGCGAGGCGGAGGCCCTCAAGGCCAAGTACTTCGCCACGTTCGGCAAGGTCCACGACTTCCTCGAATCCTGCGTGGCCCGGGCGCGCGAGCGCGGCTACACCGAGACGATGTTCGGCCGCCGCCGCTACTTCCCGGCGCTGAGGTCCACGAACCGCGTGGCCAGGGACGCCGCCGAGCGCGCCGCCCTCAACGCGCCCATCCAGGGCACGGCCGCGGACATCATGAAGATCGCGATGGTCAGGGCCGACGGCGCGCTGCGCGGGGCCGGACTGGCCAGCCGCATCATCCTGCAGATCCACGACGAACTCGTCGTGGAGATCGCGCCGGGCGAGGAGGAGCAGGTCACCAGACTCGTACGCGACGCCATGGAGGGCGCGGTCCGGCTCGACGTGCCGCTGGACGTGTCCACCGGCATCGGCCCCGACTGGCAGCTCGCCGCCCACTGACCGCGCCGCCGCGTCCAGACACGTCCCGGCGCATGAAAGGAGCATGACACCCATGCCGAACCTCAACCAGGTCGTCGACGTCCTCCAGACGCTGTACCCGCTGCGGTACGCCGAGGAATGGGACGAACCCGGCCTCATCGTGGGCGACCTCACGCGGCCCGTCACGCGGATCGCGTTCGCCGCCGACCCCACCATCGGCGTCGTCGACGAGGCGATCCGGTGGGGAGCCGACCTGCTCGTCACCCACCATCCGCTGTTCTTCCGCTCCGTGCACCAGGTGTCCGGTCTGGGGCCGCGCGGCGACATCGTGAACCGGCTCAACCGCGCCGGATGCGCCCTGTGGGTGGGACACACCAACGCCGACGCCGCGGTGCGCGGCGTCGCCGAGGCGGCCGCCGACGGCTTCGGCCTGACCGACACGCGCCCGCTCGTGCCCATCGCCGACGACACGGCGCCGCACGCCGTGGGATTGGGCCGCGTGGGCCGGCTCGCGGAACCGGTCACGTTCGCCGCGTTCGCGCGGCGCGTGTACGACGCGCTGCCCATCGCCACCGCGCTCGGCGTGCAGGCGTGCGGCGACCCCGACGCGCAGGTCCGCACCGTGGCCGTGCTGCCCGGATCCGGCGACTCCATGTTCGACGACGTACGCGCCAGCGGCGCCGACGTGTACGTGACCAGCGACCTGAGACACCATCCCGTCACCGACGCCATCGAACAGGCGCGGTACGAGGCGCGGATGCGGGGCGAGGGCGTCGCGCTCGGACACGGCGACGCCGCCGTCCGGCCGATGTTCGTCAACACGCCGCACTCGGCCATCGAATCGATGTGGTTCCGGTACGCCGTCGACGACGTCGTCGACGCCGTCGAACAGGCGACCGGCGTACGGCCGGACGTCAACTGGATACGCCGCAACACCGATCCGTGGACGTTCGCCATCCACGACGACGCGACGGGGGAGGGGCGCGCATGAGCGGGCGCGGACCGGCGCGACACGACGGGACGGACGCGGTCCCTCGCACCCTCGACGCCAGCTCCGACGGCATCGACATGGACGTGCCCGCCATCGTGCTCGACAGTCGCGAGGTGTACCGTGGCGCCATCTTCCACGTCGACGACATGACCATCGGTCTGACACGCAACGACGGCGGACTGACGCGCATCAGACGCCAGGTGCTCCGCCACGCGCCCTGCGTCGTCATGCTCGTGCACGACGTCGCCACGGACCGGTACCTCATCGAACGCGAATACCGGGCCGGCAGTGACATCTACGCCTACGGCCTTCCCGCGGGGCTCATGGACGACGGCGAGACCGTCCGGCAGGCGGCCCTGCGCGAACTCGCCGAGGAGACCGGCGTGACGCCCGCGGACCCGCAGGCCATGCGCATCGACCACGTCGGCGACTACTACTCGTCCGAGGGCATGACCGACGAACTCGCGCACATCATGGTCATCCACCTCGACGCGTGGACGAGCGTGCCGCGACGGTTCGACCCCGACGAGCACGTCGAATCCGCATGGGTGGACTGGGACACGCTCACGGCGACGCGCGTCACCGCATCCAACTCGATCATCGCCATCCAGCACGAGACCATCAGACGGCTCGCCCGTAACGCCGCATGACGGCGAACCGATACCCAAAATTCATGCAACAATACGAATCCGCACATATGGAGGTGCGATACTGGTGAACATGCAGATACGACCAGGTCTAACCTATCCGTTCGGCGCCAGCTACGACGGCGCCGGCGTGAACTTCGCCCTGTTCTCCCAAGTGGCCGACAGCGTGGAATTGTGCCTGTTCGACGAGGACGACAACGAGACGCGCATCCGGATGACCGAGCAGAACTCCTACATCTGGCACAACTACATCCCGGGCATCCAGCCCGGACAGCGCTACGGCTACCGCGTGCACGGCCCCTACGACCCCGACCAGGGTCTGCGCTGCAACCCTGCCAAGCTCCTGCTCGACCCCTACGCCAAGGCCATCGAAGGCAACATCGACGGCGACGAGAGCCTGTTCTCCTACCGGTTCTCCTCACCGGACGACACCGGCATCATCAACGACCTCGACTCCGCCCCCCACACCATGAAGTCCGTGGTGGTCAACCCCTACTTCGACTGGGGCAACGACCAGCATCCGCGCATCCCCTACCACGATTCCGTGATCTACGAGGCGCACGTGCGCGGCATGACCAACCTCAACAAGGACGTGCCGCCGGACATCCGCGGCACCTACGCGGGCCTCGCCTACCCGACGGTCATCGAATACCTCAAGAAGCTCGGCGTGACCGCCATCGAGCTCATGCCGATCCACCAGTTCGTCAACGACTCGTTCCTCCAGGAGAAGGGACTGTCGAACTACTGGGGCTACAACACCATCGGGTTCTTCGCGCCGCACAACGCGTACTCGTCGGCGGGGGAGCAGGGACAGCAGGTCAACGAGTTCAAGTCGATGGTCAAGGCCTATCACCAGGCCGGCATGGAGGTCATCCTCGACGTGGTGTACAACCACACCGCCGAAGGCAACCACATGGGCCCCACGCTGAGCTTCAAGGGCATCGACAACCGCGCCTACTACCGTCTCGTCGACAACGACCAGCGGCACTACTTCGACACCACCGGCACCGGCAACTCCCTGCTCATGCGCTCGCCGCACGCGCTGCAGCTCATCACCGACTCGCTGCGCTACTGGGTGTCCGAGATGCACGTCGACGGGTTCCGCTTCGATCTGGCCGCCACCCTGGCCCGCCAGTTCCAGGAGGTCGACAAACTCTCCGCGTTCTTCGACATCGTCGAACAGGACCCGATTATCAGCCGCGTCAAGCTCATCGCCGAGCCCTGGGACCTCGGCTCCGGCGGCTACCAGGTGGGCGGCTTCCCCTCCAGCTGGTCCGAATGGAACGGACGCTACCGCGACACCGTGCGTGATTTCTGGCGCTCGCAGCCGTCCACGCTGCCTGAATTCGCCTCGCGCCTCATGGGCTCGTCCGACCTGTACCAGATGAACGGACGCCGACCGGTGGCCTCGGTCAACTTCATCACCGCGCACGACGGTTTCACGATGAACGACCTCGTCTCCTACAACGGCAAGCACAACGACGCCAACGGCGAAGGCAACCGCGACGGCGAAAGCAACAACCGTTCGTGGAACTGCGGCGTGGAGGGTCCCACCAGGATCCCCGACGTCAACGACCTGCGCCAGCGCCAGATGCGCAACATGTTCTCCACGCTGCTGGTCAGCCAGGGCATCCCCATGATCTGCGGCGGCGACGAGGTGGAGCGCACGCAGCAGGGCAACAACAACGCCTACTGCCAAGACAACGAGATCTCCTGGACCGACTGGGACCTCGACGGCGACCGCAAGGACATGCTCGAGTTCGTCTCCAAGCTCATCCACCTGCGTCTCGAGCATCCGGTGCTCCACCGGCGCCGCTTCTTCTCCGGACGCGAGCAGGGCGACGGCCCCGAGAAGATCCCGCAGGTCGAATGGTTCGACCACACCGGCTCCATCATGGACATGGCCGACTGGCAGAACACGCACGCGTTCTCGATGATGGTGTACCTCAACGGCTCCGACATCCCCGAGCTCGACTACTACGGCAACCCGATGGTCGACAACGACTTCATCCTCATCTTCAACGCGCACTACGAGCCCATCCAGTTCACGCTGCCCGACGAGCACTACGGGCACAAGTGGAAGCTCATCGTGGATACGCACAACCCCAAGGGCCCCGTGCTCAACTATGAGGCGGGCTTCTCCATCACCGCGCAGTCGCGCAGCTTCATGCTGCTCATGAGTGCACAGAAGCCGGAGCAGCCTCGCAACTTCTGACGGCCGGATGGCGTCGGCGGCGCGTCCGAGCCGACGCCATCGGCGTGTCACCGGTTTGACGTCGGCCGAAGCTGTGGTAATGTACTCACTCGTTGCCTCAGCGACACCTGCCCGGGTGGCGGAATGGTAGACGCGCTAGCTTGAGGTGCTAGTGCCTATTTTTAACAGGCGTACGGGTTCAAGTCCCGTCTCGGGCACAAATTGAGACCCCGTGGTTCCGAAGGGAGCCACGGGGTCTTTCGTCATATCCTCGCCATATCCGTGCGTGGAATTGCCACCGGCGGGTGGCGACGCCCATTCCACGCCGGCGGCCGGCATACGGCCCGTCAGGCGAGCGCGTCCTTGATGCCGCCGACGAAGTCGTCGAGGTCGTCGGGCTTACGCGAGGTGATGAGACGCCAACCGTTCGCGTCGTCGACGGTCAGCGGCCTGTCGACGTACCTGCCGCCCGCGTTCTCGATGTCCGCGGCGATGTAGCGGCACGGCGACGCGGTCTTGCCAGCGATGAGCCCCGCGTTGACGAGCAGCCATGCGCCGTGGCAGATCGCGGCGATCGGCTTGCCTTCGTGCGCGAACTCCTGGGCGAGCGCGATCGCGTCCTCGTTCACGCGGATGCGGTCGACGTTGCAGGTGCCGCCGGGCACGACAAGCAGGTCATAGTCGGCGGCCTGCACGTCGGACAGGCGCGTGTCCGGCGTGAGCGTCTCGCCCTCGTAGCGGTCGTGCTCCACGGTCTCGCACGGGTCGAGCGTGGTGGCGGCGAGCGTGACCTCGGCGCCCGCGGCCTTCAGGTCGCGCAGCGGGCGGGTCAGTTCCGTCTCCTCGATGCCCCAGTTGTTCACGATGATCAGCACCTTGGCATTCTCCACTGCCATGGGTTCCTCCTTGACGACGATGTTCGCTGATGCGTCTCCATTATGCCGCGTCCGAACGGGCCCGGGCGGAATCGGCGTCACATACGGCAGAGGTCCCGCATCCGTTCGGATGCGGGACCTCTGCAATACAGGTCGGGCCAGCGGGATTTGAACCCGCGACATCCTGCTCCCAAAGCAGGCGCGCTACCAAGCTGCGCTATGGCCCGTCGTGCCGGCATCGCGCAGGCACAATCAGCCATTGTACAATACAGGTGGCCGCGACGCCACGGAACGGCGCCACGGAACGGCGCCACGGAACGACGGCACGGCACGTCGGCGCGGCACGACGACGAAACGACGGAAGAGGCGGACAACCGATGGAACGCATGGCGGAACGCATGGCGGAACGCATGGTCATGGGACGCCACCAGCGCGCCGAAACCGGCGGCCTCATCGCGTTCATCCTCTGCGCGTTCGCCGGTGCGACCGGCATGAACCTCTATCTGGAATACGCGTCCGCCATCTGGCAGGTCTCCCAGCGGCGCTTCACCGTCTGCGCCGGCATCGTGGCCGGATGCGCCGTCCTGTCCTTCTGCATCGGTTACATCAGCAATTCCCGTTCCATGACACTGAGGAACGGGTGGTTCGCCCCCATCCGCCGCATCATCGAGACGCTCGCGTTGTCCACCGTGTACGCGGCCACCACGTTCCTTTCCACGTTCGCGCTGCTCGCCGCCATCAACGCGGTGATGGGCACCCTGTTCGCCGGCTACATGTCGTCCGTGTGCGCCGCGTTCGCCGGCATGGTGGGATACATGACGTTCGTGCAGGCGCAGATGATGAGCGCCAAGACGCTCGCCTCCCTGCTGCCGTTCTTCGTGGTGTCCGGCGTGAGCGTGGCGGGCCTGACCACCGACGACCCGTACTGGTATCACAACAACTTCTCCCAGTTGGGCGACCGCACCACGTTCGCCGCGACCATGTTCAACTCCACGCTCATGCTCGCCGGCGTGTGCGTCATCATCGTCAGCTACTTCGCCGTCTCCGAACTGCTCACCATCGAACGGCTCATGCGCCTGTGGCATGACCGCACGCGTGACGATCCGAACCGCGGCTACGACATCCCGCACTTCGCCGCGCGCATCGTCATCCTCAGCGTGCTGCTCACGCTTTCCGGCATCTGCTTCATCGGCATCGGCGCGTTCCGCTACACGCCCCACAACCTGCTGCACAACGTGTTCGCCAAGGGACTGCCGTTCGTCATGCTCGCCCTGTTCCTGCTGCTGCCGTGGCTTGCGCCGCGCATCAGCAGGGTCGTCATGGTCGGCTCGGACCTGGCGGCCCTGCTGTGCGCCGTGTTCTGGGGGAACATGATGCTCGGCCGCAACACGCTCACCAACGTGGAGGCGCTCGCCGGCATGCTGTTCCTGGGCTGGTTCATCGTGTTCTCCCGGCAGATCGCCGCCATCGAGGCGGACCGTGTGGCCATGGAGCTCGCGCACGCGCAGGTCGGGGGAGGCCCCGCGCCCGCCGACGTCGGGGGGCCGTCCGCCACGGATGTCCGGGATGTGGCGGACGCGGCGTCGGACGTCCGTGGAACGGTCCGGGCTGCGGGCCGTACGACGGAGCCGCTGCCGGAATCGCGCATCGCCTCCGACCGGTGACGGCGAACGGGACGGCCGCCGTCGGCGCCGTCCGCCCATGACATCCGCCGGTCATTCCCGTCGCCTATCCTTGACGGTGGTTTGTTTCGTTGACGACGGACGGGAGACCGCGGGCGCACGTCGGTGCCCTCCGCGCGGGTGGTCCGTCGGTTCCGCACACGTACGATGAGGCAGTAGGGAGATCGTATGACCGACGTGAAGTCGCCGTCCGCCTTCGAATCCGACGAGTGGCGTTCCGGCATGCCCGATGGGGAGACGACGTCCGTGGAGGAGACCCCCGATGCGGGTCCGGGCTCCCGTCTGTACGTCCCCGATTTCGACGAGCTCGTCGCCCCGGTCGACCTGCCGCGCAGGCGTCCGCCGCTGCCGTGGGTGGTGGGGGCCGTCATCGCCGTCATCGTCGTGGTGGCCGTGGTCGCCGGCGTCATCGTGGTCCGTCCGTTCTCCGCCGTCCGCGCCGCCGACTATTCGGCAGGCACCAGCCAGACCTCCGCCCTGCAGAAGAAGTACGTCGCCGCCTCCACGGCGGTGGATGACGCGTTGTCGTTCCTGTACGCGCAGGACGGCTCGTATGACGCCGACAAGGCCGTCGCGCTCAAGCAGAAGGCCGTGGCCCTGCGCAAGGCGGTGAAGGCGTTCGGGAGCGAACGCGCCATGCGGGACCAGAACGTCGCGGACGCGTACGACGCGTACTCCCGTCAGGCGTTGCATTTCGTGGACCTCGCCACGAATCTCGCCGACTCCGCCAAGCCGCTCTCCGATGCGCTGTCCGTCTGCAACGCCACGCCCAGCGCCACCATCTACGACGACGACTTCACCTCCCAGTACGAGCAGTACATCAGCGCCTGCGGGGAGTCCGTGAAGACCCTCAACAAGGCGCCCGCCAAGGTGGTCACCGACCTGGCCGACACCATGGCCTCCAACCTGAGCTCCATGACCGACATCATCAACCAGATGAAGGGCATCGGCAACGCGTCCTCCCTGTCCTCCGGCTCCTCGCAACTCCAGCAGCTCCAGGACCTCTCCTCCCAGCTCGTCGACCTCGACCTGTCGAGCGGCGCGCTGACCGACTTCAGCGACAAGCTCCGGCAGGCGCGCGACAACGCCGACCCCACGGCGCTGCTCAAGAAGCTCAACACCGTGCTCAAGCAGGGGTACGAGGAGAAGTCCAAGCACTGATTCCCACGACCGGCACCTTGCCGGACGGTTCTGGACGTCATGGCGCCCTCCGCACGCCCGTCCCGATACGATGGGTGGCATGAGCGATACCATGAACTCCCTATGGGCCGCGCCGAAGGCGGACGGCCCCCTTGACTCCACCGTGACCATCCCGGGCAGCAAATCGCTGTCGAACCGGTATCTCATGCTGGCGGCGTTGGGCACGAAGCCCGTCACCCTCGTCGGCCTGCTGCGGTCGCGCGACACCGAACTGATGATGGGGGCGCTCGAAGCGCTCGGCGTCACCTGCACGCCCGATTCCGACGACGACACCACGGTCACCGTCACACCGCCCGCGGACGGCCGCTTCCACGGCAACGTTGACGTCTACTGCGGTCTCGCCGGAACGGTGATGCGGTTCGTGCCCGGACTCGCCCTCCTCGCCGACGACGTCGTCCGCTTCGACGGCGACGAGCAGGCGTACGCGCGTCCGATGAAGCCGGTACTGGACGGACTCGAACAGCTGGGCGCCACCATCACGTACCACGGCGAGGAGGGATTCCTGCCGTTCAGCGTCACGCCGCCGCGGCACGACCGTGGGGACGACGGGACGGACGCGACGGATGCCTCGACGGACGGCGAGGGAGCGCCGCGACAGGCGCACGTCGCCATCGACTCGTCGCAGTCGTCGCAGTTCATCTCCGGACTGCTGCTCATCGCCTCGAGACTGCCCGGCGGCCTTACCCTCACGCACACGGGGGAGAAGACGCCGAGCCTGCCGCACATCCGCATGACCGTCGCCGACGTCGCCGCCGCCGGCGGACACGTCGACGCCGACGAGGACGCGCGCACATGGACGGCGGCGCACGCCGACCTCCAGCTGCCCGGACGGGTCGTCGTCGAACCGGACCTGTCGAACGCGGCGCCGTTCCTCGGCGCGGCGCTCATCGCCGGCGGCACCGTGCGCGTGCCCCACTGGCCCGCCTCCACCACACAGCCGGGCGGCCTTCTGCCCGGATATCTCGAACGGATGGGCGCGACCGTCACCTTCCCCGAGGAGGATGGCGTACGCACCTGCCAGGTCACGTCCGACGGCACCATCCACGGCCTCGGCGACTTCGACCTGACCGCCGCCGGGGAGATCGCCCCCTCGCTGGCCGCCATCCTCGTCTTCGCGGACGCGCCCACGCGCATGATCGGCATCGGGCACCTGCGCGGGCACGAGACGAACCGTCTGGCCGCGCTCGTCGCCGAGATCACGCGCATCGGCGGCGCGGCGCGCGAACTCGAGGACGGCATCGAGATCACGCCGGTGCCGCGCGCGGAGCTGCACGGCGCGGTGATGGAATCCTACGCCGATCATCGCATGGCCACGTTCGCCGCCATGATCGGACTGTCCGTGCCGGGCGTGCACGTCGTGGACGTGGAGACCACGCGCAAGACGCTGCCGGACTTCGTGGGCATGTGGACGAGGCTGCTGGAACGCTGACCGGGTCGCTTCGGCGATCGAGAGCGCGCCCGCGGCGGCGAGACGACGAGGGCGCGCCCGCAACGACGACGAAGGCCGGGCACCGACGATGTCGGTGCCCGGCCTTCGTTCATGTCCGGTCGCCTATCAGGCGACGGGACGGTCCCATCGGACTCACTTGGTGAACGTGTTGCCGTAGGTGTCCTCGCCGGCCTCCGCGATCGCGGCGGACTTGCGGGCGATGGCCAGCTCCTCGTTGGTCGGGATCACGGCGATGACCACGGAGGAATCCGGGGTGGAGATGACGCGCGGCTCCTTGGAGCGCTTCGCGTTCTTCTCCTCGTCGAGCTTCACGCCGAACGGGGCGAGCTTGTCGCACACCATCTTGCGCACGATGTCGTCGTTCTCGCCGACGCCGGCGGTGAAGGTGATGACATCGCAGCCGCCCATCTGGTAGGTGTAGTTGCCGATGTAGCTCACGATGCGGTGCACGTAGACGTCGAGGGCCAGCTTGGCGTCCTCGTTGCCCTCGGCCACCAGACGGTGGACCTCGCGCAGGTCGCCGAAGCCGGTCATGCCCATCATGCCGGAACGCTTGTTGAACAGGGCGTCGAGCTCGTCGACGTTCATGTGGGCGTTGCGGATGAGGTGGAAGACGACGGCCGGGTCGATGTCGCCGGTGCGGCCGCCCATGACGAGGCCCTCGAGCGGGGTCAGACCCATGGAGGTCTCGACCGGCTTGCCGGAGATCTCGGCGGAGGCGGAGGCGCCGTTGCCGATGTGCAGGACGATCTGCTTGAGGCCTTCGGCCGGCTTGCCGACGACCTCGGGCACCACGGAGGAGATGAACTCGTGGGAGGTGCCGTGGGCGCCGTAGCGGCGGATGTGGTACTGGTCGGCGATCTCCTTGTTCAGCGCGTAGGTGCTGGCGGCCTTCGGCAGCTGGAAGAAGAAGGAGGAGTCGAACACGAAGATCTGCGGCACGTCCGGCAGCAGGGAGCGCATGACCTCGGCGCCCTTGGCCTCCGGGCCGTTGTGCAGCGGGGCGAGGACGGCCAGATCCTTGACCTGGTTGATGGTCTTGTCGGTGACGAGGGCCGGCTTCGGGAAGAGGGAGCCGCCCTGGACCACGCGGTGGCCCACGGCCACGATGCCCGCGTCGGACAGCTTCGGGCCGTACTCCTCGAAGAAGCCGAGGACGCGCTTCAGACCCTGCTCGTGATCGTGGATCGGCTCCTCGAGCTCGTGCTTCTCGCCGTTGTACTCGTGCTTGTAGTGGCCGTCGATCGGCTCGCCGATCTTCTCGACGAGGCCGGAAGCCAGGCCTTCGCCGGTTTCGAGGTCGACCAGCTGGTACTTGATCGAGCTGGAGCCGGAATTGATGACAAGGACGGTTTTCGCCATTGTGGGCATCCTCCATTGTGATTCGTCTGTCCCGCTTCAAGACGGCGGGCTACCGTGATTAGATTACTCGTTGCTTGCTACAAAGACGTGCCGTCCCCCGATGCGGGCGCATCGGGGGACGGCACGGGACGGCACGACGGGAACCGGCCTTACTGCGCCTCGATGGCGGTCAGGGCGATCGTGTTGATGATGTCCTGCACGAGGGCGCCTCGCGACAGGTCGTTGACCGGCTTGTTGAGGCCCTGGAGCACCGGGCCGATGGCCAGCGCCCCGGAGGAGCGCTGCACCGCCTTGTAGCCGATGTTGCCGGCGCACAGGTCCGGGAACACGAACACGTTGACATGTCCGGCGACCGGATCGCCCTTGGCCTTGGTGGCGGCCACGGTGGGCGACCATGCGGCGTCGAACTGGATGGAGCCGACGACCGGCAGGTCCGGCGCCTTCTCCTTGAGCAGGCGGGTGGCCTCCTCGACGACGTCCACGTCCGGGCCCTTGCCGGAGCCGAGCGTGGAATAGGAGAGCATGCCCACCTTCGGCTCGATGCCGAACGCCCGGGCGGTCTCGGCGGACTGCAGCGCGATCTCGGAAAGCTGCTCGGCGTCCGGGTTGAGGTTGATGGCGCAGTCGGCGAACACGGCCACATGATTCTTGAAGCACATGAGGAACGCGCCGGAGACGAGCTTCTGGCCGGGCTTCGTCTTGATGACCTGCAGGGCGGGGCGCACCGTGTTGGCGGTGGAGTTGACGGAGCCGGAGACGAGGCCGTCGGCGTAGCCGAGCACGACGAGCATCGTGCCGAAGTAGCTGGCGTCGGCCAGCTGCTTGCGGGCCTGCTCCTCGGTCATGCCCTTCTTCGCTCTCAGCTCGCACAGCTTCGCCACCATGGGCTTGAGGATGTTCTCGTCGTCCTTGGCCTGGAAGCGGGCGCGCTCGAGGTACTTGAGCCCCAGTTCGCGGCCGCGGGCGAGGATCGCGTCCCTGTCGCCCACGATGATGAGGTTGACGATCTCACGTTCGAGCAGGAAGTCGGCCGCCTTGATGATGCGGTCCTCCTCGCCCTCCGGCAGGACGATGGTCTTCTTGTTGCCCTTCGCCTTGCCGAGCAGGCCGTACTGGAACGCGTACGGGGTGACCGGCGGCTCGATGTCCGCGTCGAGCGCGGCGAGCACCTGCTCGGTGGGCGCGTTGCGGCGGAACGTCTCCAGGGCGAGGTCCTTGGTGGTCTCGTCGGTGAACGGGACCTGCGGGATCGTCCAGACCGGCAGGCCGTACTTGGCGAGCGTCTCCTTGACGGAGACGGCGTGGCGGGGCTCGCAGCCCGTCACGAAGATGCCCAGCACCTTGTTGCCGGCGGCCTCGACGCCCTCGATGGACAGCTTCACAGTCTCGTCCAGCTCATGCGGCCAACGGTCGATGGTGCACACGGCCAGGAACACGCCGGCCTGCAGGTCGGCGGCGACGTTCGCGTTGAACTCGTAGGAGGTCGGGTCGTTGACGTGCGACTTGTCCGTGCCGACGATGAGCGCGGCCTCGGCGCGGGAGACGTCGAGCGCGTCGTTGAACCGGCCGACGATGTCGCCGCGGGCCGTGTCCTTGTCCGCGCGGACCGTGTGCACGTCGAGGCCGGTGGACAGCGCCACGCCGAGACCGGCGTTCGAGGCGGACAGCAGGATCGGGGTGAAGTCGTCGTGGTTGGACACGGCGGGACGGAACACCATCGTCTTGTACTTGGAGGTCAGCGCGTTGAGGACGCCGTAGGCGACGACGTTGCGTCCGTTGGCGCCCTCCGGGCTGGCGATGTATACACGGGTGACGGTCACGATGTCTTGTCTCCTTTGATAGCAACACTGAAAGTGGGACCATCACTCATTCTAACGACGTTCGTCGCCGGTGCCGTGAATTGTTGCCGGTTCTTTCCCGTGAAGGGTCCCAGGCGTGCAAAAACAGGCAAACCATGCAAAACGCCCGCCGGGGATCCCGACGGGCGTTATGCATGGGGTGACGGCGGGCGCGCGTGTCGCCGGATCAGCGTTCGCGCTCCCATTCCGGGGTGTCCGCCTCGGCCGGTCCGTGGTTGTAGTCCACAAGCCGCCAGCGCACCTCGTCGTCGGACAGGTCCATGGGGGACAGGCGCACCCAGTGCGCGTTGCGCATCGAGACGACGGACGCGAACGTCGGATCCACGCCGGACAGGCCGAGCAGCGTCTGCACGGTCTGCGAGATCCACGCGCCGTGCGAGAACATGTACAGGTCGGTGTCGTCGCCTGCGCGCGTGGACCAGTCGAGCAGCGCCTCCACGCCGCGCTCGCCCACATGCTCCTTCGGTTCGGCGCCGTACTTGAGCTCGCCGCCCGTATGGCGCATCCACGAGCGGAAGTCCTCCGGGTAGCGTTCGGCGAGCTCGGAGACTGCATGCCCGTCCCAATCGCCGAAGCTGCGCTCGCGCACGCGGGCGTCGTCATGCACCTCGACTCCGGCGGCCGCGCCGCCGAGCACGTCGGCGAACGCCTGCGCGGTGGCGTGTGCGCGGGAGAGGTCGGAGCAGACGATGAGACGGTCCGTCACGCCGGGACGCTGGTCCACGTACAGCGATTTGAGGGCCTCCGCGGTCCGGCGGACCTGCCATTCGCCCACGGCGTCGAGTGGGATGTCGACCTGTCCCTGCAGACGGTGCGCGGCGTTGTACGAGGTGCGGCCGTGGCGGATCAGGAAGATGGAACGGACGTGGCGCATCATCGCACGCTTTCCGGATGCTCGAGCTCCAGGTCGATCTGCGGGCAGTCGCGCCACAGACGCTCCAGACCGTAGAATTCGCGCGACTCCTCCTGCATGACGTGGATCACGTAGTCGCCGTAGTCGAGCAGCACCCACTGGCCTTCGGTCAGTCCCTCGCGCTGGCGCGGCTTGCGGCCGCCGCACTTGAGGTAGAGGTCCTTTTCGATCTCCTCGGCGACGCCGAGCACCTGGCGCTCGTTGGAGGCGCCGGCGATCATCATGACGTCGGTGATGCCGAGCGGTCCGGTCACGTCGAAGGCGACGATGTCGGTGGCCTTGACGCGGTCGGCCGCCTCGGCGGCGATGCGGATGTCGTCGATGGATGACTGCAAAGCGGGCATGTGGCTCCTTGTGGTGTCTTGTCTTGTGGTGTCTCGTGGGTGCTCGTGGGGAGGCCGTGCGTCGGACCGTCCGGACGGACGCACGGCCGCGGAGGTGGGGAGGAGGGGAGAGAGGAGAGAGGACGCCGGGCGGCGGTCAGCGCTCCCAGGCGGGCTTCCAGCCCTCGACGTTGTGCTGCGTGTTCTCTGAGTAGACCATCGTGTCGTCCGGCACGGCGTGGCGCACCACGGAACCGGCGCCCGTGGTCACGTTGTCGCCGACCTCGACGGGCGCGACGAACAGGTTGCCGGCACCGACGTGGCAGCCCGCGCCGATATGCGTCTTGTTCTTGTGCACGCCGTCGTAGTTGGCGGTGATGGTGCCGCCGCCGATGTTCGTGTGGTCGCCGAGCGTGGCGTCGCCCATGTAGCTCAGGTGCGGCACCTTCGTGCCGTTGCCGATGTGCGCCTTCTTCATTTCGACGAACGCGCCGGCCTTCGCCTCCTCGCCGAACTCGTTGCCCGGGCGCAGGTACGTCCACGGGCCGATGTTGGTGGCGCGGCCGATGTGGGACTCCTGCACGCGGGAGCGTTCGACGACGGCGTCCGCGTCGACGACCGCGTCGATGAGCGTGCTGTACGGTCCGACGACGGCGTTCTCGCCGATGACGGTATGGCCCTGCAGGAAGGTGCCGGGCAGGATGACGGCGTCGCGTCCGATCTCGACGTCGTCCTCGATCCACGTGGTGTCCGGGTCGAGGATCGTGACGCCGTCGCGCATCCACGCCTCGCACACGCGGCGGTTGTGCGCCTTGGCGAGCGCCGCGAGCTGCACGCGGTCGTTGACGCCCTCGACGCTCAGGGGGTCGGGCGCGGTGAACGCGCCGACCTTGCCGTTGGCGCGGGCGGTCTCCAGCGCGTCGGTGAGGTAGAACTCGCCCTGCGCGTTGTTGGACTTGAGGTCGGCGATGGCGCGGGTGAGCAGTTCGGCGTCGAACACGTACACCGACGTGTTCACCTCCTGCACGGCCAGTTCGCTGCGGTTCGCGTCCTTCTGCTCGACGATGCGCAGCACGTCGCCCTCGCGGTCGCGGATGATGCGGCCGTAGCCGGTGGGGTCGTCGAGCACGGTGGTGAGCACCGTGGCGCCGTCGCCGGAGGTGTTGTGGAAGTCGATGAGGCTGCGCAGCGTGCGCGCGTCGAGCAGCGGCATGTCCGAGGCGGCGATGAGCACGGGGCCGCTGATCGGCCCGTGCTGCGTCAGCTGCGCCATGGCGCACTGGACGGCGCGGCCGGTGCCGGGGATGTCGTCCTGGTTGACGATGGTCACGTCCGGGTCGTAGCTGCGTGCCGCCTCGGACACGCGCTCCGCCTGGAAGTGCACGACCACGGCGAGCGTGTCCGGGTCGAGGGCCCTGACCGAGTCCATCACACGGTTGAGGAAGGTGCGCCCCGCGAAGGTGTGCAGCACCTTGGGCTTGTTCGAACGCATGCGGGTGCCCTCGCCCGCGGCGAGGATGATTGCGGCTGTCACTGCCGAGGATGCCATATGTGTGTCGTTCCCTTCACTGGCGTTGGTTGTTCGCGTTTCCACGCGACTAACAATAGACGGCCGCCGGGATGTGCCGGACGGCCGTCAATGGTTCCGCCCCCGTGACGGAGGACCGTGCGCGAGGGCGGAATGGCGTGTTCCCCCACCTGGATTCGAACCAAGACAAAGGGTTCCAAAGGCCCGTGTGCTGCCATTACACCATGGGGGAGCGGCGGCTTCCACCGCCAAGTGTTCATTTATACCATAAGGTCAGGCGAAAAGGAAACCCTGCCCATGGTGCTCGGGGTACGTCTCGAACAGCTCGGCCACGGAGCCGTCCTCGAACACGGCGCGGATGGCGCTGGCCAGCAGCGGCGCGATCGACAGGACGGTCAGGCCGTCCCAACGCTTCTCCTCCGGAATCGGCACGGTGTCGGTGAGGACCACCTCGCGCGCGCCGCACTCCTTGAGACGGTCGACGGCGGGACCGGAGAGCACGCCGTGCGTGGCGACCACGGTGACGGAGTTGGCGCCGGCCTCCTTGAGCACGTTGCAGGCGCCGACAATGGTGCCTGCGGTGTCGATGAGGTCGTCGACGAGCACGCAGTCCTTGCCCTTGACGTCGCCGACGACGCGGTTGGCGACCGCCTGGTTCGGACGGGTGATGTCGCGCGTCTTGTGCACGAACGCGAGCGGGCCGCCGCCGAGGCGCTGTGCCCACTGCTCGGCCACGCGGATGCGGCCGGCGTCCGGGGAGACGACCGCCACGTTGTCCAGATGGCCCTGGAAGCGGTCGCGGATGTAGTCGACGAGCACCGGCATCGCGATGAGATGGTCGACCGGGCCGTCGAAGAAGCCCTGGGACTGGGCGGCGTGCAGGTCGACGGACATGATGCGGTCCGCGCCGGCGGTCTTGAGCAGGTCGAAGACGAGACGGCAGGAGATGGGCTCGCGGCCGCGGTGCTTCTTGTCCTGGCGGGAGTAGCCGAGGAGCGGGCAGACGGCGGTGATGGAGCGGGCGGAGGCGCGCTTGAGCGCGTCGATCATGATGAGCTGCTCCATGATGGCCTTGTTGATGGGCTTGTAGTGGCTCTGCAGCACGAACACGTCGGCGCCGCGCACCGATTCGGTGTAGCGCACGTACATCTCGCCGTTGGCGAAATCGTATGCGGTGGTCTCGAGCACGTCGATGCCGAGCTGGTCGGCGACGTCCTGCGCGAGTTTCGGATGAATCCTTCCAGTGACGAGAATGAGGTTCTTGTCTGGCTTTCCTTCGAGGATTGCGCTCACCGTATCTCCCATGCGTTGTGATTGTCCGGTTGTCGCCTTCAGTGTAATGTGTCTCGCCGACCTGCGGACGGGCCGGGCGTCGGCGGACCGTCCGCAGGGGGAGAAGGCGCACAGCGACGTCAGTCCGCGGCTCCCACCCAGCGCTCGATGGCCGCCTTGATGGTCTGCGCGTACAGGTCGCTGCCCTTGTTCGGATGGATGCCGTCCGAACCGAACACGCCGGGGTTCGCCTTGGCCGCGGAGTCCCAGTCGACGAGCAGCACGTTGTCCGGATGCGCTGCGGCGAAATCGGCCATGACCTTGTTCGTGCCGGGGATCCAGGCGCGTTCGCCGTGCGCGTTCACGAGCACGAGCATCTGGTCGGGGCCGATGAGCTCGTAGACCCGCTGCAGCTGCGCGGTGGTCATCTCCGAGTTGGTGCCCAGACCGATGATCACCCATTGCCGCATGGTCCCGGCGTCCATGGCCGTGCGCATGATGCCCGGGGCCACCATGATGGACCGGGACACCGAGGCGTCGATGCTGATGCCGGGGAAGACGGAGTTCAGGCCGCCGGAGGAGGCGAGCATCACGGAATCGCCGATGGCGGTGATCTGATCGCCGGTGGGCATCTGACGCGTCCGGCGGGGCTGCGGCACCGCGTTGCGCGGCAGCTCGCCGTTGAGACGCGCCTCGCGCTCCATGCGGGCGAGCTCGCGCGCCTGCTCCTCCAGCTGGATCTGCGTGGAGGTCTTCTCCGGGGCGTTCGTCACGCCGACCACGCAGCCGGAGACCACCGCGATGAGGATGATGTCGACCACCATGGCGCGCAGGACGTGCGCGGCCGTGGGATGGGGATGCGGGAAGACGACGAACAGGGACGAATGCCGGGCGGCGGGCTTCTCGACCAGCAGCCAGGAGAGCGTTGCGGCACACGCGGTGAGCGCCAGCGTGGCCACGAGAATCCATCGGCGGTCGGCGCCGGGGACGAGCCGGGGAAGCTCCGCGGTGACGAGGATCCACAGCGGCCAATGCCACAGGTACACGCCGTACGAGTATTTGCCGAGCGCGGCGAGCGGCTTGAACACCATGAGGTCGCGCATCCACGAGCCGGGGGCGATGGTGCCGGCGATGAGCGCCACGGACAGCACGCTGGCGAGGATGATGCCCCCGTGGAACGCGGTGGCGTCCTGACGTCCGAGCGCCGCCATGAAGCCCAGGGCCACGAGGGCGACGAACGCGACGGTCGGGGCCGCGGCGGCGGCCAGCCTGGACGGCAGCGACGCATCGGACGGGCGCGCGTTCACCGCATCCGAGTGTGCGGTTCGTAGCATCCGACGGGACATGGGGGAAACCGACGGCGGCATGGTCGTCGCGGGCAGCGGAACGGGAGCCGGGACGTTGCCGAACGACGGCACATCCCGCATGGCCGGCATCGGTACCGGAGCGGACGCGGGAGACGGGACGGCGGGGGCGGCGTCCACGCCCGCCGTACGCGTCCTGCGCGGACCGGAATGGGGTGCGGCGACGAACCATGCGAGCGCGACGCCGAGCAGCAGGCCCACGGCGTGCGTGTCGGCGCCGAAGTAGACGCGGGTGGCGTCGGCCTTGGAAGCGTAGAGCGTCCACATGGCCCAGCCGCTCGCGGCGGCGAGCCCCAAGGGGATGACGGCGGACAGATGGGTGCGGCGGATGCGCCACATGAGCCAGGCGATGAGCGGCACGACGACGTAGAACTGCATGAGCACGCCCACGAACCACAGGTGACGCAGGATCTGCGGGTTCATCTGGTTGAAGTAGTCCTGGCCGTTGACGATGGCGTACCAGTTGTAGCAGCCGAGCAGCGTGGTGACGACCTGGTCGCGGATGCCGACGAGCGCGTCGCGGTCGGTCATCCAGGCGAGGGTGACCACCGCGGGCACCAACATGATGAGGGCCGGATAGAGGCGCGCGGCGCGACGCGGGATGTACCGCGCCAGATCGGGGCCTCCCGTGCGTTCCAACGAACGGAACAGGCTCAGCGCGATGAGGAACCCGGACACGGTGAAGAACACGTCGACGCCGTAGAAGCCGCCGGGCATCGCCGACTGCGCGCAATGGTAGATGATGATCGCGATGAGCGCGAACCCCTTGATGCCGTCCAGGCCCACATAGCGACGGCGTTGTTTCGTTACAGCCACTTCCGATACCGCTTACTGCTCAGACTTCTCTCTCTTCGCCCGTTCCCGGAATGGGACGGACGGGGGAAGAGTGTACCAACGACCCTCGAAGTGGCGGCGTCCCACGGGAGCCTCCGGCTCGGAGGGTGCATGGCTCGGGGGTGTCCGTGTCGCGGGTCGGCTTCCCGGGTCCGCAGGACGGTGAGCGGCGGAGAACGACGAAAGGGCATCCCGTGCGGCTGCGGGATGCCCTTTCGGTCAGGTCAGAGACCGGATCCGGATGGTCGGATGATGCGCGCGGAGACCGCCGCCCGCATCACTCCCATTCGATGGTGGCCGGCGGCTTGGAGGTGCAGTCGAGCACCACGCGGTTGATCTGACGGCACTCGTTGGTGATGCGGGTGGAGATCGTGGCGAGTACGTCATAGGGGACGCGCGACCAGTCGGCGGTCATGGCGTCCTCGGAGCTGACCGGGCGCAGCACGATGGGGGAGCCGTAGGTGCGTTCGTCGCCCTGGACGCCCACCGAGTGGACGTCGGCGAGGAGCACGACGGGGCACTGCCAGATGTCGCGGTCGAGGCCGGCCTTGGTGAGCTCCTCGCGGGCGATGGCGTCCGCCTCGCGCAGCACGTCGAGGCGCTCGCGGGTGATTTCGCCGACGATGCGGATGCCGAGGCCCGGGCCCGGGAACGGCTGGCGCCAGACGATCTCGTCGGGCAGGCCGAGCTCGGTGCCGATGGCGCGCACCTCATCCTTGAACAGGGTGCGCAGCGGCTCGACGAGCTGGAACTTGATGTCCTTGGGCAGGCCTCCCACGTTGTGGTGGCTCTTGATGTTGGCCGCGCCGTCGCCGCCGCCGGACTCGACGACGTCGGGGTAGAGCGTGCCCTGCACGAGGAACTTCACCTCCTTGCCACGGGCGCCTGCCTCCTCGAGGACCTGGCGTTGGGCCTTCTCGAAGGTGCGGATGAACTTCTCGCCGATGATCTTGCGCTTGCGCTCCGGCTCGGAGACGCCCTTCAAGGCGTCGAGGAAGTCGTCGGCGGCGTCGACGGTGATCAGGCGGATGCCGGTGGCCTCGACGAAATCGTGCTTGACCTGCTCGACCTCGCCCTTCCTCAGGAGACCGTGGTCGACGAACACGCAGGTGAGCTGGTCGCCGACGGCCTTGTGGACGAGGGCCGCGGCGACGGCGGAGTCCACGCCGCCGGACAGGCCGCAGATGACCTCGGCGTCGCCGACCTGCTCGCGGATCTTCCTGACCTGGTCGTCGATGATGGAGGAGGCATCCCAGTCGGAGCCGAGGCCGGCGCAGTCGTGGAGGAACGTCTCGATGAGCTTCTGGCCGAGCGGGGTGTGCTTGACCTCGGGGTGCCACTGCACGCCGTACAGCCTGCGGGACTCGTCCTCCATCGCGGCGACGGGGGCGCCCTCGGTGTGGGCGAGGACCTTGAAGCCCTCGGGCGCGGTCTTGACGGCGACGCCGTGGCTCATCCACGTGCTCTGCTCGGCGGGGGAGCCGGCGAGGATGCCTTCGGCCGAGTCGATGACGGTCTCGGTCTTGCCGTATTCGCCGAGGGCGGCCTTGTCGACGTCGGCGCCGAGGGCGTAGGCCATGGCCTGGAAGCCGTAGCAGATGCCGAGCACCGGGACGCCGGCCTCGAACAGCTTCGGGTCGACTCGCGGGGCGCCGGGCTCGAACACGGAGGCCGGGCCGCCGGAGAGGATGATCGCCTTCGGATCCTTGGCCAGCATCTCGTCGACCGGCATGGAGTGGGGCACGAGTTCGGAATAGACGTTGGCCTCACGCACGCGACGGGCGATGAGCTGGGCGTACTGGGCGCCGAAATCGACGACGAGCACAGGACCTGTTGCCATGGAAATTCCCCTAACGTTTATCGTGATGTAACTTGGGTGGTGTCGTGACGATTATCGCCGTCGAGCCAGACAAGGCCATATGGCCAAATTCATGTGCGGAAAACGAACAAACAACGCCGGGTGACCCCACCAACACGCCGGGAGCGAACACAATGAAACGAACGTGGCCGCATCCGGTTGACGCGGCCTATCCGGCCGTATTCCAACGTTTTCATGTCTTGTCGTCAAAAAAGGGATGCGCACAATCGGCCGGCGAATTCACACAAAACCAGCAATTTTTGCAACATTTCCGAACATACTCGCAAGAAATCGTTCAAAAGTCGCGTTGTCCTCGTACCATATCGAGTGATTGGGAGCGGGAAACCGCGTAACCGCAAGGTTATGGGGCCTCGCGACCGAAACAGAAATAATCAATCGCGCGCGATCCCCCGATCGTGTGCAGGAGTACAGGAGTACACATGACGAGTCCTGTTATTGGCACCCCCTGGAAGAAGCTGAACGCTCCGGTTTCCGAGGAGGCCCTCGAAGGCGTTGACAAGTACTGGCGCGTTGCCAACTACCTCTCCATCGGCCAGATCTACCTGCGTAGCAACCCGCTGATGAAGGAGCCCTTCACCCGCGAGGACGTCAAGCACCGTCTGGTCGGCCACTGGGGCACCACCCCGGGCCTGAACTTCCTGATCGGCCACATCAACCGCTTCATCGCCGACCACGGCCAGAACACCGTGATCATCATGGGCCCGGGCCACGGCGGCCCGGCCGGCACCTCGCAGTCCTACCTGGACGGCACCTACACCGAGACCTTCCCGAAGATCACCAAGGACGAGGCTGGTCTTCAGAAGTTCTTCCGCCAGTTCTCCTACCCGGGCGGCATCCCGTCCCACTTCGCTCCGGAGACCCCGGGCTCCATCCACGAGGGTGGCGAGCTCGGCTACGCCCTGTCCCACGCCTACGGCGCCATCATGGACAACCCGTCCCTCTTCGTCCCGGCCATCGTCGGCGACGGTGAGGCCGAGACCGGCCCGCTGGCCACCGGCTGGCAGTCCAACAAGCTCGTGAACCCGCGCACCGACGGCATCGTGCTGCCGATCCTGCACCTCAACGGCTACAAGATCGCCAACCCGACCATCCTGTCCCGCATCTCCGACGAGGAGCTCCACGAGTTCTTCCACGGCATGGGCTACGAGCCGTACGAGTTCGTCGCCGGCTTCGACGATGAGGACCACATGTCCATCCACCGTCGCTTCGCCGACCTGTTCGAGTCCATCTGGGACGAGATCTGCGACATCAAGGCGACCGCCAACACGGACAACGTGCACCGTCCGTTCTACCCGATGATCATCTTCCGCACCCCGAAGGGCTGGACCTGCCCGAAGTACATCGACGGCAAGAAGACCGAGGGCTCCTGGCGTTCCCACCAGGTGCCGCTGGCCTCCGCCCGCGACACCGAGGCCCACTTCGAGGTCCTCAAGAACTGGCTCGAGTCCTACAAGCCGGAGGAGCTGTTCGACGAGAACGGCGCCGTCAAGGACGACGTCCTCGCCTTCATGCCGAAGGGTGAGCTGCGCATCGGCGCCAACCCGAACGCCAACGGCGGTGTGATCCGCGACGACCTGAAGCTCCCGAACCTCGAGGACTACGCCGTCAAGGAAGTCGAGAAGTACGGCCACGGCTGGGGCCAGCTCGAGGCCACCCGTCGTCTCGGCGTCTACACCCGCGACATCATCAAGAACAACCCGCACGACTTCCGCATCTTCGGACCGGATGAGACCGCCTCCAACCGTCTGCAGGCCTCCTACGAGGTCACCAACAAGCAGTGGGACGCCGGCTACATCTCCGATGAGGTCGACGAGCACATGCACGTCTCCGGCCAGGTCGTCGAGCAGCTGTCCGAGCACCAGATGGAAGGCTTCCTCGAGGGCTACCTCCTGACCGGCCGTCACGGCATCTGGAGCTCCTACGAGTCCTTCGTCCACGTGATCGACTCCATGCTCAACCAGCACGCCAAGTGGCTCGAGGCCACCGTTCGTGAGATCCCGTGGCGCAAGCCGATCGCGTCCATGAACCTGCTGGTCTCCTCCCACGTCTGGCGCCAGGACCACAACGGCTTCTCGCACCAGGATCCGGGTGTCACCTCCCTGCTGCTGAACAAGTGCTTCCACAACGATCACGTCATCGGCATCTACTTCGCCACCGACGCGAACATGCTGCTGGCCATCGCCGAGAAGTGCTACAAGTCCACCAACAAGATCAACGCCATCATCGCCGGCAAGCAGCCGGCCGCCACCTGGCTGTCCCTCGACGAGGCTCGCGCCGAGCTCGAGAAGGGTGCCGCCGCCTGGGATTGGGCCTCCACCGCGAAGTCCAACGATGAGGCCGAGATCGTGCTTGCCGCCGCCGGCGATGTCCCGACCCAGGAGATCATGGCCGCCTCTGACAAGCTGAAGGCCATGGGCATCAAGTTCAAGGTCGTCAACGTGGTTGACCTGCTCGCTCTGCAGTCCGCCAAGGAGAACGACGAGGCCCTCTCCGACGAGGAGTTCGCCGACATCTTCACCGCCGACAAGCCGGTGCTGTTCGCGTACCACTCCTACGCGCACGACGTGCGTGGTCTGATCTACGATCGCCCGAACCACGACAACTTCAACGTCCACGGCTACGAGGAGGAGGGCTCCACCACCACCCCGTACGACATGGTCCGCGTGAACGAGATCGATCGCTACGAGCTGACCGCCGAGGCCCTGCGCATGATCGACGCCGACAAGTACGCCGACAAGATCAACGAGCTTGAGGCCTTCCGCCAGGAAGCCTTCCAGTTCGCGGTCGACAACGGCTACGATCACCCGGACTACACCGACTGGGTGTACTCCGGCCTGAACACCTCCGAGAAGGGCGCCATCACCGCTACCGCCGCCACCGCCGGCGACAACGAGTGATTCGTCTGATCACGAGGTGTGATCGTCCTCTGAGAGGATGATTGCAGCCCAAGGGGCCCGGGAAGCGATTCCCGGGCCCCTTTCGCATGCTTTGACGCATATCTCAAGCAGGTGTACGCAAGATAGCTGAGACACGGTGGCGGTTGAGACACGGCGGCGAAGGGCCCAAGCGCGTTCCGCGTGGGAATGATGCCGTGTGGCGTCCGATTCTATAGGAACGGACGTTTGAGGGTGCCAGTTGGCGGTGCATACGTCCGTTTCTATAGGAACGGACGTATCGCTTAGGAATCGGGACCGTGTGGCGTCCGATTCTATAGGAACGGACGTATCGCTTAGGAATCGGGACCGTGTGGCGTCCGATTCTATAGGAACGGACGTTTGAGGGTGCCTGTAGGCAGTGCATACGTCCGTTTCTATAGGAACGGACGGCTCGCCTAGGAATCGGGACCGTGTGGCGTCCGATTCTATAGGAACGGACGTAACTGCCGCTGGGAGATGTCCCTGGTGCCTATTGTTCTTTCGAAAAGATACGAAAAAGACCCATGCAATGGAATCACACGGGTCTTGCCGTTCGTGGAGCTAGGGGGATTCGAACCCCCGACCCTCTCCATGCCATGGAGATGCGCTACCAGCTGCGCTATAGCCCCGTATTCTGTTATTCGGCAACCATTCGGATGCCTGGTGGAGCTAGGGGGATTCGAACCCCCGACCCTCTCCATGCCATGGAGATGCGCTACCAGCTGCGCTATAGCCCCGTATTCATTTGTTGTGGCCGCTTTTTGAGCCTCGTATACATTACGACGAGCTGCCGAATCATGCAACTACGGCATGTCGCGCGGAATTCCGCCATTTTCGTCGTCGCCATTCCGCCGTCTTTCGCAACGGCCATGACGAAGGCCGGGAACCATGCCGTCGCGGGACGGCATGGTTCCCGGCCTCAGGTCGCGGGAGATTCGGCGTCTTCGCTTAGGCGTCAGTCCTTGGTGATGGTCTTGCCGGCGGTCGGGCCGGAGGCGAGGTTCTGGATCTCGGTGACCTCGAGGACCGGGATCACCGCCGGCTTCTTGGTGCCCTTCTCCTCGGCGACCTTCACCTGCTCCTCGTAGATGGCGTCGTCGGAGTGCAGGGTGACGGTGCCGCGGAAGCGGTAGCCCTTCTTCTCGGCGAGGTTCGCGAACGCGATGACCAGCGGGGAGCCGTCCTTGAGGTTCTCGTAGGCCTGGCCGGCGGTGCGCTCATGGTAGGCGATGTGGTTGTCGTCCAGCACGAACAGGCTCATCTTCGGGCCGAGGTCCAGCTGGCCGTCCTTGGAGACGGTGGAGATCCAACCCAGGTTGTTCTCGATGAATTCCTTCATTTCCGCGGTAATCGTTGCCATATCGGTGTCCTTTCCATACGATGGGGTATCCGGTTCCACATTACCCAATCGGCCGGGGACGTGCGCCGGGCCCGCGCCGGATTCGCTGTGAGCATGCTCACCTTGTCCCGCGGTGTCCTTGTCCCGCGGTGTCCCGCCGATCCGCTCCGTCCTTCCGTCCCGTCGGTCCGCCCCGTCCTTCGGTTCCATTCGTTCGGTCCCGTCCGTTCCGTGCATGCCGATCGGCGCCGTATGCCGCATGTCGCGCGCCGGTCGGGCCGTATCGTGGTAACGATGCCGGACGCCGGTCCGGCGACGATTGCGAGGTGATGGCCCATGGATGTGCGCGGATGGTTCGGGACGTTGCGTTCCCGATGGTCGCGCTCCTTCCCGCCGAACCTCGCCCGTCTCATGCTGCTCGCCTGCGCCGCGCTGTGGGGCGGCAGCTACCTGCTCGCCAAGGTGGCGATGGAGGCGATTCCGCCGCAGTGGCTCATGGGCCTGCGCATGTTCGGCGCCTGCACATGCATGCTCGCGCTGTTCCATCGGCACATCCTGCCTGCGCTCCATCGGGGCATCGTGGTCCCCGCGCTGGTGGTGGGCGTCACCTATTGGGGGACGATGGTCACGCAGACGATCGGTCTGAAGACCATCGACCCGGGGCGCAGCGCGTTCCTCACGGCCGCCTACTGCGTACTCACCCCGTTCGCCTCGTGGATCGTGGCGAAGGTGCGTCCGCGCGCCGTGAACCTGGTGGCGGGCGTGATCTGCCTCGTGGGCGTGGGGTTCGTCTCGTTGAAGAGCGGGATGGGGCTGTCCCTGTCCGTCGGCGACTGGTTGACAATCGGCACCGCCGTGGTCTTCTCGTTCAACCTCACCTGTCTGGGCGTGTACACGAAGCGGTTCGATCCGATCGCGGTGACGTTCGTGCAGTTCGCCGTGGCCGGCGTGCTCTTCCTCGTCGGCGCCGCGTTCACGGAGCCGACGCCGGACGCCTCCTGGCTGGCGCCACAGGTGGTGGCCAGCGTCTGCTACCTGTTCCTGGGGGCCACGATGGCCGCGCAGATCATGCAGAACATCGGGCTCGCGCATGTCCCGCCCTCGCAGGCGTCGATCATCATGTGCACGGAGAGCCTGTTCGCCGTGTCCTTCTCCGCGCTGTTCTGGGGTGAGCGCATCACATGGAGCTCCCTGGTGGGCTTCGCGCTCATCTTCGCGGCCGTGCTGCTGTCCGTGGTGCATCCCACGAGGCATTCGCTCCACCGCAACTGAATGCGTGGGGAAGCGTCCGGACGTCCCTTAAGGATGCGATGTGTGGAGATTTCGCCATGACCGTGTGGGCATTCTGCACCTTTGCGGAAAGCTTCGGCGCGCGTCCAGCCAAAACGGTTATCTTCGACGATGATGAAGTTTCTCAAAGGTCTTTCCGTCTCCCAGATCGTCGCAGGTTCGCTGGCGGCGGTCACCTCGTTCCTGTTGTCCGCGAAGATCGGCGTCGCCGGCTCGGTGATCGGCGCGGCGGCCAGCTATGTCATCTCCACGGTCGCGGCGAACGTCTACCAGAACGTCCTCAAGGCGTCCGGGGAGAAACTGCAGTCCGTGAACCCGCTGTCCGGCGACGGCGACGCGGGTGCGGCGTCCGAAGACGGGGAGGGGGCCGCCTCGGATGACGAGGCTCCCGCCTCCGCCGAATCGTCCGCGGCGGCGTCCGCCGTGGGGCCGGTCCCGTTGCCGCCTCGTCCGGGCGCCGCGGACACGTCCGCCGCTCCCACGGGCGACGACGTCGACCCGGAGGCCACGCAGATCGGACGGCTGCCCCACGTGGCCGCGCCGCGCACCATCGGTTCGCGCGACGTGCGCAGCGGGGAGGATATGCTGCCCCGCACCAACACCACCGCCTACACCGTGGATTCGATCCGCAAGGAGCGCCGGCGCCGCATCAGCCCCAAGCATATGGCCATCATCGTCTCCGTGGTGTCCGGCCTGCTCGGCGTGGCGTTCGCCGCCGGCCTGGTGCTGCTGTTCACCAACGGCAACGGCACCGACACCGTGGTGAAGGACACGCTGAACCGCACCACCACGACGCAGACCACCACGGGCGGCGACGGCTCCACGACGCCGAAGGCCCCGTCCAAGCCGGAGACCTCCGACGACGGATACGATTACGGCACCGGATCCACCGGCAAGGACAAGGAGTCCTCCGGCTCCTCCCAGTCCGGTTCGACGTCCTCCGGCACCTCTTCGTCCGGCTCGACGTCCGATTCCACCGGTTCCGGTTCGACGGGCTCGTCGTCCGGTTCGTCCGGTTCGTCCTCGTCCGGTTCGTCGGGTTCCTCCTCGTCCGGTTCCACCGGTTCCGGTTCGACGGGCTCCACGGATTCGTCGACGGGTTCCTCCTCGTCCGGTTCCACCGGTTCCGGTTCGACGGGCTCCACGGATTCGTCGACCGGGTCTTCGTCGGGTTCGACGGATTCGTCCGGCTCCTCGTCCGGCACCGGTTCCTCGGGCGAGTGAACGGCGCGGGATCGGGGCGTCACGCCTTGACGGCGCGGATGACGATATGCCGTCCCGTGTGGTCCGTCGTGGCGAACAGGTAGGCGTCCCCGCCGTCCTTGAGCTTCAGCCTGCGCCGCAGCGCCTCCACGGACATGGGGAAGTTGCGCACGGCGATGTTCGCGTGCGTGAGGTCGGACAGCGCCGCGCGCAGCTCCTTCCTCCCCATCGTGGAGGTCCTCTCCACCACGAAACGCCGTCCCGGGAACCCGGCGACGTCATGGCCGGCGAGGAACAGATGGCTGTTGCGGCCCACGGCGTGCACGTCGAAGCGCTCCTCGAGCAGGCTGAAGCATCCTGCCTTCATGACCGAGGCGTTCGGTTCGAACAGGTATGTCCGCGCCGGGACGCCGTCCCCGTCGCCCGTGACGGTCGCCGCGTCCGGCCCGGACCTGCCGTCTGTCTCGGACGCGTGGCATTCCAGCCGCTGGTCGTCGTTCACGCACACGAGCAGCGGGTCGTCGCACGTCCCCCGTCCCACGACGAGCAACAGCTCCTTGCATTCGTTGCCCGTGGATACCAGATGCACCTGCTCCACGTGCCCCCGGAAATCCTCCACCGTCTTGCGCCAGTCGAGCATGGGGGAGAGCTTGACCATGAGATGCGGCGTGACGGCGAGGATCGCGTCCAGCATGCCCAGCACGTCCGGCGTGCAGTCGGCGATGGCGTAGGTGCGTCCGCCGTGCCCGTCGCGGCGTGCGGGGTCGATGAAGACCATGTCCGCCCGATCCATGGACGCCACGTAGTTGGACGCGTCCGCCTGCACCACGTCCACATGGCCAAGCCCCAACGCGGCCATGTTGTGGCGGGCCAGCGCGCACAGGTGCGGCTGTCGCTCCACATAGACGGCGCGGGTGAACGCCCGCGACATGTACGAGCAGTCCACGCCGAAGCCTCCGGTGAGATCCACCAGCACGCCGGCCGGCCCTTCCGCGCCCGCCTCCGGGGCGACGATCCGGCGGGCCAGCGCCTCCTTGTAGCGCGCGGTGAACTGGGACGAGCACTGCTCCATCGACAGGTGCGGCGGGTAGAGCACATCGTCGCATGCCGCCCACTCCGGCAGCTTGCGCGACGCCGTCCGCCATCCGGCGATCTGGTCCAGCGCCATCGGCATGTCCACGTCGGCGTCGCGCCGTGCGTGCAGGGCCAGGTCGCGGACGTCGTCGTGGCGGTGCGCGGCGACGAACGCACGCGTCGAATCGGAAATCATCATCCTGCCATTCTACGGTCCGCGCCGTGGGCCGGTGCCACGGACGGTTCACCGCGAATTCACCGTGGCCGGGGCCGGCGGGGTGGCGCAAGTCCCCGCCATGGGACTAGACTTGACGACGTTTGGCCGGACGAGGATCCGGGCCAGGGCGTCCGCGGGGTCCGCCGGCGCCCATGCAACGGGACGGCGGGAGCCTCCCACGTGGGATGCGAAAGGCGGGTGAGAGACGATGTTGAGGATGTTCAGCACCATTAACGGCCAGGTGGAGCGTGTGGACAAACCGGAGAACGGCTCCTGGCTGTGCCTGAGCGAACCGACCGACGTGGAGCTCGCCACCGTCGCCTCGGAGACCGGCATCGACCTCGCCGACCTCAGGGCCCCGCTGGATGACGAGGAACGCTCCCGCGTGGACGTGGAGGACGACTACACGATGGTCATCGTGGACATCCCCACCGTGGAGGAGCGCGGCGGCCGCGACTGGTACGAGACCATCCCGTTGTCGATCATCGTCACCGAGAACCTCATCATCACCGTGTGCATGCAGGACACGCCCGTGCTCCACCCGTTCATGGAGGGCACCATCCGCAACTTCTACACGCACATGCATTCGCGGTTCATCCTGCAGATCCTGTACCGCAACGCCACCATGTACCTGCGCTACCTGCGCATCATCGACCGCGAGAGCGACAAGCTCGAGCTCAAGCTCCGCCATTCCATGCAGAACCGCGAGATCGTGATGCTCATGGAGCTCTCCAAGACCTTGGTGTACTTCACCACGTCCCTCAAATCGAACGAGATCGTGATGGAGAAGCTCAACACGCTGCAGCGCATCAAGCAGTACCCGGACGACGCGGACCTGCTCGACGACGTCATCACCGAGAACAAGCAGGCCATCGAGATGGCCAACATCTACAGCGGCGTCCTCGCGAACATGACCGACGCGTTCGCCTCCATCGTGTCCAACAACCTGAACAACGTGATGCGCATCTTCACCATCATCTCCATCACGCTGTCCATCCCCACGCTCATCTTCTCCATGTACGGCATGAACTTCCAGGAGGGCATGCTCGGCATGCCGCTGACCGGCAGCCCATGGGGGTTCACCATCATCATCGTGCTGTCCATAGCCCTGTCCGCCGTGGTCACCTGGTTCCTCACCCGCTCCCGCATGTTCAAGTGACGTGGATGACGGGCATGGGGAAGCGGACGACGGCGCGCGCCATGCGCCACGCCCCGGGACGGGCCCTGCGCAGGGCCGTCGCGGCGCTCGCCGTCGCGGCGGGCGTCATGCCGCTGGCGGCGTGCGGCGAGGCCCCCTCCACCTTCACCCAGCCGGAGGGACCCACCATCGCGATCGGCGTCGCCGCCGACGAACCCGGGCTCGCGTTGTGGCACGACGGATCCTACGACGGGTTCGAGGTTGACGTGGCCCGCTACGTGGCGGGCAGGCTCGGGTATGCGAACAAGCAGATCGTCTTCAAGCAGGTGCTACCGTCCGACAGGGCCTCGCTGCTGGACGACGGCACGGTGGACATGGTCGTCGCCGGCATGCCGATGCCCGACGGACAGGATACTCAGGACGACGGTTCCGCGCCCGCCTACGCCGGACCGTACCTCACCGTCGCGCAGGGCCTGCTGGCGCGCGTCGGCGACGGGGACGACGCCGACGCGGCGCATCCGGACGCGGACGGGATCCGGGACATGCGATCCCTCGCCGGCCGGAACGTGTGCGTGGTCGCCGGCGCGGGCGCGCGCGAGGCGCTGCTCGCCGAACAGCCGAAGGCCCGGGTGCGCGAACGGGACACCTATCCCCAATGCGTCACCGACCTCATGATCGGCACCGCGGACGCCGTGGCGGGGGATTCGGTGGTGCTCGCCGGGCTCGCCAGGGCCGTGGGCCGGGCGCTCGTGACGCGCGTGCCCGGCATCTCCTACGGGACCGTGCGGTACGCGGTGGCCGTCGCCCCGGGGGCGGAGACATTGGCCGACGACGTCGCCGACGCCATCGCCGACATGCGCGCCGACGGAACCTACGCGGAGGCGCTGGCCGGGCTGACGGACGCCACCGGATGGCGCGCCTCCTGACCGTCGGATAGGATGGACGGGCCGAAGACACTCGAAGACCGAAGGAGAGACGCGATGCGACGTGGGCCGCTTACGGCGGGGGAGAAGGTGCAGTTCACCGACCGCAGGGGCAGGAAGATCACCGAACAGCTGATCGCCGGCGGCTCGACGCAGACCGAACACGGCCTCATCCTGCACGACGACGTCATCGGACGGACCGAAGGCGTCGTCGTCACCACCGTCACCGCCAAACGGGACGCCCAGACCAACCCGCTCCACCCGGAGCGCGACGCGGGCAAGCCGTGGAAGGCGGCGCGCGCCATCGGAGGATGGCAGTACGCCGTGATGCGCCCCCGGCTGGCCGACTACGTGCTCTCCATGCCGCGCGGCGCGCAGATCATGTACCCGAAGGACATCGCCCAGGTCATCCAGCTCGGCGACATCCGCACCGGCCACCGGGTGCTCGAATCAGGCGCCGGCTCCGGAGCCATGAGCCTCAACCTGCTCGACGCGGTGGGGGAGGAGGGCTCCCTCACCACCATCGAGCTCAGGCCCGACTTCGCGCGCGTGGCCGAGGCGAACGCCACCGTCTACTACGGGAGCCGCCCCTCCTGGTGGGACCTCAGAACCGGCGACTTCGACTCCGTGGCGGCCGGATTGCCCGAGCACGGCTACGACCGCATCGTGCTCGACATGCTCGACCCGTGGAACCGTCTCGAACAGGCGTGGCGGGTCATCGCCCCGGGCGGCGTGCTCATCGCCTACGTCACCACCACCACGCAGATGAGCAGGCTCGTCGAGGCGCTGCGCGCCGCAGGCGTATGGACCGAGCCGGCCGTGCAGGAGACGCTGGAACGCAGCTGGAAGGCGCAGGGATTGGCCGTGCGCCCCGACCATCAGATGATCGGACACACCGGCTTCCTCGTCGTCACGCGCGCCATGGCGCCCGGATTCGAGGCGCTGAGGAAGCGCGAACGCCCCACCAAGGACACCGTCACCGACGTGGACGACCTCACGCCCGAGGAGCGTGAGGCGCAGCTCGAGGATCTCGAACTGCGCGACATCTCCGACCGCAAGCTGCGCAAGGTGCTGCGCGACCTCGACCGGATGGTCGACGCGCTGCCGGAACGGTAGTCGGCGCCGCGCGATGGCGGTACAATTGTTCAACTATCGTCGTGAACGTTCACAAGAGATCATGGGTGGACGTGATCGGCGCCGTTGCACAGACGGAACCGTCATCAGGAGGGACGACATGGGAGCCAATCCGCGCAAGGTGGCCAAACGGGCCGGAAAATACGGCCACATCCTCATCATCATGCGGCATGCGAAGGCCGAACCGTTCAGCGCCGACGGCGACTACGGGCGCGGGCTGACCTCCAAGGGCCTCAAGCAGGCGAAGAAGGTCGCCAAGGGGCTCGCCGACATGGGGCTCGTGCCGGACATGATCGTCTGCTCGGCCGCCAAACGCGCCCGCCAGACCTGCGGCAAGATGCTCAAGACCTTCGGTGACGCACCCAAGGTCGACTATCATCAAAGCCTGTACGAGGGCGGCATGCAGGCGGTGTTCGACGAGCTCACCCACGCGAAGGACAAGACCCGCGTGTTCATGGTGCTCGGACACGAACCCACCGTCTCGATCGCCAGCCAATGGCTCGCCTCGTCCGAATCGGACCCGGAGCGTCTCGACCTGCTCAACCTGGGGCTCCAGACCGCCGGCGTCGTGATGTTCGGCTCGGACACGCCCATCCAGGAATGGCAGGTGCACTCCGGAGACCTCATCGCGGTGATGGGGCCGGACGACTTCGAGTGAGGGGCTTCCAGCCGGTATATGGGCATGCCGGCGTGACGTCGGCACGGGCGGCGTATACTCGCCGCTCGTGTACTCGTCCAGATTCTTGACTCCTGTTCCTCAAGGGCGGGGAAACGGCGGTATAAAGCCGATTTATAGCGACACTTCAACGTTGCTGATGACCCTGTTCGCGGGTTGGTTTGATAGGCTGGGCGGGTTGAAAAGCCGTTTCGTTTACGACAGCAGTATGGAGGATTCATGGCTGCACTGACGTCCGTGTCCGGATTCCCGCGCATCGGTCAGAACCGAGAGCTCAAGAAGATCATCGAGGCCTACTGGAAGGGGAACGCCACCCTCGACGACGTGCACGCCACCGCCAAGGAGCTGCGCGCCAAGCACTGGAGGCTCCAGGCCGAGGCCGGCGTGGACCTCATCCCGAGCAACGACTTCAGCTACTTCGACCAGTTGCTCGACACCGCCATCCTGCTCAACGTGATTCCGGAGCGCTACCAGCGCCTCGCCTTCGCCGAGCCGGAGGAGACGCTGTTCGCGATGTCCCGCGGCTATCAGGGCGACAAGGGCGACGTCACCGCCCTGCCGATGAAGAAGTGGTTCACCACCAACTACCACTACATCGTCCCGGAGATCGAGCCGTCCACCGAGATCAAGCTCAACGGCACCAAGCCGTTCGACGAGTACCTCGAGGCCAAGGAGCTCGGCATCGAGACCAAGCCGGTCCTCATCGGTCCGTACACGTTCCTCAAGCTCGCCCGTGACGACGACGCGCAGGAGCTCACCTTCGACAAGGGCCTCGTGAACGCCGTCGCCGCCGTGTACGCCGAAGTGCTCACCCGGTTCAACGAGCTCGGCGCCAAGTGGGTGCAGATCGACGAGCCGTTCCTCGTGCTCGACAAGCAGCCGGGCGACGTCGAACTCTTCAAGAGCCTGTACGCGAAGATTCTGCCCGCACGCAAGGGCGTGGTCAAGGTGCTGCTCAACACCTACTTCGGCCACATCGCCGACGTGTACGAGACCGTCAACCTGCTCGGCTTCGACGGCATCGGCCTCGACCTCAACGAAGGCAAGGACGAGAACCTCGCCGCCGTCGCCAAGTACGGCGTGGCCGAAGGCACCGTCATCTTCGCGGGCGTCGTCAACGGCCGCAACATCTGGCGCAACGACTATGCCGCGAGCCTCGGCCTCGTCGACGCCCTGAAGCAGGTCACGCCGAACGTCGCCGTCTCCACCGCCAGCTCTCTGCTGCACGTGCCGTTCAGCACCGAAGGCGAGACCGCCCTTGACCCGGCCGTGCTCAAGCACTTCGCGTTCGCCGTCGAGAAGCTCGGCGAACTCAAGGAGATCGCCGGCCTCGCCGACGCCACCGACGAGGAGCGCAAGGCCTCCGCTGCGCTCAAGGCCAACCAGGCGCTGTTCGACGGCACCCGCGTCGCCCCCGACGCCGCCGTCGCGGCGCGCATCGCCGCCCTCACCGACGCCGACTACACGCGCCAGCCCGCCCGCGCCGAGCGCCAGAAGCTCCAGCGCGAGGCCCTCGGCCTGCCGCTGCTGCCCACCACCACCATCGGCTCCTTCCCGCAGACGCGCGAGATCCGCGCCGAGCGTGCGAAGTTCCGCAAGGGCGAGATCACCAAGGAGGCGTACGACCAGTTCATCAAGGACCAGATCGACGCCTGCATCAGGCACCAGGAGGAGATCGGCCTCGACGTGCTCGTCCACGGCGAGTTCGAGCGCAACGACATGGTCGAATACTTCGGCCAGAACCTCAACGGCTTCCTGTTCACCAAGAACGCCTGGGTCCAGTCCTACGGCACCCGCTGCGTCAAGCCCCCGATCGTCTGGGGCGACGTCTCCCGCGCCAAGCCGATCACCGTCGAGTGGTCCGCGTACGCGCAGAGCCGTACCAAGCACGTCATGAAGGGCATGCTCACCGGTCCGGTCACCATCCTCAACTGGTCCTGGCCGCGCGAGGACATCACCCACGAGCAGCAGACCCAGCAGCTCGCCCTCGCCATCCGCGACGAGGTGCTCGACCTCGAGGCCGCCGGCATCAAGGTCATCCAGATCGACGAGGCCGCCCTGCGCGAGAAGCTGCCGCTCAGGAAGACCGACTGGCACTCCAAGTACCTCGACTGGGCCGTGCCCGCGTTCCGTCTCGTGCACTCCGGCGTCAAACCCACCACGCAGATCCACACGCACATGTGCTACTCCGAGTTCAACGACATCATCCGCGACATCGACGCGATGGACGCCGACGTGATCTCCTTCGAGGCGTCCCGCGGCGACCTCGTCGTGCTCGACGCCATCCACGAGGCCAACTTCGAGACCGAGGCCGGCCCGGGCGTCTACGACATCCACTCCCCGCGCATCCCCTCCGAGCAGGAGATCGAGGAGCGCATCGGCGAGATTCTCAAGAAGATGGACGTCGAGAAGGTGTGGATCAACCCAGACTGCGGCCTGAAGACCCGCGGCAACGCGGAGACCTGGCCGAGCCTCGAGCATCTCGTGGCCGCCGCCAAGGCCGTGCGCGCGCAGCTCGGCAAGTGACGGCCCCGCAGACGGACCGGACACGGAGCCGGCCGTCGGCGTGAGGAACGAACAGGAGGCTCCCTCGCCAGAGGGAGCCTCATCCATGAAGGAGACGACATGCACAAGCCGATGTTCTCGCTCGAGGTGTTCCCGCCCAAGAGGGACGCCCCGGTCGGCACCATCTACGACACGCTGGACGGACTGCAGGGACTCGACCCGGACTTCATCTCGGTGACCTACGGGCACGGCACCCACGCCGACCGCACGGCCACCGCGCGCATCGCCAACACGATTCGTAAGGAGTACCGCATCCCCACCGTCGCGCACCTGACGGCCCTGTACTCGGACGAGGCCAAGGTCGACGAGGCGCTCGAGATGTTCGAGCACGCGGGCGTCGGCGGCGTGCTCGCCCTGCGCGGCGACTACATCGAAGGCGAGGAGCCCGTCGGCGTGTTCGAGCACGCCATCGACCTGGTGCGCTACATCCGCGAGCGCAGGCCCGACCTCAAGGTGTTCGGCGCATGCTACCCGGAGGGCCACATCCAGGCCGAATCCCTCGACAAGGACATCGAACACCTCAAGGCCAAGGTGGACGCGGGCGCCAGCCACCTGATCTCCCAGCTGTTCTACGACAACGGGGACTTCTACCGGTTCCTCGACAAGGTGCGGGCCGCCGGCATCGAAGTTCCGATCGAGGCGGGCATCATGCCGATCTCCGGCGCGAAATCCGTCCGATCCATGGCGGATAAGAACAACACGCGCATCCCCGGGCCCGTCGAGGCCCTGCTCGAACGGTGGGGGAACGACGTGCCCAGTCTGCGCGAGGCCGGCATCAACTACGCCTCGGCGCAGATCACCGATCTGGTGGCGCACGGCGTGGACGGCGTGCACCTGTACACGATGAACCGCCCCGCCACCACGCGCCGCATCTGGCGCAACGTGCGCCCCCTGTTCGCCGACGCCGAGTGAGGCCGGGGTCCCGGGATCTCCGGGATCTCCGGGACCCCGGGGACGGAGACCTCCGGGACATGGCGGGACGGTCCGGCGGGACGCGCCGCGCGCAGTGTACATTAGCTAAGTATGAACGCAAACGACGCATTCCGCCCCACCGCCATGGACCTCATCCGCGCGGGGCTCCAGGACCTCGACGAGGCACGGTCCATGCTCGGCCGGCTCAAGGCGGACGGGGTGCCCGACGAACGACTGCGGTTCGTGCTCAAGGCCCTCGGCGAGGCCTGCGATCCGGACGCCGCGCTCGCCAACCTGGTGAGCATCACCAACGCCGTGCAGAGCCAGGGCCGTGACTTCGACCACATGGTGCCCGACGAGGCGGCGTTCGAACGGCTCGTCACCGTGCTCGGCGTGTCCGACGCGCTCGGCAAGCTCATGCGGTTCAGGCCCGAACTCGTCGAGGCCGCCTCCAGGGACGCCTGCAACAGCCACCTGTACAACCACGCGCAACGACGCGCCCACATCCTCAAAGCCGTCGGCGCCGACCCGGACGAGACCGCCGCCCCCGTCGCCACCCTGACGCTCGCCGACGCCGCCACCGCGTTGCGCGGCACCTACCGGCGGCAGCTCGCCGCCATCATGGCGCAGGACGCCACCGCCGACGATCCCTGCGCGATCCAGCCGACCATCAGCCGCGAGCTGTCCGACCTGGCCGACGCGGCCCTCGAAGGCGCGCTCGCCATCGCCCGGCACGAGGTCTCCGGCGCCGAACACGTGCGGTTCGTCATCATCGGCATGGGCAAACTCGGCGCGCAGGAGCTCAACTACGTGTCCGACGTGGACCTCATCTACGCCGTCGAACCCGCCGACCAGGAGATCGGCCGTCAGGAGCTCATCCGTACCGGCACCAAGATGGCCACCACGCTGCAACGCGTATGCCAGTCCGTCATCATGGGCGTGGCCGAACCCACGCTGTGGCAGATCGACGGCGGGCTGCGCCCCGAAGGCAAGGACGGCCCGCTCGTCCGCACCATCGCGTCGCATCAGGGATACTACGAGCAGTGGGCGGAGAACTGGGAATTCCAGGCGCTGCTCAAGGCCAGGCCCGTGGCCGGCGACCCGGAACTGGGCCGACGGTACATGGATATGACCCGCCCGTTCGTCTGGAGCGCCTCCAAACGCGACAACTTCGTCTACGACTGCCAGCGCATGCGCAAACGCGTCGAGGACCTCATCCCGGCCCCGCTCAAGGACCGGGAGATCAAGCTCGGCCGCGGCGGTCTGCGCGACGTGGAATTCACCGTGCAGATGCTCCAGCTCGTCCACGGTCGCTCCGATGAGACGCTGCGCACCCGATCCACGCTCGAATCGCTGGCAAGGCTCGCCGAAGGCGGGTACGTCTCACGCAAGCAGGCCGCCAGGCTCTCCGCCGACTACCGGTTCGAACGCGTGCTCGAACACCGCCAGCAGATGTGGGCGCTCAAACGCACCCACCTGTTCCCCGACCTCGGCGCCGCGGCCAACTTGGGCGGCCTCGAACGCAAACGCGACGTGGACGTCGACAAGCTCAACCAGAACCAGGAGCTGCGCCGCGTGGCCCGCACGTTCCGCATGCACCCCGAGGAGCTCGTCGAACGCTACGATGAGACGCGCCGCGAGGTGCGCCACCTCCACCTCGACATCTACTACCGGCCCATGCTGCCTGTGTCCGCCCAGCTCGAGGACGACCAGATCGACCTGAGCAAGCAGGCGGCGCAGGAGCGCTTCAGCTCCATCGGCTTCGGCGACCCGGACGCCGCCATGCGCCACGTCACGGCCCTGACCGCCGGAATCGGCCGCGCCGCGAAAATCAACCGGATCATCCTGCCCGCCGTGCTCGAATGGCTCGGACAGGGACAGAACCCGGACATGGGACTGCTGAACTGGCGCAGGCTCGAGGAGCATTTCGGCACCGACAGCGAATACCTCGGCTTCCTGCGCGACTCCAACTCCGCGGCGCAGCGGCTCTGCCACGTGCTGTCCAACTCGCGGTTCCTCGGCGACGCGCTCAACAAATCCGTCGAATCGGTGACCTGGCTGGGCGACGACACGCAGCTCAAGGCGCGGACGCGCGAAAGCCTCGACGTGCAATGCCGCTCCTCGCTCGAACGCAACGCGCGCGACCTGCGCGACTTCGCCACGTCGATGCGCGCCATGCGTCGGCATGAGATCGAACGGATCGGCCTGGCTTGGATGAGCGGCGTGATGGACGACGCCGCATCCCTCGAAGGCATGACCGACGTCTACGACGCGATCATCGACGCCGCACTGGCATGGGCCGTCGCCAACCGCACGCGCGAGCTCGCCGGCGACGGTCCGTGCGCTGCCGACGCACCCGCCACCCTCGCCGTCATCGGCATGGGCCGGTACGGCGGCCGCGAGGTGAACTTCAGCTCCGACGCCGACGCGATCCTCGTCTACCGCCCGACCGACGGCGCCGACGACGCCGCGGCCAACCGGTTCGCCCGCAAGGTGACCGAGGACCTGCGCGCCATCCTGCAGGGGCCCTCCACGCTGGAACCGAAGATCGAACTCGACCTGGACCTGCGTCCCGAAGGCAAGAACGGCCCGCTCGTCCGCTCCTACGCCTCCTGCGAGGAGTACTACCGCGCATGGGCGAGCACCTGGGAGCACCAGGCGCTGCTGCGCGCGCGGTATGCGGCCGGTGACAGGGCCCTCGCCGGGGACTTCCTCGCCAACCTCGCCGATCCGCTGCGCTATCCACACGTGGCCCTGACGGACGCCGAGATCGCGGACATCCGCAAGCTCAAGGCGCGCATGGAGGCCGAACGCCTGCCCCGCGGCGTCCGGCGCGAACGCCATCTCAAACTCGGCAAGGGCGGCCTGTCCGACGTGGAATGGACCGTGCAGCTCATGCAGCTCATGCACGCGGGCGACGTCAAGGAGCTGCGCGTGGGCGGCACGCTCGAGGCGCTGGACGTGCTGGAACGGCGCCGGCTCATCGACACCGCCGACGCGCTCACGTTGCGCCGCGCATGGACGATGTGCACCGCGGCCCGCAACGGCAACTACCTGTGGAGCGGGCGCGTGAACCAGGCGGACATCCTGCCGGACGACATGTACTCGCTCGGCGGCATCGCCGTCTACCTCGGCTACGACGCGAACCGCGGCCAGCATTTCGAGAACGACCTGCTCGCCGTGATGCGCAAGGCCCGCGAGGTCACCGAACGGCTGTTCTACGGGCGCTGAGCGCCCCGAACCATCCGGGGGACGGCCGGAACCGGTCCGGTTCCGGCCGTCCCCCGGACGTGTGGATGTCTCGACTCGGTCTCAGCTCGCCTTGCACTGCCCGTTGTGCACCATGTCGGCCGCCTGGTCGGTCTGGGCGGTGATGGCGTACTCCGGGAACGAGGCGATGTCCTTCTGCGTGTTCGCCTTGTCCGCGCCGAGGAACTTCACCGCGTAGCTGTTGGTCAGCCCCTCCGGCTCCACGCCGAACGCGGGGCGCGTGGTGCCGCAGCGCGCGTTGATGAGCGCGTGCGAGAGCTCGTGCTTGATGATGTCCACGTAGGAGTCGTCCTTGACCATGAGGGAGAAGTCGGAACGCGTCTGGTTGATGTACACGACGTTCGGGCTGGCCGTGCAGAACGAGGCCGCGATGGTGCTCGTGTCGCCCGTGGTGCGCGTGCAGTAGGTGAAGATCTCGTCGTAGTTGTAGTTGGGCACCATGCCGGCCGCCGTGATCAGCGACTCCCCGGCCGCGAGATACGTGCCGTCCGAGCCCTTGGAGACGGACACGGCCTTGATCTTCGTCTCGAGGTCGTCCGCCGCGGTGCCCTCCGGCGCGGCGCCGTCCGATTCGTAGACGGACCCGTCCTTGCGCGTGATCTTGATCTTCACGTCGAAGTCCTCGTGCGCCTTGAACTTGCGCTCCACTTCGAGGACTTCGTTGACCTTGGCGGCGTACTGGTCGTTCACCTCGTCCATGCTGGTGGAGTTCGTGATGCATCCGAAGTTGAGCGCCGCCTTGTGGTCGGTGATGATGATCATGAAATCGTGGACGTAGTCGGCGCTGTCCTGGTTGGCGGGCAGGTTGTTGTCCGCGAAGATGGTGCCGTCCACCAGCTGCTTGTTGTACTTGTCGTACAGGCCCTTGACCGTGTCCGAGTACTTGATGTACTCCTCGGCGTCGTTGCAGTTGATGATGGTGTCGTGGCTGCCGCCGTCCGAATAGCCGTAGTCGAGTCCTCCGGCGGAGCCTGAACCGCCTCCCGATCCCGATGATCCCGTGCCGCTTCCGCCGCCCGTCTGGCTCTGCGTGGCGCCGGCGTTCTCCAACGCCGAACGCATGGCGTTGCGCGCGCCGAAGAACACGAACACGCAGAGCAGCACCACGACGAGCAGCGCGGCGCCGCCCACCGTGAGGCCCACGGCCAGACCGGCGCCGCCCCTTTTGCGCGGCGCCGGTCCGTACGGCTGCCCGGGCGCGCCGTAGGGGGAACGGTATCCCGGATGGCCTGGTCCGCCCGGCACCGGTCCGCCCGGCACCGGTCCGCCCGGCATCGCGGACGGCTGGGGCATGCCCGGCCCCGGCGTGCCGGGGGCGCCGTACGGTCCGTATGACCCGTATGGGTTCGGCTGGCCCGGGGTCGGCTGGCCCGGGTTGGGTTGATATGGGTTGGGTTGGTACGGGTTGGCGTTGCTCATCGAATCCCCCTCGCTTCGCGGCCTGTCGCTGTCGTTGCGATTCCGATTCTAGTCGAATGCGGGGAGCGGTGCCATATGTCCGGTGGGCCGGCGGGCTTCCGTCGGATGGAAGCCCGCCCTATCATGGTGCGTGAAGGCGACGCCCGCGGGCCAGCGGAAGCACGGGTTCCGCGGGGCGACGAGGACGGACGAAGACGGGAGGACAGAGCATGACGGCACGCAGACTGGTGTTCCTGGACATCGACGGCACACTGGCGGACGCGCGGCACGTGGTGCCCGCATCGGCGCGCCGGGCCTGCGTGCAGGCACGGGCGAACGGGCATCTGCTGTTCATCGCGACCGGACGGTCCCTGCCGAAGATCGAGAAGGGCATCCTCGACGTGGGCTTCGACGGCGTGGTGTCCGTGGCCGGCGCCCAGGCGAACATGGGCGACCGCGTCCTGTTCCAGCGGTTCGTGAGCCCCGAGGCTATCGACGCGGCCGACGCCTATTTCAAGGCGCACGGCATCGAGGCGTACCAGTGGCAGGGCGCGGACGGCATGGTCATCTCGGAAGGCTACGCGCGTCACCTGAAGTCGAAGGGCAAGGCGTTCGACCGCGGCGAGTTCGCGCGCTTCTGGCACCGCATCGACGACATCGACGTGCCCGAAGGGTCCACGCTGGGGCGGACCATCCACGTGTCCAAAGGCTCCTACTTCACCGGCCCGGACCCGGACGTCACGTTCGAGGAGACGAAACGCGACCTCGCCCCGTGGTTCACGCTCGTGCACGGCTCGTACGACGCGATCTCCCCGAACAACGGCGAACTGCTCATCAACGGCGTCGACAAAGGCACCGCGGTGCGTGAGGTGGCGGCACGGCTGGGCGTGCCGATCGGGGACACCATCGCGATCGGGGACTCCGACAACGACACGGCCATGCTCAAGGCCGCCGGCACGTCCGTCGCCATGGGCAACGCCATCCACGGCATCGAACGGTGGTGCGACATGCAGACCACCGACATCCACGACGACGGCATCGCGAACGCGTTCCGCACGCTCGGCCTCATCTGAGCCGGCCGGAGACGGCGCGCAGGACCTTCGGGAACGGGGACACAGACGGGACGAGAAGGGAGGTCCGCGATGGACACGGTCATCGAGGTCCTGTTCTGGCTGGCGATAGGATGCGTGCTCACAGTGCCCTTCACGGTGCTGTACGCGGCCCACGGCCGGAGGGTCATGCGCAGGGAGGGTGATTACATGTCCGCCTACGGGTGGACGCAGACGCAGTCCGGGTATTGGCCCCAGCTCAATCACAAGTTCTATGAGCAGGCGTTCGGCTGCAGCTACGAGGTCTCCGCCAACGCGCGCACGTTGGGCTGGTACGTCAAAGGGCCATGGGTGCTGTTCGAGATGATGCTGCCGCCCGATCTCGACAGCATGGCCGATGACGCCGTCGACTGGTTCGGGCTGTGGTTCCTGTCCCTGCCGGTGGCGCTGCCGCAGGAGCTCGACGCATGGTGCACGATACACGTCAGAAAAGGCATGCTGACGCATCCCATCATCGGCGGCGTGGGCGGGGACGTGACGAACATGCTGTACGCGAACCCCTGGCGTCCCAACCTGCTCATCGTCTCCGGCAGACCGTTCCTCTGGGTGCCCGGCGTCTTCGAGGACGCCCGGGGGAACCTGCGCGTGGGCGAGCTCGAAACGATGCTGTTCCCGCTGGCGCAGGAGCTGTGCCGGCGGCTTCCGTGGGACTACGCGCAGTGGGGGCCCGCGCAGTGGGAGACGGTCCGGCGCGACCGGGCGCGATGGTACGACCGGCGCTGGTGGACCAGGCGGGTGTGGCTGTGACCCTGCGCGGGGTATGGTCCCGGCGGGGCGGCCGCCGGACAGGGCGTGGGCGTGCGGTAGGGTGAATCCCATGGCAAACTCGGGAAACTTCGTGCACCTGCATAACCACACGCACTATTCGCTGCTCGACGGGGCGTCCAAGATCCCGGACCTGGCCAGGCACGCGGCCGAGCTCGGCATGCCGGCGGTGGCCATCACCGACCACGGCAACATGCACGGCGCGTACGAGATGTTCACGAACTGCGTGGCCAACGGCGTCAAGCCGATCATCGGCATCGAGGCGTACGTCACGCCGGAGACCGCCCGCCAGGACAAGTCCCGCGTGCACTGGGGCACCGAGGACCAGCGGCGCGACGATGTCTCCGGCGGCGGCCTCATCACCCACATGACCATGTGGGCGGAGAACGACGAAGGCCTCGTCAACCTCATCAAGGCGAGCTCCGTGGCGAACCTCGAAGGCCGCGTCATGCGCTACCCGCGTATGGACAAGGAGGTGCTCGCCACGTATTCCAAGGGCGTGATCGCCTCCTCCGGATGCCCGTCCGGCATCATCCAGACCAGGCTCCGCCTCGGCCAGTTCGACGAGGCGCTGCGCGCCGCCGGCGAGTTCCAGGACATCTTCGGCCGCGACAACTTCTTCATCGAGCTCATGGACCACGGCCTGAAGATCGAGAAGGAGGTCACGTCCGGGCTGCTGACGATCGCGAAGAAGCTCAACGCCCCGCTGCTCGCCACGAACGACTCCCACTACGTGGAGGCCAAGGACGCCGAAGCGCAGGACGCCATGCTGTGCATCAACTCCGGCTCGCACCTCGACGACCCGGACCGGTTCAAGTTCGACGGCACCGGCTACTACCTCAAGCCGGCCGAGGAGATGCGCGAGCTGTTCAAGGAGTTCCCGGAGGCGTGCGACAACACGCTCGAGATCGCCGAACGCTGCAACGTGATCTTCGACGACCACGAGGACGGCGCGTTCATGCCGCAGTTCGACTGCCCCGAAGGCTGGGACGAGGCGTCCCTGTTCCTCAAGAAGGTGGAGGAGGGCCTCGAGCGCCGCTACGAGGGGAACGTGCCCGAGGAGGTCTCCAAGCAGGCCGACTACGAATGCGGCGTGATCTGCCAGATGCAGTTCTGCGGCTACTTCCTCGTCGTCGCGGACTACATCCAGTGGGCGAAGGACCACGGCATCATGGTGGGACCCGGCCGAGGATCGGCCGCAGGTTCGATGGTCGCGTACGCGATGGGCATCACCGAGCTCGATCCGCTGAAGCACGGCCTCATCTTCGAACGCTTCCTCAACCCGGAACGCGTATCCCTGCCGGATATCGACGTCGACTTCGACCCGGACGGCCGTCTGCACGTCATCGACTACTGCGGCGAGAAGTACGGCCGCGACAAGGTCGCCCAATGCGTGATCTACGGCGTCATCAAGACCAAGCAGGCCCTCAAGGACTCGGCGCGCATCATGGGCTACGAGTTCGCCATGGGCGACAAGGTCACCAAGGCGCTGCCGCCGTCCAAGAACGGCAAGGACGCGAGCCTCAAGGAGATCTTCGACCCCACGTCCAAACGCTACGCGGAGGCGCGCGAGTTCCGCGAGCTGTACGAGTCCGACCATGACGCGCACCAGATCATCGACAAGGCGAAGACCATCGAGGGGCTGATCCGCCAGACCGGCGTGCACGCCTGCGCCACGATCATGGGAAGCGAGCCGATCACCGACACGTCGCCGCTGCTGGAACGCACCGACGGCACGGTGACCACCACGTTCGAATACCACACGTGCGAAACGCTGGGACTGGTCAAGATGGACTTCCTCGGCCTGTCCAACTTGACGGTCATCCAGGACACGCTCAGGAACATCGAGGCCAACGGCAAGGAGCGCATCGACTACACGAAGATCCCGCTCGACGACAAGGCCACGTACGAGCTGCTCGCCCGGGGCGACACGCTCGGCGTGTTCCAGCTCGATTCCGACGGCATGCGCTCCCTGCTCAAGATGCTCAAGCCCGACAACTTCAACGACATCTCCGCATTGATCGCCCTGTACCGTCCGGGCCCGATGTCGATGGAATCACACATCAACTACGCGAAGCGCAAGAACGGGCTGCAGAAGATCACGCCGATCCATCCCGAACTGGACGAGCCGCTGCGGCAGGTCCTCGACGAGACGTACGGCCTCATCATCTACCAGGAGCAGGTGCAGTCCGCGGCGCGCATCCTCGCCGGCTACTCGCTCGGCAAGGCAGACGTGCTGAGGCGCGCCATGGGCAAGAAGAAGCCCGAGGTGCTGGCCAAGGAGAAGGTGCCGTTCTTCGCCGGCATGAAGGAGCACGGCTACTCGGAGGAGGCCGCGCAGGCCGTGTGGGACGTGCTCGTCCCGTTCTCCGGATACGCGTTCAACAAGGCGCATTCCGCCGCGTACGGCCTGATCTCCTACTGGACCGCGTACCTCAAGACCCACTATCCGGTCGAATTCATGGCCGCGCTGCTGCAGGGTACGAAGGACAACAAGGACAAGACCGCCCTGTATCTCGGCGAGGCGCGACGCATGGGCATCCAGGTGCTCTCGCCGGACGTCAACGAGTCCCGCCTCGAATACTCCGCCGTCGGCGACGTGGTGCGCTTCGGCCTCGGCGCCATCCGCAACGTGGGCGACAAGGCCGTGGCCGACATCATCGCCGAACGTGAGGGGCCGCACGGCAAGTACGTGAACTTCATGGACTTCATCCGCCGCGTGCCCCTGACCGCGCTCAACAAGCGTCTCGTCGAGTCGCTCATCAAGGCCGGCGCGTTCGACTCCATCGAACCGAACCGACGCGCCCTGTACGAGATCCACGAGGCCGCCATCGACTCCGTCGTCGGCATCAAACGCAAGCAGGCCGAAGGCCAGTTCGACCTGTTCTCCGACGACGAGGACGGCGGCGCCGAGGCCATGGGCGACGCGTCCGTCACCGTGCCCGACATCGAGGAGTGGGACAAGAAGACCAAACTCGGTCTGGAACGCGAGATGCTCGGCCTGTACGTGTCCGACCACCCGCTCTCCGGCATGACCGCCGTGCTCGCCGGACTGCGTGAGATGTCCATCGCGCATCTCGTGGACCGGGCCAAGACCATGGGCGAGGGCCAGCAGGTCACGCTCGCCGGCATGATCACCAAGGTGGACCGGCGCGTCTCCAAGAAGGGCAACGCGTGGGCCATCGTCACCATCGAGGATCTGGAGAGCTCCATCCAGTGCCTGTTCTTCGGCAAGGTGTACGAGGCGGCCGCCCCGGAGCTCCAGCAGGACGAGGTGGTGCAGATTCGCGGCCAGGTGGAGCTGCGCGACGAGACCGTCTCCCTGCGCGCCACCGAGCTGCAGGTGCCGTCGCTCGAGGCGGAGGACAACAAGCCGGTCGTCATCACGCTGCCGGCCGCCGCGCTCGCGCGCCGGCGCATGATGCAGCTCGGTCAGGTCCTCGCCAACCATCCGGGGTATTGCGAGGTGAAGCTCGCCGTGCTCGACGACAAGGGCGCGGCGCAGGTGCTCACCTTCGGCGATCGGTTCCGCGTGAAGCGGGACACGTCGCTGTTCGCGGAGATCAAGATCCTGTTCGGCCCGAGCTGCCTGCCCGCCGCATGACGACGATGCCCGCCTCCTTCCTGCATGAAGGAGGCGGGCATCGGTTCGTCGGCGGTTGCGTCCGTCCCGGCCGGTTCAGCGGCGGCGCAGCGGCTTGAGTTCGAACACCTCGTCGGACTGGTCGGCCACCGCGGGGGAGTGCGTCACGATGATCACGCACTTGCCCTCCTCGTGGGCGAGCGTGCGGAAGATCGCCATGATGTCGTCCTGCGTGGCCATGTCCAGGTTGCCGGTGGGCTCGTCGGCCAGCACGATGTCCGGTCCGTAGCTCAGCGCGCGGGCGATGGCCACGCGCTGCTGTTCGCCGCCGGACAGGTGCAGGATCCGTTCGTTCGCGTACTCGCCGGGCAGCCGCACTTTGCGCAGCAGGTCGAGCACGAGGTCGTGCTTCGGCCTGTCGAACCGTCTTCCGGACGCCTCCATGGACAGGGTGATGTTCTCCTCGACCGTCAGGGCCGGCAGCAGGTTGAAGCTCTGGAAGATCACGCCGATGTCGTGGCTGCGGAAGCGGTACCGGTCCGATTTCGCCAGGTCGGCGCCGTTGTACAGGATGCGGCCCTCGGTGGGGCAGGTGAGTCCCGAGAGCAGCGACAGGACGGTGGTCTTGCCCGCGCCGGAGGGGCCCACGATGGAGACGACCGTGCCCGCGTGGAAGTCGCGGCTCAGGTCCTTGACGACCTTCTTGCCTCTCTTCGTGTACGAGTAGGAGACGTGGTCCATGGCGAGGATCGGCGTGGGGGAGGGGGTTCCGGCCTGCGCCGTCGCCGTGGCGCCGGCCGCGGCGGTTCCGATGGTGGTTGTGCTGGTCATGCGATGCCTGCTTTCATGCGTTGGTGCGTTGATGGTGTGCGATGGCGGCGCGGTGGGTCAGGAGCGGTCCGCGAGGATCTGGAGCGGCTCGTAGCGGACGATGGCGATGACGCCCACGAGCGCCGAGATCAGGGTGAGGCCGAGGCCGATGAGCACGAGCTGGCCCACCACCTTGAGGTTCACCGTGGCGTCGATCTCGCTGACGTAGCTGACCGCCCGGGAGAATCCGCCGGGGCCGTTGCCGCCCGGCTGGCCGGCGGGCTGCGCGTCGGAGCCGGAGCCGGTGGAGCTGGAGCCGTTGGAACCGGAATCCGTGGAGCTGGAGCCCGTGCCGGACGAAGAGGAATCGGACGAGGAGGAATCCGAATCGCCGGAGGAGGACGAGGCCGCGCCGCCGGCGCCGGGCATGTCCGCGGCACGGCCGAACTGCGCCTGACGGCTGGACGCCTCGGACTCCTGCGAGGAGACCTGCTGGGCGAGCAGCTGGTTCGAGACCGGCACCGAGGCGGCGCCGCCCGCGGCCACGCCCAGCGCGATGCCGATCATGGTGACGATGAGCAGCTCGATGACGAACTGCGCCACCACCTTCGTCTTGCGGATGCCGATGGCGGTGAGGACCCCCACCTCGTACTTGCGTTCGCGCACGTTGAACAGGTTGAGCACGACGAGCACCACGGCGCCCACGGCGAGCACGATGACGAGCAGCGTCAGGGCGAACTTCGCCAGGTTGTCGAGCGGCACGAGGCTGGATTCGTAGTTCTCCACGTCCGCGGAGGAGACCGTGTACGTGTCGTCGAGGCCGGCCTTCTCGACGTCCTTGGCGAACGTCTCGTAGTCGTCCTTGCTGCCGAGCACGTAGGTGAAGCTCAGCTGGGTGCGGGAGGCGGAGGTCGCCGTGGAGGAGTCGGACGAGTCCGACGAATCCGACGTGTCGTCGGAGGAGCTGGATTCGGTGGACAGGCCGAGCTTCTTCAGGGTGGCCACCGACGTGTAGATGGCGTTGTCCGGGTCGGAGGAGGTGCCGCCCATCGGGCCGTTCGCGCCGGTGTTCTCGGAGGTGGTGTTCTTGTAGATGCCCACGATGGTGAGCTCGTAGGTGTCGTCGTCGCCGGACAGGTCGGCCACGGTGATGGTGTCACCCACCTTGAGGCCGTTGAAGTCGGCCAGCGCCTTGGAGATGATGACGTCGCCCTCGTCGTCGGTCCCGTAGCCGAACACCTGGCCGCTGGACATGGTGAACGTGCCGTTGGACGCCGCGGCCACCGCGGCGTCGGAGGAGAACCCGACGAGCGAGAAGTCGCCGGAGTCCATGCCCATGCCGCCGCCCTGGCCGCCCATGCCGGGTCCGCCGCCGCCCTGTCCCTGCGCGTTCTGCCCGTTCTGGGAGTCGGAGGACGAGGACGACGAATCGGAGGAGTTCGCCTCGTTCGACGTGGTGGACTCCACCGGCTGGAAGTCGTCCGTGGCGTTCACCGACGTGGTCTCGGTGTAGTAGGTGCTGACGTCCACGCTGGACGCCTTGGCGTACTTCTCATAATCGGACAGCGAGAGGGAGTCCTGGTCGAGGGCGTCGCGCATCGATTCGAAATCGGGCTTGCCGTCGGACGAGCCGGACGAGTCCGACGAATCCGACGATGCCTGCGTGGCCTTGCTCATCATCGCCTCGCGGTCCACGCCGATGGTGGCGGTCACCGTGGTGGAGTCGAGGCCGTCCTCCCTGGCCGTCTGCGCCGCCGACCGGATGGCCAGGCCCACCGTGGCGGCGGCCGCGATGATCGCGACGATGATGACGATCAGGATGTTGCGTCCCTTGTTGCGCACGACCGATCGCCATGCGTTCTTCAACACGAACATTCGGGGTTCCTTCCGATTGCCGCACGACGCCCGCTGCGCCGTGCCATGGCCCCCAGCATGTGACTCCCGCTTGGGAGCGTCCTTGCCGCCCGCTGGACGTCATGGCATGCGATGCGGCAAGAAGTCCCGTATGTTTCCTGAGTGTCCGCTGGATATGCGTGTCCTTCGGCTCCGTCGCGGGGCCCGTCGCCTCGGCATGGCTCACGGGGACGACGGCGCGGTCTGTCCGGAGGTGACCGTGGTGATGCGCTCCTTCGGCCCGTAGTCGCCCCACATCCGCATGCGCCCCTCGTAGTACTGGGTCTCCTTGAGCTCGCCGGCGATGACGTCGGCGAAATGCTCCTCGTGCGCGACCACCGCCGGCGATCCGAGGTCGGAGGCGTTGCGGTAGGCGGCCTGATGGTATTTGAGCCAGTGGCTCAGCTCCTGCGTCTCCTTCGGATCGGCCACCGGGGTGCCGGCATAGGGGCTGAGTCCCCGGACGTTCGTGCCGGTCGCCGGTGTGCACGAGCCGTCGTCGTTGAGCGTGGGGTATACGGGCTCGTCCGCGGGCATGACGGTGCCCTGGATGGTCATCCACTGCTCCGTGGCGGGATTGTCCGCGCCGTCGAGCGAGGCGACGAGCTCGTCCTTGATCTCGATGGCGGTCACCCACGTCTTGGAAGGGATGGGATGGTTCGCTATCGGGGAGCCCGCCGTCACCACATGCCGGATGTCGAATCGTTCCGACTGGTCCGAGGCGATCGCGGCGGCCACGATGCCGCCCTGCGAATGGCCTACGATCGCCACCGGCTCGTCCCGTCCGATGCCGGCGCGTTCCATGGCCTCCACGACCATGCGCGCGCTGTCCGCCCTCGTCCTGCGTTCCGCGTCGTCGCTCATGAGCTCGACGTTCTGCTCCCACCCGAACGGCGAATCGAAGGAGCCGTCGGTGCCGGGGATGGTGACCAGCCACGCGTTCGTGCCATCCGCCTTCTCGTATCGCTGCACCGCGATGGTGGCGTAGGTGAGCCCCGAATCGAGGTCGATCTTGCCGAGCCGTTCCTCGCCGAGTCTGCGCAGGTTCTCCAACGATTCGGACACCGATCTCGATTCGCGCACCACGGGGGCGTTCGCCTCCACGCGCGTCAGGTGCAGCTCCACGCCCTGCAGGAGGTTCTTGAGCGGCGCGCTGAACCGGCCGATCTTCTCCGCCGCCTGGTTCACCTCGTCCGTATGCACCACGCCCTTGCCTATCTCGACGCCGGCGATCATCGAGCCGATGCCGCTCAGATACCCTTGCTGGAACGGCGCGGTGGCCCATGACGACGTGGCGAGGTTTGGAGCGCCCTCGTGCACCCAGCTGCCCACGAGCCCGCCCACCGCGAGGGCGCCCATGATGTAGGTGGCCCAGCCCGGACGCAGCTGGGTTCCGGCCTGCGTCAGCTCGGTGATGCCCCGCCGGACGGTGCGTTCCGCCTCCGCGTACAGGCTTTGCGCCCTGGTGACGAGATCGGCCATGCCCTTGAGCTTCCATCCCGAGTCCGACATCTCTTTGGCTCGGCGCTGGCATGCGGCGATGAGCCTCACGTAGGGGAGGGTGGCGTGGTCGGCCGGCGCCGTGTGCGGGATGCCCGTCTGCAGTGTGGTGCACAACGGCACGCTGTACCGTTCGGAGCCGAGGTCGAGGGCCGCCTGCGACCAGGCCTGGGCCTGTGCGATGAGTTTTCCTCCGGCGTCGTCGAGGGCGGCGGCGAGGGTCCGGTATTCCTCCATCGTCGCGGGGGAGGACTGATGTCCTCCGTGGATCTGCGAGGTGACCTGCCAGTTCATCTTGGGCTCCTTCGTATCGGGGTCATGCGATCCGCGCCGCGGCGAGGGCGTCGTCGTCGTGTTCGTCCATCAGGGCGGCGAGCGTGTTGACGGACCCGCGGAAGTATGTGGCGGCGGGACCGTCCCATGTGATGCCGCGGCAGCCGGCGAGCGTCTCGCGCACGGCTCCCGTGACGAGCGCGGTGGATGAGGCGAGCCGGGAGATCCGTTCCCGTCCGTCCGCCACGACCGTGTGGCAGCGGCAGGCCGTCTGTCCGAACATGGGCTCCGGCATGGAGCCGAACTCCTGGGGAGTGGGGGAGAGCGTGAGCCGGCGCATGACGCGCGTGCGGTGTCGTGTGGTGTCCATGCGCCCCATGGAACACCACGTGGGAGGGCGGCGTCCACCCCGGAGGGGCCTTGTGGTCGGAGCCCCGGTTATCCACATATCCGTCAAGACTCTTAACGATGACGTCTCATGGAACGGCATCCTCCGCAGGATATGCGACGGGGCGGGCGCCGGGACATGCCCGGCGCCCGCCCCGGATGCTCATCGACGGGTCCGTGGACGGACAGGCGACGCGGCTCCGCCCGTCACCACGGTTTCGCCGTCTGCGTCGTCGTGGTCGACCCCGTCGTGTCCTTGGACGAATCGCCGTCGCCGGTCGTGGAATCCTGCGACGGCGTGGACTGCTGGTTGGCCTTGAGCAGGTCCTCCACCTGCTTCTTCTGTTCGGCCGTCAGCCCGCCGCCCTTCTTCGCGTTCGTGCCGCCCTGCGATGCCGCGGCGTCCTTCGACGCGGACGTCGCCTTGCCGGAGGCCTTGGCCGCCTCCTTGACGGTGCGCTTCGTCAGCGTCGCCGAGATCCGGGCGTTCGTGTCGACCGCCTCGCGCACCTGCGGCAGCAGCAGGAAGCCCAGCGCCCCGGCGTCGGCGAACTGGGCGTCGGTCTGCCGCTGGCCGGCGCTGAGCGCCTCCCAGTCGGCGTCGTCGCCGTCCGCGGACGTGAGATTGGTGGTGAGGTTCGCCGTCGCCTGGTTGAACCGGCTGACGGCCACCAGGTTCACGGCGGCGACGCCGGTCACGGCCAGCGCGGCCACGGCCAGCACGGCCAGCAGGATGCGCACGCCCAACGGCGCACGGGCCGCCGGCCGCGTCGCGCCCCCTTGCCGGGTCTTCCTCCCGGCGTCATGCGTGTGTCCGCTCATATCAACCTCCTCGACAGTGCGATCCAGGCCCCCGCCTCCCAGGCGAGCAGGGCCAGCATGGCCATGGCGAACGGCCAGACCACCGGGGTCATGCGGGTGCGCTCCTTCGTGGTCTCGGTCACCTTCCAGCGGTCCGACGCCTTGGCGGAGCGGCCGGTGGCGAGCGTCTGCGTGGCCGAGGTCTTCAGGTACGTGCCGGACATTTCGTCGGCGATCTCCTTGAGGTTCGTCTCGTCCATCTTCGACACCCCGGGTTCGCCGGTGTCGGGGTCGGTGACCCACTCCTGGCCGTCGGTCCCGGTCTCCCCGGACACGCCGTCGGCGATCTTCGGGATGTTGCCGCCTTCGACGGACCCCACGCCCACCGTGAACGCGTCGTCCAGATAGCCGCGGAGCGTGGAGAACGAACGCCGGGCCTTCGCCGAGGTCTGCTCGCCGTCGGTGATGACGTACAGCACGACGGCGTCGTCCGGATGCTGGTCGCGGATGTCCTTGAGCGTCGTGACCAGCTGGTCGAGCGGCGCGTCGAGCGAGGATCCGGCGGACACGCTGGTCGCCTCCGGCGCCAGCGTGGAGGCCCAGCTGCGGATGGCCGGCGCGTCGGGCGTCAGCGGCACGTCCAGCGTGCCGGACGCGCCGAACCGCAGTGCGGCGAAGCTGGCGTCCCCATAGAGCTCCGTGAGGTCGTCCACGGCCTTCCTCGCCGCCTCGAGACGGGTGATCCCCTGGTCCGCGCCGTACGTGGCGTCGGCCACGGCCATGGATCCGGTGACGTCCACCGCCACCACCACGTCGGTGGCGTTCACAGCGCGCGACGTGGTGGACGAGACGACGGACGGGCACAGCGCCATCACCGCCGCCAGCAGGCAGACGAGCGTGCGGCGCACGCAGGCCGTCGCGGTCTCGTCGCCGGCCGCGCCGCGCGCATGGCGGACGACGCCGACGACGGCCGCCACGGCCATCACGGCGGCGAGCGCGCCTCCCACGGGCCATCCGAAGATGGGGGACAGTGTCATCGCGTTCATCTCCTCAACCTCCAGGCCAGAGCCAGCCAGATCAGGACGACCGCGAGCAGGGCCGCCGTCCACCATGCCGGGTCGTCCGTCACGGCCGCCTTGGACGCCGTCTCGCTCTGCGCGCGTCTGCGCGATTCGATGTCGCGCACCAGCGCCTCGACCGACGTGCCGTCCGACTGCGTGAGGAACACGCCGTCATGCGATTCGACGAGGTCCTTCATCCGGGTGGTCGTCTCGTCGCCTTCGCTCTGCCGGGGGCCGGAGAACAGGCCGTCCACCGTGATCCTCGCCTTGGCGGTGAGTTCCAGCGCCTGCTCGAGCGTGTATGTGGGCGTGCCGGACACCACGTTGTCCGTGGCGAGCACGATGGACGCGGCGCGGGAGCGTGTCGAGCCGTCGCCCCCGGCCGTCCCGTAGGCGAATCCGGGCAGCATGGCCGCGCAGGAGACCAGACCGTCGCCGATGAGCGAGGTCGTGTCCTTGCGGTTCTGCGTGCCTTCCAGCCAGTCGGACAGCCGCTGGTAGTCGGCGTCGCTCATCTTGTCGATGTCGTCCTGCGATTCGACGCCCTTGAGGGCCTTCGCCGCCGCGTCGAGCTGGCGCGTCACCAGCGAGTAGTCGTCGGTCAGCGGGAAGACGGTGCGCGAGGTCGAATTGAAGATGCTCATGCCGATGCGTTCGCCCTGGAAGTTGGCGACGATGTCGCGGTACGTCTCGATGACCTGCCGGTCATAGGGGAGCGTCGATCCGGACACGTCGAGGCACAGGACGATGTCGCGCGTGGCCGAACGCTCCTCGCCGGCATCCACCGACGACGGACGCGCCGTCAGCGCGCATGCCAGCGTCAGCGCGCACGCCAGCAGCAGCACGGCCAGCCGGTTCAGCGCGCGCCATGTGCGGAACAGCCTCGAGGCGCGCTCCGTGTTGAGGTCGTCGTCCAGATGGAACGCCCTCAACGCGTCGTCACCGCCGTGCCGGCGCCGCGAAAGCGCCACGACGAGCAGGATGACGCCGGCCGCCGCGAGCGCCCCCGCCGCCGCGGCCCACGGCCATTGCCAGGACAGGCTCATCGTCGTCCCCACCTTTCCACAAGATTGCGTACCCAGCCGGCCGCCTCCTCCACGGAGACGTCGCGGGCGTGCGCGTTCACCGCGGCGTCGGCGAACTCGGGCGGATACAGTGCGGCCACGGTCATGCGCAGCAGGTCGATGCCGCCGCGTCCGGACACGCCCTTGTCCTCGCGCCGCAGGTCGGCCAGCGTATGCGAGGCGAGGTCGCGGCCGGACGAGACGGAGGCGAAGTCGCGCGCCACCGCGGCCAGTTCCGCGAACGCGTCCTCCCGGTTCAGCGCGCCGGACGCGTGGCGCTCCACCACGTCGTCGATCCGGGCGCGCCACTGCGCCTTGCCCGTCGCGTCGGCGCTGTGCGCGCCGCGGCGGACGGGCGCGGTCCGTGCGCGCCGCGGCCGCGACAGCAGCAGGACGGCCACGGCCAACGCCACGCACGCCGCCAGCGCGACCGCCATGACGGCGATCAGCGGACCCGTCAGGTCGATGGGGCCGACCGGCGCCGCGCCGGCGGCCTTGAGCGATGCGAATGCGATCATGCGGCACCTCCCACGCCGGACGCGGCGCCCATCATGCGGGGGCCGGACGGGCCCGAGCCGGCCAGTGCGCGCGAGACCAGGCGCACGAACTCGTCGAACATCGCCTCGCTGGAATCGGCCCGGACCACATGGCCTCCCACGCGGTCCATCTCGCGGCGCAGCGCGGCCGCCATGTACGCGCGGTGCGTGTCCACCTGCGCCGCGGCGCGTGGGTCCGCCAGGAAGGCCGGCAGTCGCCGGCGTCCGGCCCCGTCCAGCACCTCGCGCGACCGTGCCGCGGCGAACGGGTTCACGGTGGCCACGTCGATGACGACGAGCGGATGCGTGCGCGCCACCGACCGCAGCGCCTTCATCCGGGAATCGTCCAGCGCATGCTCGTCCGTGGCGATGACGACGAGCGCGTCACGGTCCCTGATGCGCCGCGCGTACGCCAGCAGCGCATCGATGTTGCGCGGCTGCGACCAGTCCCGGTCCAGAGCCTCGTCGAGCACCCGCTCGAACTGGGGGAACCCGCCGTTGAACGGCACGCGCGTGATGCTCGCCGCATCGGACAGCACCAGCGAGATGTCGTCCGAGCGCCGCAGCGACAACGCGGCGAACATGCGCAGCGCGTTCGCCGCCACCTCGAAGGCGCGTTCGCCGGAAACGCACGACCCGGTCATCTCGCGGCCGACGTCGAGCATCATCCATACGCGCGACGTGACCAGGCGCTCGCGGCGGACCACCATCGGGCGGCCCTGCCGGGCGCTCGTCTTCCATTCGATGAGGCGCGCCTCATCGCCGGGCTCGTAGGCGCGCACGTCCATCAGTTCGTCCGAGCCGCCGGCGCGGCGCGAACCGTGCTCGCCCTCGATCACGCCCAGCGCCCTGCGGACGGTGGGCAGGCTCAGCCGCGTGCCCAGCGCCTCGATCCTGGCCCTGACCGGATCGTCGGAACGGGTGCCGATCATGGAACGGGAACCGCCTTGACGATGCGGTCTACCACCTGGTCCGCGGTCACGCCGTCGGCCAGCGCCTCGAACGTGAGGACGATGCGATGACGCATCACCTCATGGACGACCGCCTTCACGTCCTCGGGCACCACGTAGTCGCGCCCCTTGAGCAACGCGTTCGCCTGGCCGATGCGCACCAGCGCGATCGAGGCGCGCGGCGAGGCGCCCAGACGCACCAGCGACCCCAGGCCCTGCACCGGATGCGAACCCGCGCCGCGCGACGTGGCCGCCAGATCCACCGCATAACGCTGGATGGCGTCGGACACATGCACCCGGCGGGCGCACGCCCGCAGGAACTCCACGTCCCTGATCGACACCTGGTCGGCGGGGAGCTGAGCCGGGTCGAACACATCGGAGCCGCGACGCGTGAGCAGCGCCAGCATGCGGCGCTCCTCGTCGGCGGTCGGATACGTCATCACGGCTTTCATCATGAAACGGTCCATCTGGGCCTCGGGCAGCGCGAACGTGCCCTCCTCCTCGATGGGGTTCTGGGTGGCGATCACCATGAACGGGCGGGGCAGCGGGATGCGCTCGCCGCCGATCGTGGTCGCGCCCTCCGCCATCGCCTCGAGCATGGCGGACTGGGTCTTCGCGTTCGAACGGTTGATTTCGTCGAGCAGTACGAAGTTGGCGTGGATGGGGCCGATCTGCGTGGCGAACCGCTGCGAGGCGAAGTCGAACACCTGCGTGCCCACCAGGTCGGACGGCATGAGGTCGGGCGTGCACTGCACGCGCTTGAACGTGCCGGACACGGACGTGGCGAGCGTCTGCGCCGCCGTGGTCTTGGCCAGTCCGGGCACCGATTCGATGAGGATGTGGCCGCCTGCGACCAGCGTGAGGATTAGGGATTCACGAAGATTGTCCTGCCCGACGAGCGTGAGGGCGAAGCGGGCGCGGATGCGGTCCGCCAGGGCCGCCGCCCTGGCCACGTCGTCCGGGCTCAGCGCGGTCGCGGCCGTGGGGGCGGGCACGCGCACGGCGCCCGGTTGCGGGGGCATCTGCGGTTTCGGAGGGAAAATAGCCATGCGCCCCACTGTAACCAAGCGCGGTGACGGTTCCGCCTCCCGCGCAACCGGAACGGGGAGGGGACGTCAGGGCAGACGCCAGTCGACGGGTTCCGCGCCCATCGCCTCGAGCGCCTGGTTGGCGCGGGAGAACGGGCGCGACCCGAAGAAGCCGCGTGCGGCGGACATCGGGCTCGGATGCGGGGACTTGATGATGGCCGCATTGGTGAGGAGCGGCTCGAGCGTCTGCGCGTTGCGGCCCCACAGGATCGCCACCAGCGGGCGCGGCCTGCCGGTGGCCGGGTCCACGCGGGCGTTCAGGGCGCGGATGGCCGCCTCGGTGACCTGCTCCCACCCCTTGCCCTGATGGGAGTTCGGGTGCCCCACACCCACCGTGAGGCACCTGTTGAGCAGCAGCACGCCGCGCTCGGTCCAGGGCGTCAGATCGCCGTTGGACGGCATCGGCACGCCCAGGTCGTCCACGAGCTCCTGATAGATGTTGACGAGGCTCCTGGGCAGCGGCCGCACGTCCGGGGCCACGCAGAAGCTCAGCCCCACCGGGTGCCCCGGGGTGGGGTAGGGGTCCTGTCCGACGATGAGCACCCGTATCGAATCGAAGGGGATGGTGAACGCCCTCAGGATGTTGTGCGCGGCGGGCAGCCACGGCCGGCCGGCCCGGGTCTCCTCACGCAGGAAATCCCCCATGCGGTGCACCTGCGGCTCCACGTCCCTCAGTGCCTCGGCCCATCCCGGTTCGACGAGGTCGCGCAGCGGTTTGATCTCACTCATGCGCCCCACTGTACCCCGTGCCGGGCGGCCGCGCGCCACGGCGGCGGACGTGCGCATACGGTGCGGGCACCGCGCCGGCCATGGCGGCTGGGAAGCGCTGACGTTACACTCGGTGTAGTTTGACGTTGCGAGGAGGTCGCGAGCATGGCGAAGCGTGAGAACCGCGAGAAGGACGATTTCGACTCCTATGAGCCGGATGCGTTCGACAATCCCCCCAAGGGTCCTTCCGGGGTCCACCGCGGCAGGCGTTCGGCGGCGGCCCGGTTCATGCCGTTCGTGATCGTGGTGCTCGTCGCCGCGCTGTGCGGCTGGGGCGCCTGGGGGTACTTCTCCGGCGAGGCCGGCAACATCCGCATGCCGTGGTCCTCGTCGTCCTCCGATTCGTCCTCCTCCGACGCCGCGGCGAAGCAGGCGGCGGCGAAGAAGAAGGCGAAGGCCAAGGCGGCGAAGGAGGCCGCCGCGAAGAAGAAGGCCGAGGAGGAGGCCGCCCAGCAGGCCGCGCAGGAGCAGGCGGCCCAGGAACAGGCCCAGCAGGAGCAGGCCGCGCAGGAGCAGGCGGCCCAGCCGGACAAGACCAAGTCGGTGCGGATCATCAACGGCACCAGGACCTCCGGCTACGCGGCGTCGAAGAAGACCGTGCTCGACCAGGCCGGCTACACGAACGTGGTGGCCGCCAACCCCCAGGGCTCCCTGCCGAGCGCCACCGTGGTGTGGTACGCCGACGCGGCCGACCAGGCCACCGCGCAGGACGTGGCCAATACGCTGGGCATTTCGAACGTCCAGCAGGCGAGCGGGCTGTCGTCGTCCGTCGTGGTGGTGCTGCTGAGCTGACCGCGGCATGCGGCGACGTCCGCCCGCACCGCTTCGACGCCCCCTGTCCATGGCGAGGAGCCGTTTCGTGAACGGTTTCTTGTCGTTGGCAGGGGGCGTCGCTATACTGTCCGATTAGTCGCGAGGCGGGGGGAGCGCGGTGTGGTTGTTCTATTCCCTCCGTGTCGGGAGAGGTACAGCTAGCTCACACACAGCTCAAGGGAAGTGCAACATGGCGCAAGGAACGGTGAAATTCTTCAGCAATGGCAAGGGGTATGGCTTCATCACCCCTCAGGGTGGGGGCGATGATGTGTTCGTCCACTACTCCGTCATCCAGGGTGAGGGTTTCAAGACCCTGAATGAAGGGGACCAGGTCGAGTACGAGGCCGAGAAAGGTCCCAAGGGCATGCAGGCCACAAAGGTCACCAAGCTGTGATCTCGGCTCCGCCCAAGCCGTTTGAAGAACGTGCATCTGTTCGTGAGGTTGAGGATTCGGACACCTCAGGTCGCCCCGGTCGGTATGAAGGGGCTTTTTTCATGCCCGAAACGCCTTGTTCCCGGTCCGGGGCTTCATGCCATGAGCGCAAATCCCGGCGGATGTTGGCACTCGTGGACGCCGAGTGCTAATGTCGCAGTTAGCACTCGGAGGTCGAGAGTGATAAACCGCAGCTGACGGCGGTGCGTCACCCGCGGTCCCACGGGTGGACATCGGTTACCCACAGCCATTTGGAGGACATCAAACCATGGCAAAGATCATCGCGTATGATGAGGAAGCCCGTCAGGGAATGCTCGAAGGCCTTGACAAGCTCGCCAACACCGTCAAGGTCACCCTCGGCCCGAAGGGCCGCAACGTCGTGCTGGACAAGTCCTACGGCGCCCCGACCATCACCAACGACGGCGTCTCCATCGCCAAGGAGATCGACCTCGAGGATCCGTACGAGCGCATCGGCGCCGAGCTGGTCAAGGAAGTCGCCAAGAAGACCGACGACGTCGCCGGCGACGGCACCACCACCGCCACCGTGCTGGCCCAGTCCCTCGTGCACGAGGGCCTGAAGAACGTGGTCGCCGGCTCCAACCCGATCGCCCTGCGCCGCGGCATCGAGAAGGCCTCCGACGTCATCGTCAAGGAGCTCATCGCCGCCGCCAAGGACGTCGAGACCAAGGACCAGATCGCCGCGACCGCCACCATCTCCGCCGCCGATCCGGAAGTCGGCGAGAAGATCGCCGAGGCCCTGGACAAGGTCGGCCAGGACGGCGTCGTCACCGTCGAGGACAACAACCGCTTCGGCCTCGACCTCGAGTTCACCGAGGGCATGCGCTTCGACAAGGGCTACATCGCCCCGTACTTCGTGACCAACGCCGACGACCAGACCGCCGTGCTCGAGGACCCGTACATCCTCCTGACCTCCGGCAAGGTCTCCAGCCAGCAGGACGTCGTCCACGTGGCCGAGCTGGTCATGAAGTCCGGCAAGCCGCTGCTGATCATCGCCGAGGACGTCGACGGCGAGGCGCTGCCGACCCTCATCCTCAACAACATCCGCGGCACCTTCAAGTCCTGCGCCGTCAAGGCCCCGGGCTTCGGCGACCGCCGCAAGGCCATGCTGCAGGACATGGCCATCCTGACCGGCGCGCAGGTCGTGTCCGACGAGCTGGGCCTCAAGCTCGACTCCATCGACACCTCCGTGCTCGGCCACGCCAAGAAGGTCATCGTCTCCAAGGACGAGACCACCATCGTGCAGGGCGCCGGCTCCAAGGAGGACATCGACGCCCGCGTGGCCCAGATCCGCGCCGAGATCGAGAACACCGATTCCGACTACGACCGCGAGAAGCTGCAGGAGCGTCTCGCCAAGCTGGCCGGCGGCGTCGCCGTCATCAAGGTCGGCGCCGCCACCGAGGTGGAGGCCAAGGAGCGCAAGCACCGCATCGAGGACGCCGTGCGCAACGCCAAGGCCGCCATCGAGGAGGGCCTGCTGCCCGGCGGTGGCGTGGCCCTCGTCCAGGCCGCCAAGAAGGCCGAGTCCGATGAGGCCGTCACCTCGCTCACCGGCGAGGAGGCCACCGGCGCCGCCATCGTGTTCCGCGCCATCGAGGCCCCGATCAAGCAGATCGCCGAGAACGCCGGCGTCTCCGGCGACGTCGTGATCAGCAAGGTCCGCTCCCTGCCCGACGGCGAGGGCTTCAACGCCGCCACCGACACCTACGAGGACCTGCTGGCCGCCGGCGTCACCGACCCGGTCAAGGTGACCCGTTCCGCCCTGCAGAACGCCGCCTCCATCGCCGGCCTGTTCCTGACCACCGAGGCCGTCGTCGCCAACAAGCCGGAGCCGAAGGCCGCCGCCCCGGCCGCCGGCGCCGACATGGGCTACTGATCGGCGGGACTCCCGTCGAACCGAAGCCGATGGGCAGGACGGAAGACCCGTCCATCGGCATCCATGTGCCGTCCCGTGCATGCACGGGACGGCACATGCCGTTTCCGGACGTTCCCGTCGGGGACGTCACTGCGCGAACAGCCGTGCGGCCGCGGTCTCCGCGTCCGCATACACCGTGGACGCGTGAGACAGCGAGCGTTGTATGGATTCGAGGGATGATTCCATCTGCTGCTGCGCCGCGCGCCACTGCTCGACCACCGAGGTGAACTGCGTGGCCGCCGATCCCCTCCACGCGTCCTGCAACGCGTTGAGGTTCGCCACCATGCCGGTCACGGCCTGTCTGATCTGTCCCACGGATGACTGCACCGCGGCGCTGGATGATGCGATCCGTTCCGAATCGACCTGGTATTGAGGCATCGTCGTCTCCTTCGTTCGTCATGGATGATGGGTCCGGTCTCGCCGGACGGCGTCCGATTGGTGCAACCGGCCGCTAAGGTGGAGTGTATGAGTTTCGAATCGTTCACCAACGGAAAAACGACCGATGTGGTCAGAGCCCCCCGCATCGGCGTGTCGCATGTCGGGAAATGGCTTGTCTGCGCCGTTCTGGCGTTGCTGTGCACGATGTGGATAACTCCCGTCGCCCTCGCCGACGGCGGCACCGGACTGATGACCGACAACATCACCGACACGCAGAACCTGCTCGGCTCCAACGCCTCGGCCGTCACCGACAAGGTCAAGGAGACCTACGAGAAATCCGGCGTGTACGTCCGTCTCATCTACGTCGACAGCTTCGGCGAAGGCGCGAAGCCCACCGAATGGGCGAAGGAGGCGTTGGAGGCCACCAACCCGAAGCCCAACACCGTGCTGCTCGCGGTGGCGTCCGCGGACGGCAGCCTCGTCGTGTCGGTCTCCAGCAACTCGGATGAGTGGCTGCGCGATTCGGACACCGTCGACGCGTTGAGCAAGGCCGCCATGGAGCCGCTCTCCGACTCCTCCAAACAGGATTGGTCCGGCTCCGCGATCGCCATGATGGACGAGATCCAACAGCGCAAGCAGACCTCGACGAACTCGCGCACCGTGACCATCGGCGTCATCGGCATGGGCGCGGGTCTCGCGGTGCTCGTCATCGTCATCGTGGTGACCATCGTCGTCAGGCGGCGTCGCGAAGTCGACAAGGACGCCGGTGAGCAGGACGAGCAGGCGCAGGCCTCGACGGACGTCCCGTCCGACGATGGGACCGGTGACGCCGGGGCGGCGGCCGACGTGACGGCCGTCGAGACGCCGTCCGGCCCGGAACCGCCGGCCGTCGAGGAACAGCCGTCGGCCGCGCCGGAGGAGCCGGCCCGTCCGATGACGCGACGCGAGCTGCGCGAGGCGCGCAAGCGGCAGCGCGGCCTGTTCGGCAGGAAGCGCGGCTGACCCGTCCGGCGTCGGCCGCGTCCACGCCGGAACCGCGCGGAATGCACAGACGGCTTTCAGGAAACCGTCAGACAGCGAGTCCATGCTGGGAGGCATGAGCAAGCCTATCGAAGCATCCATCGTCGTCGTGGACGACGAACCGTCCATCCGAGAACTGCTGGTGGCCTCCCTGCATTTCGCCGGGTTCGAGGTCAGCACCGCCGCATCCGGCTCCGAGGCCATCGAAGTCATCGAGAAGGTCCGTCCGGACCTCATCGTGCTGGACGTCATGCTCCCGGACATCGACGGGTTCACGGTGACCCGCCGCATCCGCCAGGAAGGCATCGACGCGCCGGTCCTCTTCCTCACCGCCCGCGACGACACGCAGGACAAGGTCATGGGGCTGACCGTCGGCGGCGACGACTACGTCACCAAGCCGTTCAGCCTCGAGGAGGTCGTGGCCCGCATCCGCGCCATCCTGCGGCGCACCCGCGAACAGGTGGAGGACGATCCGATCATCCGCGTGGGCGACCTCGAGATCAACGAGGACTCGCACGACGTGACGCGCGCCGGACAGACCGTCGAGCTGAGCCCCACCGAATACAAGCTGCTGCGCTACCTCATGGACAACGCCGGACGCGTGCTGTCCAAGGCGCAGATCCTCGACCACGTCTGGCAGTACGACTGGGGCGGCGACGCGGCCATCGTCGAAAGCTACATCTCCTACCTGCGCAAGAAGGTCGACGGCGTCATGGTGGAAGGCGACGACGGCGAGAAGCACAAGGTCACGCCGCTCATCGAGACCAAGCGCGGCATCGGCTACATGATCCGCGAACCGAAGTCATGATCACCCATCCCCGCACCCTCCAGGACGAGACGGCGACCCCTCCGGCCGGAGCCCCGGGGAGCGCCGCGGCGGGCGCGCCGGCGGCCGCCTCGCACCCGGCCGCCGGGAAACGCCGCGGGGGATGGCACCGCTTCACGCGGTTCTTCCTCGACCGGCTCGACCGCGTCCCGCTGAGCGCCAAGCTCGTCGCCTCCACGCTCGTCGTGCTCATCATCGGCACGGTGGGCATCTCGGCCTCCATCAGACAGCTCGTCAGCGGCTACCTGCTCGAGAAGACCGACAACCAGATCATCTCGCAGAGCACCCTCATCTTCCGCAACACGGACCTGCTGCGCAGCATGGACCAGCGGAACAACGGGCTCAACACGTACTTCCTCCAGATCCGCTACGCGCAGGACGGCAAACTCACCGGACAGACCGAGACGAAGCTCTATCCGATCCTCGACGGCAACGTCGTCACCATGCCCCAGCTGCCGTCCAACTCGGCGCTCACCGACGACATGCTCGGCACGCCGTTCACCACCGGCGCGCAGATCACCACGCTCGCAAACGTCATGGGCGGCTCGTCGTCGGGCTCGGATTCCGGTCAGGATTCGGATTCAGGGGCTTCGTCGGATTCGGGGCAGGATTCCTCCGGATCCCAGGACGACGCGGGCCGATCCGCGGGCGAGGGCTCGTCCGCCGGCTCCGCCGGGATGAGGGCCTCGACGGTCCCCACGCGCAAGACCATCCAGACGGCGGGAGCCCCCTGGCGCGTGGCCGCGTTCCGGTGGGAGGACCAGGACGCCAACGGCAACAAGGTGTTCCGCGGCATCGTGTTCATCGGCCTGTCCCTGTCCGACCAGATCGACACCATCAACACGCTCACCCGTTACTGCGCCACCGTGGGGATCGCCATCGTGCTGCTCGGCGGCTCCCTGGTGGCGCTGCTCATCCAACGCACGCTGGATCCGCTCAAGCGCATCGAGAAGACCGCGGCCAAGATCGCCGCCGGAGACCTGAGCCAACGCGTGCCCTGGGCCCCGGAGAACACGGAGGTCGGCTCGCTCGCGGCGTCCCTGAACACCATGCTCGCGCGCATCGAGAAAAGCTTCCACGAGCAGGAGCAGACCACGGCGAAGATGAAGCGGTTCGTCTCCGACGCCAGCCATGAGCTCAGGACGCCGCTCGCCGCCATCCACGGCTACGCCGAGCTGTACACCATGCAGCGCGGCATGCCCGGAGCGCTCGAACGGGCCGACGAATCCATCGCCCACATCGAGAAATCCAGCCAGCGCATGACCGTCCTCGTGGAGGACCTGCTTTCGCTGGCGCGCCTCGACGAGGGGCGTGGCATCGACATGACGCAGACCGTCTCGCTCACCACCCTGGTGGCCGACGCGCTCGACGACCTGCACGCGCTCGACCCCGAGCGGGAGGTGACGCGCGGCACCGTGGCGTTCCGTCCGTCGACCGACATGGACCATCCCGCGGCCATCGACATCGCCGCCGGTCCCATGACCCCCGTCACCCTCACCGGCGACGCCTCGCGTCTGCGCCAGGTGGTCACGAACATCGTGGGCAACATCCACCGGTACACGCCGTCCGATTCGCCCGCGCGCGTGGGATTGGGCGTCATGCCCGCCTCGATCGCGCCGGAGCGCCTCGCCCAGATGCCGTCCACCGATGAGTCGATGCGGCACTTCCTCGAAGCGGCCGACGTCGGCCAGTCGATGAGCACCGGCACCAACTATGCGGTGATCAGGTTCGAGGACCACGGCCCCGGCGTGCCGGACGAGTCCCGTCCGCAGCTGTTCGAACGGTTCTACACCGCGGACCCCTCCCGTGCGCGGGAGAAGGGCGGCACCGGACTGGGACTGGCCATCGCGCAGTCGGTGGTCAAGGCCCATCGCGGGCTCATCTGCGCGACCGGCACGCCCGGCGGCGGACTCACGTTCACCATCGTGCTGCCGTTGGGACCGGTCGCCGCGCCGGCGGTCCCGTCCGCGTCCGCGGCCGACCGGCCCGCGGATACGGACAAGACGGGCAAGGCGAAAGGCAAGGACAAGGCCGGCAGGACGAAGCGCGGAGGCTGGTTCTCCCGATGAACCGACGGACGCCCCTCCGGCGCGCTACGCCCAAAGCGAGCCGGAGGGGCGTCGCGCATGATGCGGTAGAATGGACCGGCTTACAGAAATGACGCCAGTGAAGAAAGCGAGAGTGCACGATGCCCACCGGTCGAGTTCGTTGGTTCGATGCCGCCAAGGGATATGGCTTCATCACCAGTGAGGAAGGCAAGGACGTGTTCCTGCCCGCGGCCGCTCTGCCAGCCGGATCCACCACGCTGCGCAAGGGCGCCAAGGTGGAATACTCGGTCGTCGAGGGCCGCAGGGGCCCTCAGGCGATGGACGTGACCCCGGTGGCGGCCGCACCGTCGCTGGTCAAGGCCACCCGTCCGAAGCCCGACGACATGGCCGCCATCTGCGAGGACCTCATCAAGCTGCTTGATTCGGCGGGCAACACGCTGCGCCGCCACCGCTATCCCTCCGCGGCCGAAAGCCGCAAACTCGCCACGCTGCTGCGCGCCGTGGCGGACAACTTCGACGTACAGGACTGATTCACACCCATGAGCGACAACACCGCAATCAGCGAAGACGGGACGCCGTCGGTCGACCCGCGCGAACTGGCCCGCGCCACCGCGCTGTCCGTGGCCGAGGAACCCGAACAGGTCGGCGATGTGATCGACGCCATCGACCTTGGTGACGGCGTCACCGATTTCCGTCTCGCCGCGCATGTGCGCGGCTACGAGGGATGGCAATGGTCGGTCACGCTCTACCATGACGTCGAGCTCGGCGACTGGACGGTGAACGAATCCTCGCTCATCCCCACCGACGACGCGCTCATGCCTCCCGCATGGGTGCCGTGGAAGGACCGTCTGGAGCCCACCGACCTGGCCCCCACCGATTCCATCGGCACCGACCCGGACGATCCGCGGCTCGAGGACGGCTTCCGCAGGACCGAACCAGTCGCCGACGACGAAGCCCGGGATGCGGCGTCCGATGGAACCGCCTCCGAAGGCGATGGTCCCGCGACGTCCGAAACGTCCCCCGAGGACGACGGGGAGCGTGGCGCCGTCGTGACGGCGGCCGGGGACGAATCGGAGGACGAGGACGAGGCCGTCGAGGAGTTCGACCTGTCCCGCCGCCATGTGCTGTCCCAACTGGGGCGGGCGCAGACCGCCAAGCGCTGGTACGAGGGTCCACGAGGCCCCAAGGCCATGTCCACGAAGACCGCCGCCGGCAACCTGTGCTCCACCTGCGGGTTCCTCGTGCCGATCAAGGGCGAGCTCAACCGCATGTTCGGCGTGTGCGCCAACAAGTGGAGCCCCGACGACGGCCGCGTGGTCTCCCTCGACCACGGCTGTGGCGAGCATTCGGAGATCGATCCGCCGGAGCCCAGCCGCCTGTGGGTGCAGTCGAAGCCCGCCTTCGACGACCTGCACATCGACATCATCGCCCAGCAGCCGCGCGAGGAGCGCGAGCCGGTCGAACTCATCGAGCGTGCCGACGCCGAGGACGACAACGACACGGACGTCGCCACGGAACAGGACATCGAGGAGAACACCGAGATCGACGCGGACTCCAAGGACGTCGCCGAGAACACCGTGGAGCCGGACGACGAGCCGGAGCTCGAAGCGGTCGTCGATCTCGCCGCGGAAACGGACGCTGATTCGGCCGCGGAACCCGGCGAGACCGTGGAGCCGGACGACGCGGGGGAGACGGACGTCGAAGAGACCGTCGGCGTCGAGGAAACCGACGACACGGCCGACGAGGCCGAGCCGGAGACGCAACCGGCGGATGACGAAGGCGCCGACGAGGAAGGAACCGACGACGCGGCGCCGACGGATTCCGCAGACGATGCGGCGGGGGAGACCCCGGACACGGAGCCGGCCACGGACGAGCCGGACGCCGGTCCGGACGCCGTCGAATAGACGCGTCGCGCCGCAGGCGGACGAAACCGCGCGCATATGAACGGGCCCGCACGATTCGGACGAATCGTGCGGGCCCGCATCCATGGACGCCCGTGTCAGTGGACCACGGTGACCGTGCACTCGGCGAAGTTCACGATCTGACGCGACACCGAGCCGAGGAAGTGCGCGTCCAGACCGCTCAGGCCACGCGACCCCACCACCAGATGGCTCGCATACCGGGACGCGGCGACGAGCCCCTTCGACGCGGAGATGTGGAACGCATGCGACCCCACCTCGAGGCCTTCGGGAAGCGACGCCTCCGCCAGCACGCCGGCGAGCATCTCCTCCGCACGGCGCTGTCCCACCTCGATCGGGGCCACCGCACGCTCGTACCCGGGGACGCTGCCCAGATCCTTCAACTGCCAGCAGAACAGCACCTGGAGCGGCGCGTCATGCAGCCGCGCCTCCTCGGCGGCGAACGCCAACGCGCGGCGTGAGATGTCGGACCCGTCCACGCCGACCACCACCGGCCTGCGGGACTCCTCCACGACGCCCTCGCTCGGCAGGTAGTACACCTTCTCCTCCACGGGGGACAACGCGTTCGCGATGTCGTTCGTCACCGTCTCCTCCTCGCCGCCGGCCAGACGTACCACCGTGACCGGCACCTCGGCCGACTCCGCGAGCGACGCGGACAGCGAACCCAGGAACCAGCGGGCCACCGGCCCCAGCGAACGCCGACCCACCACGATCTGCCGGGCGTCCCTGCCGATCTGCAGCAGCGCCGCGGTGCCCGAGGCCTTCACCGACGTGAGCGTGAGGTCGGCGGGGTCGAAATCGACACCCTCCGACGCCTCGTCCACCCACCGGCGCAGCTGGGCCGCGATGTCATGGCGGACACGCTCCCAGCCCTCCTCGCTGTCCGGCTCCGCGCCCATGTCCCACGAGCGGGTCCAGCCGTACACCGCGTTCACCCGGCGACCGGACAGGGCCGATTCGCGCATGGCCCACCGCAGCGCCGCGAACGACTCGTCCGAACCGTCCACGCCGACGACGATGTCGGCGTCAGGCGCGGCGTTGAATGTCTGTGTGGTCATCATTGCCTCCTTGACGAACTGATACCCCCAGCATATCCTCCCGCGTACGTCCATAGCGGAATATCGGGACGCGGGGCGCCAAACGTCACCGCGAATCGCTAGAGTTAAGGGCAGTGTCAATTGAGGAAGGACAAGTATGTTCGAACGGTTCACAGACCGTGCGCGGCGCGTGATCGTGTTGGCGCAGGAAGAGGCGAGGTCTCTCCAGCACAACTACATCGGCACCGAACACCTTCTGCTCGGCCTGATCCGCGAAGGAGAGGGTGTGGCCGCGAAGGCGCTCGCCGCCAAGGGCGTCGAGTTGGACGCCACCCGCAAGCAGGTCGAGGAGATGATCGGCAAGGGCAACGCCACATCCAACGGCCACATTCCCTTCACCACGCACGCCAAGCAGGTGCTCGAACTGAGCCTGCGCGAGGCGCTGCAGCTCGGCCACAGCTACATCGGCACCGAGCACATCCTGCTCGGCCTGATCCGCGAGGGCGAGGGCGTCGGCACCCAGGTGCTCATCAAGATGGACGTCGATCTGGGCGAGCTGCGCTCCACCACCATCGACATGATCCGCGGCAACTCTGGCACCGCCGATGCCAAGGGAGACCTGGCGAACGCCGGCGGCGTGGCCGACAAGGCCAACAAGTCCGGCTCCGCCATCCTCGACCAGTTCGGCCGCAACCTCACCCAGGAGGCCGCCGAAGGCAAGCTCGACCCGGTCATCGGCCGCTCCAAGGAGATCGAGCGCGTGATGGTGGTGCTCTCCCGCCGCACCAAGAACAACCCCGTGCTCATCGGCGAACCCGGCGTCGGCAAGACCGCCGTCGTCGAGGGGCTCGCGCAGAAGATCCAGGCCGGCGACGTGCCCGAGACCCTCAAGGGCAAGCAGGTGTACTCGCTGGACCTCGGCTCCATGGTGGCCGGCTCCCGCTACCGCGGCGACTTCGAGGAACGCCTCAAGAAGGTCCTCAAGGAGATCAAGACCCGTGGCGACATCGTGCTGTTCATCGACGAGATCCACACCATCGTCGGCGCCGGCTCGGCGGACGGCGCGCTCGGCGCCTCCGACATGTTGAAGCCGATGCTCGCGCGCGGCGAGCTCCAGACCATCGGCGCCACCACCACGGACGAGTACCGCAAGTACATCGAGAAGGACGCGGCCCTCGAGCGCCGCTTCCAGCCCATCCAGGTGCACGAGCCCACCGTGGCCGAGACCATCGAAATCCTCAAGGGTCTGCGCGGCCGCTACGAGAACCACCACCACGTGACCATCACCGACGGGGCGCTCCAGTCCGCCGCCGAGCTCTCGGCGCGGTACATCCAGGACCGCAACCTGCCGGACAAGGCCATCGACCTGATCGACGAGGCCGGCGCGCGCCTCAGGATCAAGCGCCTGACCACGCCGCCCGAGCTCAAGGAGCTCGACCAGAAGATCGCCAAGGTCTCCGCCGAGAAGGAGCAGGCCGTCAAGGACCAGGACTTCGAGAAGGCGGCCTCCCTGCGCGACAGCCTCGAGACCATGCAGTCCGAGCTCAAGGAGAAGCAGAAGGCCTGGCACGAGGGTGAGTCCGACGTGAAGATGGTCGTGGACGAGGACGTGATCGCCGAGGTCATCTCCTCCACCACCGGCATCCCGGTCGTCAAGCTCACCCAGGCGGAGTCGAAGAAGCTGCTCAACATGGAGGCGGAGCTCCACAAGCGCATCATCGGCCAGGACGAGGCCGTGTCCGCGCTGTCCCGTTCCATCCGCCGCACCCGCGTGGGCCTCAAGGACCCGAAGCGTCCGTCCGGCTCGTTCATCTTCGCCGGCCCCACCGGTGTGGGCAAGACCGAGCTGGCCAAGACGCTCGCCGAGTTCCTGTTCGACGACGAGGACGCGCTCATCCGCGTCGACATGTCCGAATTCTCCGAGAAGTACGCGGCGTCCCGCCTGTTCGGTGCGCCCCCGGGATACGTCGGCTACGAGGAGGGCGGCGAGCTCACCGAGAAGGTGCGCCGCAAGCCGTTCTCCGTGGTGCTGTTCGACGAGATCGAGAAGGCCCATCCGGACATCTTCAACACGCTGCTGCAGGTGCTCGACGACGGCCATCTCACCGACGGTCAGGGTCGCAAGGTGGACTTCAAGAACACCATCATCATCCTGACCACCAACCTCGGCACGCGCGACATCGCCAAGGCCGCCAACACCGGCTTCAACCTCGGCGCGAACACCGAATCCAGCTACCAGCGCATGAAGGAGCAGGTGAGCGCCGAGCTCAAGCAGCAGTTCCGCCCCGAGTTCCTCAACCGTCTGGACGACATCATCGTGTTCAAGCAGCTCACCGAGCCGCAGGTGCGCCAGATCGTCGACCTCGACGTCAAGCGGCTCAACGACCGTCTGTTCGACCGCCACATGTCGCTCGAGCTCACCGACAAGGCGAAGGACCTGCTCGCGCAGAAGGGCTTCGACCCGCTGCTCGGCGCCCGCCCGCTGCGTCGCGTGATCCAGCGCGACATCGAGGACGCCATCTCGGAGAAGATCCTCATGGGCGACCTCAAGGACGGCCAGCGCGTGGTCGTCGATTCGGAGGGCGAGGGCATCCTCGGCGAGTTCACCTTCAAGGGTGAGACGTTCGAGGAGCCGTCCAAGGACGGCGACGCCCCGGCATCCCCGGCAGGGGACGGCAAGCCCGAGCTGGTCGGCGCGACGACCTCCGACGCGGCACCGGCCGCGGGCGACGCCTCCGGCGACGCGGAGTAGCGTTCCGGCCGAGGTTTCGGCCATAGACGAATGAAGGGCTCGATTCCAGCTTGGAACCGAGCCCTTCATTCGTATGCCATGCATCGTCGGCCGGGAGCCGGTCAGGCGGAGAAGTCCACCTCGCCGAGCTTGTCGATGAGCTTCATGTTCTCGGAGTAATCGACCGGGCAGGCGATGATGTCGATGCCCGAACCGGAGCGCAGCGCGGCGCGCAGGGTGGGGTAGAGCTGGTCGGCCGATTCGATGAGATGACCCTTCGCGCCGAAGCTCATGCCCAGCTCCACCACATCCGGGTTGTTGAAGTCCACGTATTCGTGATCGCCGTCATGCAGGTCCATCTTCCACTTGATGAGGCCGTACGCCTCATCCACCCACACGAGGATCACGATGCGCGCGCCCACGCGCACTGCCGTCTCGATCTCCTGCACGTTCATCATGAACGAGCCGTCGCCCATCACCGCGAGCACCGGGCGCCCGGGGTTCTCCAGCGAGGCCGCCACCGCTCCCGGAAGCGTCCACGCCATGGTGGAGAGCGAATTGTCGATGACGCACGTGTTCGAATAGTAGGTGGGGTAGAGGCGGGCCATCCACATCTTCAGCGCGCCGGTGTCGACCAGCGCGATGTCCGTGTCCGTCTCCATCGCGCGGCGCGTGTCCGCGACGATGCGCTGCGGCTTCATCGGGAACGAATCGTCCTGCGCATAGGACTCGTATTCGTCCGTCAGCAGCTCGTGGATCTTCGGGTGGGACACGCCGAACGACACACGCTGGCGCCGCAGCGCGTCGACCAGCGCGGACAGGGTCGCGTCGATGTTGCCCATGATGTTCAGGGCCGTCGAATAATGCGCGTCCGTGTCCTCGATGAACGTGTTGATGTGGATGATCGTCTTGTCGTCGTTCGGATTGATCTTCTTCGGATCGAACTGCTGGATCGAGAAGCCGACCGCGATGATGAGGTCCGCCTCGTCGAACGCGAAGTTCTCGTAGTCGTGGCGCATGAAGCCGACCACGCCCAACGCCAGCGGGATGCGGTCCGAGATCACGCCCTTGCCTTCGAACGTCGTGGCCACCGGCACGTTGAGCTGCTCGGCCAGGGCGAGCAGACGGTTCTCCGCATGGCCGCGCGCCACGCCGTTGCCGGCGAGGATGATCGGGTGCTTCGCGCCGCGGATGATGCTCACCGCGCGTTCGATCGTGTCCGGCGTGGGGGCGAAGCTCATCGGGTTCGGCAGGGGCAGCGGCCTCGCGCCCTCGGGCGCCGGCATCTCGGCCACGTCCTCCGGCAGAATCAGACAGGTCGCGCCCGGACGGTTTCGCTGCGCGATCGAGAACGCCTTGCGGACCATCTCCGGCACGGATGCCGGTTCCATCACCATCGACGTCCACTGCGTCAGCGGACGGAACACGGACACCAGGTCCACGATCTGATGCGATTCCTTGTACAGGCGTGTCACGTTGCCCTGCGCGCAGATCGCCACCAGCGGCACCGTGCTCGCGTTCGCCTGCGCCACCGGAAGCGTCAGGTTCAGCGCGCCCGGGCCGAGCGTCGCCAGGCACACGCCCGGCCTGCCGGTCAGATGGCCCTGCGTGGCCGCCATGAAGCCGGCGCCCTGCTCGTGGCGCGTCAGCACGAAGCGGATGCGCCCGTCGCGGGCGATGGCCTCCATCAGCGGGATGTTCTCCTCGCCGGGGATACCGTACATGATGTCGACGCCCTCGTTGACGAGGCATTCGACGAACAGGTCCGCCACCGTGCGGACGTGGGACCCGGGCCGGGACGGGGACGCCGGCGATTGCTTGGAAACGGAAGATACTGCATTCACGGAAGGGAAGTGTAACAGTCGGCATGTGCGGTTCGCGTCCATGGCATGTCACATCCGTCCGTATGACGGACTTTTCCGGAGGCGCTTGCGGTAACGGATGCCGTCGCAAGAATTCACCGATGTTCACCTGCCCGTAGGATGCCCGGACATGTCCGTTCAACCGGCGGCCATAGCGTGGCAGCCGTGAGCAGGATGAAGTCAGACCGGCGCGGTCACGCCGGCGGACGGCGGATGGCCGTCCTCACGGGCATGGCGATCCTGGCCGTCGCGGCCGTCACCGTGCCGAACGCATTCGCATCGAACGGCATGAATCCGCTGACGGGAACGGATCCGGGGAACACGGGCGTCGTCACCGTCGCGGACATCACCGATTTCCACGGGCATATCGAACGCGGCGAAGCCAACGCGGAAGGATTCGAACTCGCCGAATCCCATAATCCCGGCGGCATGGTGGCCGTGTCCGCCGGCGACCTGGTCGGCGGCAGCCCGTACGAATCGGCCTACGAGCAGGACCGCCCCACGCTCGACATGGCCAAGACGTGGGGGCTGGGCATCTCCGCCATGGGCAACCACGAGCTCGACAGGGGCGTCGCCGACTTCAACGACCGCATCGCCGACCCCGCCAACGGCATCGACTGGCTGTGCGCCAACGTCTCCGCACGCAACAAGAGCGCGCACGGCAAGCTCTCCCGGGTCAAGGACTACGTCATCCGCAAGATCGGCGGCAAACGGGTCGCCTTCATCGGCGCCATCACCGACGCGCTCGGCGCCGTCACCACGCCGCGCATCACCGCCGACGCCGACCTCGGCGAGACCGCGGTGCACGCCATCAACCGCGTCGCCGACCAGCTGAGCGACGGCGATGAGGCGAACGGCGAAGCGGACGCGGTCGTCGTCCTCCTGCACGCCGACGCATCGGCCGCCGCGGGACACGGCGACGCCGCCATCGACTCCAACGTCGACCTCGTCTACTCCGGCCACAGCCACGCCGTCAAACGGATGCGCACCGCCGCCGGCGCGCCCATCATCGAAGCGGGCAGCTTCGGACGGCAGATGGCCGTGCAGGACCTCGTCATCGAGGGGAAAGGGCGGCACGCGCGTGTGACGGTGAATGACGTGGACCTCGGCAACGGCACCACCGCATCCGCGGTCCCCGGCGTCATCGACCTCAACGGGGATGACGGCGTGGCGCGGGCGAAACAGGCCGCCTGGGAATCGGCCGGAACGCCCGCCGAACGCGTGCGTCGCGCACGCGACGTCTACCAGGCCGCCGCGGCCGGATCGCAACGCGTCGGAAACGAGGTCGTCGGCACCATCGCGAAGCACGCCTACTTCGGCAAGGCGTCCCGCAGCGGGGAGAACGCGCTCGGCACGCTCGTCGCCGACGCCGAGCGCGAGGCGGTGCAACGCGCCGCCTACGCGGGGGACCGCATCCCCGTCGTCGGATTCTCCAACGACGGCAGCCTGCGCACACGGAGCCTCGACCTTGACGGCGACGGCGTCATCACCCGACGCGAGGTGGACAGCATGATGGCCCTCCAGTTCAAGGTCGCGAAGACCACGCTCACCGGACGCGAACTCAAGGCCGTGCTCGCCCAACAGTGGAGGCGACATGACGGCAAGCTCGCCGTAGCGCATCTCGGCGTGTCCTCCAACGTGTCCTACCGGTACTCGACGGACGGGGAGGCGGACGTCGTATCCGGGGAGCCGGCGCGGGACGCCGGCGACGTGCGCATCGTCGACCTGCGCGTCGACGGCAGGCCGATCGGAGACGACGACATCGTCATCGCCGCGGCCAACTCGTTCCTGCTGCAGGGCGGTGACCGGTACACCGCCTTCCGCACGGGCAGCGACTACCACGAGTTCGACGAAGGGTACGGCGACGCGCTGGCCGCCTACCTGCGCCGGCATCCGGCCGTGCGGAACGACGCGCCGGCCACCGGGACGGAGCTCGCGTAGCGGCGCGTCATTCCGCATGCCCGTTCCGTGGGCTTACACAACACGAAGGCCCCTGTCCGGTTCAATGAACCGGACAGGGGCCTTGTCCGTCATGATGGAGGAATCCGCGCCTGTGCGGTGCGAATCCCTCCCGCGGGAATCACTTCACCGCGTTGAGCCACTGCTCCTTCGTGGCCTTCTCGGCCTCGAGCTTCGCCTTCTTCTTCGGATCGGACTCCGCCTCGATCTTCGCGGACAGCTCGGCCAGCTGGGCGTTGAGCTGCTCCTCGAAGCTGGACTTGCGGGCGTCGGCCTCGGGATCCGACTGCTTCCACGCAGCGTCCTCGACGGCCTTGATCTGCTTGTCCACGGCGTCCAGACGGCCCTCGATGCGACGCATGTCGTCACGCGGCACATAACCGATCTGGTCCCACTCCTCCTGGATCTTCGCGAGCTCCTGGCGGGCGTGCTTGGCGGCCTTCTCGTCCGAGACGGGCACCAGGGCCTCGGCCTTGACGAGCAGCGCCTCCTTGGCGGCCAGGTTCTCCTTCTCGGAGGAGCTGATCTGGTCGCGGTCCGCCTGACGCGCGTTGAAGAACGTGTCCGCGGCCTCACGGAAGCGGGCCCACAGGGCGTCGTCCTCGTTGCGGCCGGCGCGGCCCGCGTGCTTCCAACGGTCCATGAGCTCGTTGAACCTGCGGGAGGTCTCGCCCCACGCGGTGGAATCCTTCAGCTCGTTCGCCTCGGCGATGATCTGCTCCTTGGCGGCCTTCGCCTCGTTGCGCTCCACGTCGCGGGCCTGCGCCCACTTGCGGCGCGCCTGGTTGAACGTGGTGCGGGCGGCGGAGAAACGCTTCCACAGCTCGTCCGCGTCCTTCTTGTCGATGCGCACGTTGTTGCGCTGGTGGGCCTGCCACTCGTCGAACAGCTCGCGGAAACGGTCCGCGGTGGAGCGCCAGTTCGTGTTGTCGCCCAGCGAGGCGGCCAGCTCCTCGGCCTTCTCCACGATGGCGGTGCGGCCCGCGATGGCCTTGTCCATCGCGGCCTTGCGCGCCTCGGCGATCTGCGCCTTCTTCGCCTCGCCGGCGGCCTCGAGCTCCTTGAGCTGCGCCTTCAGCGCGGCGATGTCACCCACCACGGCCGGGGAGGCGGTCTCCTCGGAGAGCATCTTCAGCGATTCGTCGATCTCGCGCGGCTTGACGTTGCGGGACTTCAGACGCACGGCCAGCGCGTCCAGCTTGGCCTTGAGGTCAAGGAACCTGCGGGCGTACAGCGCCAGCGCCTCCTCCTTCGACACGTCCGGGAACTGGCCCACCTCGCGCTCGGCGTCGCCCTCGCGCACGTACACGGTGCCGTTGTCGTCCACGCGGCCGAAGGCCTCGGCCGCCTTCACGTCCGCCTCGGAGTGGCCGGACGCTGCCGGCGCGGACACGTGGGCGGCGGGAGCCTTCCTCGCGAACGCGGCCGGGGACGGCGCGTGCGGCTTCGGCATGGCGGAGGGTTTGGGAGCCGCGGGTACGGCCTTCTCCACGGCGGGCGTCGCTGCCTGCTCGGTGGTCTCGGTGGTGTTCTCGGGTTCGGTGACGTTTTCGTCGGCCATGGCCAGCTCCTTACAGCTTGGAAGTGTGTGCGATGCGTGCCGACATCCCCGGTGGAACCGTGATGTTTGACGCAACCCTCACCTATTATATTGATTCCGTGGCTAAAGGCGCATCAATTTCAGGATTTCCAGAGTGGCTCCCCTCTGAACGCGTTGTGGAGCAGCGTGTCATCGACACGCTCCGTGAAGTTTTCGAGCTCAATGGCTTCCTCGGCATCGAGACCCGTGCCGTCGAGACCGGGGCGTCCCTGCTGAAGAAGGGCGAGACCAGCAAGGAGATTTACCTGCTGTCCCGTCTGCAGGAGGTCGGACACGAGTCCGACACCCCGATCGAGGAGCGGCTCGGCCTGCACTTCGACCTCACCGTGCCGCTGAGCCGGTACGTGGTCGAGCATTCCGGCCAGCTCGCCTTCCCGTTCAAGCGGTGGCAGATCCAGAAGGTCTGGCGCGGCGAACGTCCGCAGGAGGGCCGTTACCGCGAGTTCGTCCAGGCCGACATCGACGTGATCGGGCAGGGCGACCTGCCGGACCACTACGAGGTGGAGCTGCCGCTCGTCATGGTCTCCGCGCTGGAGCGCCTGCGCGCGTTCGGCCTGCCCAAGGCCACCGTGCACGCGAACAACCGCAAGCTGTCCGAGGGCTTCTACCGCGGGCTGGGACTTACCGACATCGAGGGCGTGCTGCGCGAGATCGACAAGCTCGACAAGATCGGCGCCGATGAGGTCGCGAAGCTTCTCGTCGAGGAGTGCGGCGCATCCGAGGCGCAGGCCAGGGCCTGCCTCGAGCTCGCCGAGCTGACCGCGGCCGACGGCGCCGAGCTCGCCTCGAAGTTCGATGCGCTGTGCGCGGGCCACGGCATCGCCTCCGATTCCGAGGCGTACGCGCTGGCCCGCCAGGGTCTCGACACGCTCGCGATGATCGTCGATGAGGCCGCCGCCATCCGCCCCGGCTCCGTGATCGCCGACCTCAAGATCGCGCGCGGACTCGACTACTACACCGGTTCCGTCTACGAGACGTTCCTCGACGGCGCCGCCTCGCTCGGCTCCATCTGCTCCGGCGGACGCTACGACAACCTCGCCAGCCAGGGCAGCCGCAAGTACCCGGGCGTGGGCCTGTCCATCGGCCTGAGCCGTCTCGTGAGCTACATGCTGCACACCGCCGGAGCGCACGCCAGCCGCGTCTCCCCGGCCTCCGTGCTGGTCGCGGTGTGGAACGAGGAGGAGCGCGCGGGCGCCAACCGCATCGCGAACACGCTGCGCTCGCGCGGCATCGCGGCCGACGTGGCCCCCACCGCCGCCAAGCTCGGCAAGCAGATCAAATACGCCGACAAGCTCGGCATCCCGTACGTGTGGTTCCCCGGCCAGGACGGCGCAGGCGACGAGGTCAAGGACATCGTCACCGGCGACCAGGCCCCGGCCGACGCCACGTCGTGGGAGCCGGATACTGTTAATGCCCGGCAAACCGTTGTCATCGGCTGATTTCCGCGCCGGAACGCATGGAAACCAACGTCGTCAACAATGAAAGAGGAAGCATGAGCCAGACGGCTTACAGAACACACCACGCCACCGAGGTCACCGAGGCCCTGGTCGGCCAGAAGGTCACCCTCGCCGGTTGGGTCGACCGTCGCCGCGACCACGGCGGCGTCGCCTTCATCGATCTGCGCGACTCCACCGGTCTCGTGCAGGTCGTCATCTACGACGAGGACATGGCCCGCCCGCTGCGCAGCGAATTCGTCATCCAGGTCGTCGGCGAGGTCCGCCTGCGTCCGGAGGGCAACGAGAACGAGCACCTCGCCACCGGCAAGATCGAGGTCGTGGCGGAGAGCATCGAGATCCTCGCCAAGTCCGACGCCCTGCCGTTCCAGGTGTCCACCGCCCTGGAGAACGAGTCCGAGAACAAGCTGCCCGGCGAGGACATCCGCCTCAAGTACCGTTACCTCGACCTGCGCCGCCCGTCCATGCAGCACAACCTCAAGCTGCGCTCCGACATGGCCAAGGCCGCCCGCCACGCGCTCGAGGACATGGACTTCACCGAGGTCGAGACCCCGACCTTCATCAAGTCCACCCCGGAGGGCGCCCGCGACTTCGTCGTGCCGGCCCGCCTCGTGCCCGGTTCCTGGTACGCGCTGCCGCAGTCCCCGCAGCTGTTGAAGCAGCTGCTCATGGTCTCCGGCGTCGAACGCTACTACCAGCTGGCCCGCTGCTACCGCGACGAGGACTTCCGCGCCGACCGTCAGCCCGAGTTCACGCAGCTCGACATGGAGATGGCGTACGTCGACCAGGAGGACGTCATGGCCATGGCCGAGAAGGTCATCGCCGCCATCTGGAAGACCGCCGGCTACGAGGTCACGCTGCCGCTGCCGCGCATCACCTGGCAGGACGCCATGGACAAGTACGGCTCCGACAAGCCGGACCTGCGCTTCGGCAACCCGCTCATCGAACTCACCGAATACTTCAAGGACACGCCGTTCCGCGTGTTCCAGGCCCCGTACGTGGGCGCGGTCCTGTTCAAGGGCGGCGCCTCCACCCCGCGCCGCCAGTTCGACGCATGGCAGGAGTGGGCCAAGCAGCGCGGCGCCAAGGGCCTCGCGTACGTGTCCTTCACCGAGGACGGCGAGCTCAAGGGCCCCGTCGCCAAGAACCTGTCCGATGAGGAGCGCGCCGGCCTCATGGAGGCCGTGGGCGCCGAGCCCGGCGACGCCGTGTTCTTCGCCGCCGGCTCCCGCGAATCCTCTCAGCTGCTGCTGGGCGCCGTGCGCGTGGAGCTCGCCTCCCGCGCCGGCCTGCTGGACCCGAAGAAGTTCGCGTTCACGTGGGTCGTCGACTTCCCGTTGTTCAAGCGCACCGACGATCCGGACGACGACGACGTGGCGGTCGGCCACTCCAAGTGGACCTCCATGCACCACCCGTTCACCATGCCGTCCAAGGACTGGATCGACAAGTTCGACCAGGATCCGGAGCACGCCATGTCCGACTCCTACGACATCGTCTGCAACGGCGAGGAGATGGGCGGCGGTTCCGTGCGTATCCACCGCGACGACATCCAGGACCGCGTCCTCAACGTTCTCGGCATCAGCTCCGAGGAGGCCGCGGAGAAGTTCGGCTTCCTGCTCGAGGCGTTCAAGTACGGCGCCCCGCCGCACGCGGGCATCGCCCTCGGCTGGGACCGCACCGTGTCGATCCTCGCCGGCGCCGACACGATCCGCGACGTCATCGCCTTCCCGAAGGCGGGCGGCGGCCGTGACCCGCTGACCGGCGCCCCGGCTCCGATCTCGGCCGAGCAGCGCGCCGAGACCGGCGTCGACTACGACCCGGATGAGGACGAGGACTGATCGTCCGATCTGACGCGAGAGGGCGGAACCCATGTGGTTCCGCCCTTTTCGTCATGTGCCGGTTCCCGATTCCGGGGCCTGCGGAATAGGGAACCGGGGACCTGTTCACATGCACATGGGAATCGTTGCGGTTCCGCTGTTTCACCGATCCTTCACTGTGATGTTCCGTGCGGTTCCGGTTCCCCATTCCCAGGGGCCGAAAACTGGGAACCGAACACCCGCTCGAGGAACCACCCGTCATGGGAGGCGACGACCAGCGCCCCCGGGTAATCGGCCAATAATCTCGCCAACGCCTCCTTGGACGACAGGTCGAGATGATTCGTCGGCTCGTCCATGACGATCAGCTGCGGCCGGCCCGGCAACGACAGACACAGCAGCAGCTTGCGCAGCTCCCCGGGCGATGGCTCGCCGTCTTTGAGCAACCGGTCCGGATCTGCGTTGAGCCGCGCGTACGCGCCGAGCACGCGCGCCCGGTCCGCGGGACGCAACGCCCGCAATCGCTCCAGCGCACGGACGGCATCGTCACGGGTCGCGTCCTGCGCGACAACCAGTTTCGGCACGTCGGCGGCACGGGCGACCATCGCGCGCAGCAGCGTCGACTTGCCGGTCCCGTTCGGTCCGGTCACCGCGACGTGGTCGCGCGGCCCGATCGAGATCGTCGGGATCGCAAGTCCCACGGCAGGTGCGCCGTCGGCGGGCGGCGACAGGCTGATGCGGTCCCCGGAGACGTCGGCTCGGACCATTCCGGCCGGCGGTTCGTCGGCCTCTCTCTCCGGCCCGGGCCCGGAGCCGGCGACTTCATCCGGATGGCCGGCCCCGAACCGGGCATCCGCGAGGTGCCGCCCGCCGAACCGGATCACACCCGGTTCGAGCCGTGCGAGTTCGCGTCGGCGGCTCGGCTCGATGTCGAGCCAGATGTCGCCGTCGTAGCGTTTCGCCGCGGTCGTCAGGCCCTCGGCGCGCCGGCGCGCCGCATCGAGACGCCCGTTGAGCTGCGTGTACTGCCGGGTCGTCGCGGCGCCGATCGTGGGACGTCCGTACTTCATCGCGGCGCGCGCGTCATGGTCCTTCGGGTCGATGCGACGGCCGCCCCGTTTGGCGGCGTCGAGGCGCTGCACGTCCGCGAACCGTCGCGCCTTGACCGACTGCAATCGCGCGGTCTCGCGACGGGCGGCGTCCGACGCGGACGCGTCGGCGGCGGCGCGCGCGTCCATCAGCCGCGCGGCCCGCGTGCATCCGCCGGGATACGTGTCGGCGACGGTCACGTTGCGTGAGCCGACGTGCCGACGCGAGAGCGCCACGCACCGGTTGCACGTCGCATCGATGAGCGTCACGTCGTGCGACACGACGATGCCGATGCCGCGGAACCGGCGCATCGCGGCGATGATGTGGTCGCGCGTCCCCGCGTCGACATGGTTGGTCGGCTCGTCGAGGATCAGCATGTCCGGACGGTCGGCGAGCGCGCAGGCGATCTGCATGCGCTTGCGCTCGCCGCCGGAAAGCGTGTCGTATCGGAACGGCCAGTCGTCGCCGAGCTTGAGATCGTCGCGCAGGGCGATCGCCTCGGGCGACCAGTCGGCCGCGAAATCGTCGAGATTCGCCGGGACCGTCGCGATGTCCTGCGGGCAATAACCGACGACCAGCCGCGTCGGGTCGGGAACGACGGTCCCGCCGTCGGGCCGCAGGGTCCCGCGCGCGATGGCCATCAGGGTGGATTTGCCGATGCCGTTGTCGCCGAGCACCGCGCTCCAGCCGCGCGGGAACGACGCGGAAACGCCGGTGAACAGCGGTTCCGACGCGTCCGGATAGGTGAAGGTGACGTCGGTCAGGGTGAGGATGGATGGTTGCATGAGATCACGCCTTGTCATTCGGGCGTGCCGGGGACGAAAGGGCGATGATGACGGCAAGGAACCTATGGAATAAACGGCCGGGACCTTTCCGTGACGCGGGCGTTGCCGCGTTCGACCCGGGAAGGCATAGGACCGCTGATGGATGACGCACGGCGGCACGCTTCGGCGCGCGGTTCCGCTGCACTACCGTCATCCCTCACAGGCGCAATGCGACTTCGTTCCTTCCATCCGGACCCCTTGGCATATGGAAGGCCCCATTTTCGATCGCGAGCCATCGTACCGCGGGGGACTGACCGAGGTTTGGTTCCCGATTCCCGGCCTTTGGGAACGGGGAACCACAATCGCACGGAACCGCACGGTGAAGGACCGGTGAAACGGCGGAGCCGCAACGATTCCCGTGTGCATATGAACAGACATCCGGTTCCCGATCGCCGTGACGTGACGATCGGGAACCGGAGACCCTAGAGGATGGACCTGGCCAGATGGATCATTCGTCCCTGACGCAGCATCAGCGTCCTGATCGTCTGCACGATGGCCTTTCTGGCGACGTCGGTGGCGAGGTCGTCGGCCGTGACCAGGACGATCTCCCAACCATGCAGCTTCAATCGGTTGAACCGGCGGGCATCGGACCGCATCTGCTCCGGTCCGGCATGGTACGAACCCTGATATTCGATGCCGAATTTGATGTCCGGGTAGGCGATGTCGATGAAGGCATGGCCTCCGCCGCCGAAGTCGACCCGATGGTTGACGACCGGCTTGCCCAACTTGTTGCGCATCACCAGAACGTAGACCTGTGATTCGGGAGGCGAATCGGCGTGGTCGGACAGGAACGGCGCGATGCTCAAGCATTTGCCGCGTCCGGGGAAGTTCCTGGTGTCCGTGGCGTATCGCACGAGTTCGTCGATGGTGGCGACCCGTCGTCTGGTGTCCCGGCAGGCGAACGATCCCGCGATGACCGCCAGGCTTTCCTCGTTGCAGTGCCGTGCCATCTGCGCCCAGGCCATGGGCGGTTTGACGACGGAGAACCCTTCGGCGGGCATGTCATGGAGCAGGAATTCCCCGCTCCACGTATGGGTGACGACGTCGGCGAACCGACGGCGTCTGCGTTTTTCGGGGAAGACGATATGCGGCATGTTCGTGGACAGCGTGCAGCCGTCGGGGATGTCGGTCCCCCAGAATCTCACGGCGGAGCAATGGGAGAACACAGGGGAGATGTCCATGGCGTCGGAGGCTTCGACAAGGCGCCAATATTGGTGTTGTACAAGGCGCCGGGCGTTTTCGAGCATGAATGAGGTGTTCATGCCGCGAGCCTATGGCGTTCCGCTGGCCGGAGGCAAGTGCAAACGGGTGCTGTGGACAGAGCCCCCCGTTCCCGGTTTCCGGCCTTTGCGGATCGGGAACCGGGAACTCATCCGGCCGGCGTGAACCGCCCGTCGATGAGGTAATGGATGCGCCCGTCGGTCCCTTGGTAGTGCCGTTTCGCGTCACGCTCGACGCCGCGGCGCATCGGCGCGTTGGAGGCGTCGGAATCGTCGTGCGGCATCATCAGGAACATGCGTTGGGCGAGCGTCGTCCAGTCGGAGCCACGGATCTCCGACGACGACACGCCTCCGGCCTCGTGCAGGGCCGTCAGCCGCGTCGCGCCGTCCGTCACGTCGAGGTCGGCGGTCCACGTCGATTCGCCACCGGAGTCCAAGACGATATGGTCGCCTTCGAGCGACCGGTAGAACTCCTCGCCGAACGCGTAGACGTACGCGTGCACGACGTCGCCGTCGCGCGTCCAGTCGAGGATGCGCACGCGGGAGAACGAACGTGGGTCCTCGCCCACGCGTTCGGGGACGCACTCCCCGCCGTCGTCGGTCGAGGCGCCGCAGTCCGTCACGTAGCCGTCGTCGTCCAGCCGGGACGACATGTCCGCAAGACCTCGGCGTTCGAGTTCGCGCGTGACGGCATCGACCGCCTGAACCACGTCGAACGGCGGGTCGTCGACGTGACCCGGTCCGAGGTCGGCGTGCGCGTAGCCGCTGCCGTCGTCGAACCGGATGGCCGATGCGCGATACCACAGCCCGTGGTAGTCGGTCCGTTCGCCGCCCGCGACCGCGTGCGACGAGCGCAACGCGAGCAGCGGCGCCCGTCCGCTCATCCAGCGATGCACGTCCGCGCCGGCGCCTGCGCCGAGCGCGACGGCGAGCGTCAGCAGGGCCGCGACGATCGGCGCGGCGCGTTTCCAACTGTGGGGACGGATGGCCGTCCTGCCTTTGTTTCCATCGTTCATGTCCTTCAGTATCGGGTGTCGCATGCGGCCGGGCAACGGGACGTACAGACTTCCTGTACGGTTCCCCCGACGCCCTGTCCGGTGGACGATAATGGGGATATGACGACGATCGCGATCGTGGACAACGACCGGTTCGCGCTGCCGATGCTCGCGCGGACGATCGGCCGGGCGCTGCCCGGCGCGCGCATCCTGTGGACGGAGACGACCGGGGGCGCGGCGGTCCACCGCTGCCTCATCGCCGGCGTCGACATCCCGGACGTGCTCGTCATGGACATGTCCCTGACGGATATGGACGGCGCCGAGGCGTGCCGCCGCATCCGCGAGGCGTCCGTGAGGCCCGCGATCCTCGCGATCACCTCGTATGCTCCGAACCACTATCGACGCAAGGCCGCGGACGCCGGCGCGCAGGGTCTCGTCGGCAAGGACGTCTCGCCGCGCGAACTCGCCGACGCCGTCCGTATGGCCGCGGACGGCACGCCGATGGCGGGGTTCCGCACGGTGGAGGACGCGCACGCGGCCCTGTCGGAGGCCGCCGGACGCAATGCGACGCTGTCCGCAAGGGAACGCCAGGTGCTGGAACGGTACGCGCGCAATCTCGATACGGAGGAGATCGCCGAGGAGCTCGGCATCCGCCCGTCGACCGTGTTCGTGGTCCTGCGGCGCGCGCGGCTCAAGCTTGGCGCCTCGTCCCGCGCCGAGGCGATCCGCCTGTTTCTGGGCGAGGACCGGCGTCGGACGTAGGACACCGGGGGTTCCACGGCCTTCCCCGAGGGCCGTTTCCTCCCCATGACCTGCTATTCCGCGGATCATACGCACGTCCCGCGGAGCCCTCCTCCGGAATCATCGGATGGCTCCGGACCGTCAAGCGCGTCGATCGCCTGGTACGTGGCGGCCATCGCGTGGCGGATCATATCGCGGATGCCGCGCAGCTCCGCCGACTGGCGTTCGTCGAAGCCGAACCCGTCGGACTCGAGGTCGGCGTTGATGCGCATGACCGCGTTCGCGAGGTCGTTGGTGGCACGGTCGTGCAGCGTGGCGGCGACGTGCTCGCGCTCGCGGCGGCGTCGGGCGCGTTCCCGTGTGCGCAGCCGGTCCGACTGCCATCGCGAGACGACGGCGAGCAGGGTGGCGCACAGGAGATAGGCGAACGCGACGACCGCCGAATCGGAGACGCCGAACCCGAACAGGATCTTGCGGTCGACGAGCAGCGCGGTCGCGGCGAGGACGGACACGAGCGCGGCGGCCCAACGGCCGTCCCTCCAGATGATCGCGACGGACGGCACCATCGCGACGAGGAACGAATACGACATCGGGAACGGGGAGACGAGCCCGACGCACACGGCCATTGCGACCAGCCATGCGCCGGCGCGCGGACGAACCGCCAGCACCGCGAGCGAGACCACCGCGACCAACGGCATCAGCAGGTACGACAGGTGAAAGACCGCCGGCCAGCGCAGGACGGCCTCGACGGCGACGCACACGGCGATGACGGCGCAGACGGCGGACAGGTGGGGTCTCATGAATCCATTATCGGCCATCACGGTTCCCGGTTTTCTCCCCTAGGGAATGGGGAACCGGAATCGCACGGAACCGCACGGTGAAGGACCGGTGAAACGGCGGAACCGCAACGATTCCCCATGTGCGTATGAACAGGTCTCCGGTTCCCGATCCGTGAAGCCCGGAAACCGGGAACCGGTTATAGGGAATTCCTATGGGAGGGGCGGCGTGGCAGGGCACGGCGCCGCTATGCTGGGCGGGACGTACGGGCCCGACGCGAGCGGGTCGTGACGGACGACATGAAGGGGGACCTATGACATTGGAGATTCTCGACTGGCATGACGGCGACCTGCTCGCCAAGCCGGTGTTCGACGAGCTGAACGCGCTGGTCGCGGCCGGCGTGCCAGAATCGAAGATCCTGGGCGTGACCATCAACACGGACGAGGAATCGGACACCGACCTGTGGTGCCCGAAGTACGGCGTGCCGTTCGCCGTCACCGGCAACGTGGTCGTCGTCCACACGCACAAGACCCGCAAGGCGCCGCCCGAATTCGCCGCCGCGTTCGTCACGGCCGACACGCGCGCCGACCTCAACGGCGTGGTCAAGCACACGCTGGAGGTGTCGAAGGTGAGCTTCGCGCCGATCGCGGACGCGGTCGAGGCGACCGGCATGGAGTCGGGCGGCATGTCGCCGATCGGGTTGCCGGAGACGTGGCCGCTGCTCGTCGACCAGCACATCCTGTCTATCCCGAAGCTGTATCTGGGCAGCGGCATCCGTCCCTCGAAGCTCGTGGTGGACGGCTCCATCTTCGCGGACATCCCCGGCGTGCGGTTCGTCGCCGGACTGGGCAAGCCGCGCCCCGTGCGGTGAACGGTGCCGCCCGATATCCGCATGGTGCGGTGAAACCCGCATGGTGCGGTGGCGTAAAACGGCGTGATTCCGGGGTTGTGAAGAAGGTGTGTTGCCGCACCATGGAGAGGGGCTTCGGTGAGGAACGCAGCGGCAGCCGGTTCGTCCCGCGGCGGCGGTCGGTCCGTCCCATATAGTGAACACCTGATGTCCGTCTGGTAGTTTGCCGGTAACACGGTGCCGTTATACTGACCTCCCATGTCAGAGAAACAAGAAGAAACGCGCCCCGTGGCGCCGCTGGTCCCGGGCGACGAGCCCGGCCGTCCGCTCGTCGAGCTGACCCACGTCGAGAAGCACTTCGGCGATCTGCACGTCCTCAAGGACATCAACCTCACCGTCAACAAGGGCGAGGTGCTCGTCATCGTCGGTCCCTCCGGCTCCGGCAAGTCCACCATGTGCCGCACCATCAACCGCCTCGAGACCATCGACTCCGGCGACATCCGCATCGACGGCAAGGCCCTGCCCCAGGAAGGCAGGGAGCTCGCCAACCTCAGGGCCGAAGTGGGCATGGTGTTCCAGTCCTTCAACCTGTTCGCCAACAAGACCATCCTCGAGAACGTGACGCTCGCGCCCATCAAGGTGCGCCACATGGACAAGAAGGAGGCCGAGCGCCTCGCCATGGACCTGCTCGCCCGCGTGGGCGTCGACTCCCAGGCCAACAAGATGCCGTCCCAGCTCTCCGGCGGCCAGCAGCAGCGCGTCGCCATCGCCCGCGCGCTCGCCATGCGCCCGAAGGTCATGCTCTTCGACGAGCCGACCTCCGCACTCGACCCGGAGATGGTCAACGAGGTGCTCGACGTCATGGTCGAACTCGCACACGAAGGCATGACCATGCTCTGCGTCACCCACGAGATGGGCTTCGCGCGCAAGGCCGCGGACCGCATCGTGTTCATGGCCGACGGCCAGATCCTCGAACAGAGCACGCCCGACGAGTTCTTCGAACACCCGAAGACCGAGCGTGCCAAGGACTTCCTCTCGAAGATCCTCACCCACTGACGCCGGACCCGCTGATTCGGGCATTCCGGATATCTCGGATATGAAGGAAACGGTGGAACCAACACCATGACAGCATTGAGACCATCATTCAAACGCATGGCCGGGCGCATCATCGCCGCCGTGGCCGCGGTGGCGTGCACGATGTCGCTCGCCGCATGCGGCGCGGACGAGGAAGGCAAGATCCGCATCGGCATCAAATTCGACCAGCCCGGTCTGGGCTTCAAGAAGTCCGGCACCTACGTGGGTTTCGACGTGGACGTGGCCAAGTACATCGCCAAGAAGCTCGGCTACTCCGAGGACGAGATCGTCTGGAAGGAGGCCCCGTCCAAGCAGCGCGAGGCCATGCTCCAGAACGGCGACGTCGACATGATCCTCGCCACCTACTCGATCACCGACGAGCGCAAGAAGGCCGTGTCCTTCGCCGGCCCCTACTTCGTGGCCGGCCAGGACCTGCTCGTGCGCAAGGACGACCATTCCATCAACGGCCCGGAGGACCTCAACGGCAAGCGCCTGTGCTCCGTGACCGGCTCCACCTCCGCCGCCACCGTCAAGGAGAAGTTCGCCTCCGAGGTGCAGCTGATGGAGCAGCCGGGCTACGCCGAGTGCGCGACCGCCCTGTTCTCCGGCATCGTGGACGCGGTGACCACCGACGACATCATCCTCGCGGGCCTCGCCTCCGCGTCCCGCGGCAAGTTGCGGGTCGTGGGCAAGCCGTTCACGCAGGAATACTACGGCGTCGGCATCAAGAAGGGCGACACCAAGTTCGCCGCCCAGATCAACAACGCGATCGTCGACATGATCCAGGACGGCTCGTGGAAGCGCGCCATCGCCGACAACACCAAGGGCACCTCGTACACGCCCGACGTGCGCTACAACCCGCCGACGCCGGACGAGGGGGAGAAGTGATGAACGGATTCCTCGAACTCTTCAGCCAGTATGACGTGCCGGGCGCGTTCCTCGTCAACATCGAACTGACCCTGTGGTCCGCCTTGTTCTCGATGATCCTCGGCGTCATCCTCGTGGTGATGCGCATCTCGCCGATCTCCTCCCTGAGGGCCGTGGCCGGCGCCTACGTGGAGCTGTTCAAGAACCTGCCGCTCACCATCATCATGGTGTTCATGGTGCTCGGCGCCTACGCGCAGCTGAAGCTCACCTTCTCCGACACGTTCGCCACGAACTTCTTCTGGCTGGCCGTGACCGGACTTAGCCTGTACACCGCGGCGTTCGTATGCGAATCGCTGCGTTCGGGCATCAACACCGTGCCGCTCGGCCAGGCCGAGGCGGCGCGCGCGCTGGGCCTCGGGTTCATGCAGTCCGCCACCGAGATCATCCTGCCGCAGGCGTTCCGCGGCTCCGTGGCGCCGCTCGGCAACACGCTCATCGCGCTGCTCAAGAACTCCACCGTGGCCGCCGCCGCATCCGTGTCCACCGAGACCTCGTCCCTGATGAGCTCGATGATCGAATTCCGTCCCGACGTGATCATCCAGATCTTCCTGATTTTCGCGTTCGGCTACGTGATCCTCATCATCCCGATCGGCATGCTCACCACGTATCTGTCCAACAAGCTCGCCGTGAGGAGGTGACCGTCATGGCCGATACTTCGAATTCCGTCCTGTTCGACGCGCCCGGTCCCAAGGGCCGTCGCACCATCCGCATCGTCAACTGGATCGCCGGACTCGTCTTCGCCGTCGTGCTCGTGCTCATCCTCATGCGTCTGCACAATCCGCCGGACGGCGAGAACCAGCTGAGCTGGGAGCTGTGGAAGCCGGCGGTCGACCGCGAGGCGTGGACCGACTTCTACCTGCCCGGCCTGTGGATGACCATCCAGGCGACGGTCGTGGCCGTCGTCGGCGCCGTCCTGTTCGGCCTGGTGTTCGGCGTGGGCCGACTGCTCCCGAGCACGCTGCTGCGCGGCGTGTCCGCGGTGATCGTCGAATTCTGCCGCGCCGTGCCCGTGCTGCTGCTCATGATCTTCTTCTGGCGCTGGTTCGCGTTCGCCGGGCTGCCGAGCCCCTCCTATTGGGCCGTGGTGATCGCGCTCATCCTGTACAACGGCTCCGTGGTGGCCGAGCTGGTACGTTCCGGCGTGGGCAACCTGCCGAACGGCCAACGTGAGGCGTCGCTCGCGCTCGGCCTGACCGAAACGCAGTCGCTCATCCAGATCGAGGTGCCGCAGGCCGTGTACGCCATGCTGCCGGCGGCCGTCACCCAGCTGGTCGTCGTCCTCAAGGACACGGCGCTCGGCTCGATCATCATGTACACGGACCTGCTGCAGGAGTCGCGCCGTCTCGGCTCGATGTACTTCAACATCCTCCAGACGCTCGTCATGGCCGCCGTGGTCTACTTCATCGCCTGCTGGCTGCTCTCGCGCCTCGCCGAATGGCTGCCCGAACGCATGCAGCAGCGCACCGCGGCACCCGCCGAGCCCGAGCCGGTCGCCCCGATCGCCGCCGGCGACCCGTCCAACGTCAACCAGATCGCCGTGGCCAAGGAGGTCGAGGAGCTGCCGCTCGGCGGCACGCCGCGCAAGTACCATGTGCACCATCGCGGCACCAACGCCTCCATCCGCAACTGGCGCAAGACCCGGTACGAGCAGGGCTACGACGCCACACAGCCCGATTCGCAGGTCGACCCGGAGACCGGACGCCCGATCCGCGAGGAGAAGGCCCGCAAGGCGAAGAACGCCAAGCCCGGGGAGGATGCGCCGCACCACCACGACCAGTACGGCCACGGCGAGAAGCATGACCGCGCCGTGTTCAAGCCGCACAACGACATCGGCGGCACGCACACCGATCTGGGCCGCAAACCGAAGATCTGAGCCGCGTGGGCGGGCCTTCCGGGCCTTCCGGGCTGATGGCCGAAGCCGGTCGTCGAAGCGGGCCTTCGCGACCGGCCGCTAAGGCCACGCACATCCGGCACGAAGAGTTCACCGAGTGTTCGGATGCGGCGTGCGCCGCATGAACGGACGGCGGATAGGTTGGGGGACATGACATTGTTCCCCGATCCATCCGCCGTCCGTCGTCGTTCCGGCACGTTCCGGCACGACGCGTCCCGCCGTCCCGCCACACCCCGCACGCTCCGGACGTCCCAGCCGCTCCTGCAGGCCGGCCGGGCGGCGCGCCGCGCGCTCGCCGTTTGCTGCACGGCCGCCATGACGCTGCCACTCGCCTTCGCCGCGTTCGGTGTGTTGGCCGTCGTCCCGCAGACCGCCCGCGCCGACCAGATGCCGAACCCCGATTTCGTCGCGTTGCTGTCCGACTACGAGAAGGACTACTGGCAGGCGCCGAAGAACGCGAAGCAAGGCGGCAAGGTGCTCGACGCCGCCACCATGCGGCGGGACGACGAACTCGTCCTCGCCATCAACCACCGCGGCGCCGAAGGCGCCGGCAAGGACGGGCTGACCCCGCAGCGCAAGCGGGCCCTCGTCGACGCCGACCTGTATCCGAGGGAGACCATGCCGGACGCGCTCGGCCCCGTGCTCGGCACGTACATGCGCGAAGGCATCGACCGGCACCAGCTGGGACGCGTCGTCGACCTGTTCCGGTTCAACGTCGCCCCCACCTATCAGACGAAACGCGCCGCCATGCACCCGCGCCCCTACCTCGACCGGTCCATCAGCACGTTCGACGGGACGAACGACCTCGCGGGGCTCCCCGCGAAACTCGACATCCGCCAATCGCCCTCCTGGGGCGACCACATCCCCGGATACTCCACGCTGCAGAAGAACAGCTCCTACCCGTCCGGCCACACCACCGGTGCCTACTCGTGGGGCGTCGCCCTGGCCGGCATGATCCCGGAACTCGCGCCGCAGATTATGGCGCGCGCCTCCGAAGCCGGCAACAACCGCATCCTGCTCGGCGTCCACTACCCGCTGGACATCATGGGCGGTCGCATCGGCGCCTCCGCGCAGAACGGACAATACTGGCACAACGAATTCGCCTCGTCCGTCCGTCCTGCAGCGGAACAGCTGCGCGCCTACCTCACCGCACGATGCAAGGCCGACGGGCACGGCGACACGCTCGCCGCCTGCATCGCCGACCTCAAGGCCGGCGCCGCCGGAGGATACACGAACGGCTTCCTCGATCCGGTGGCCACCGAGCCCGTCAAGGACCGGGCATCCGCCGTCCGCGTCTACACCGCGCGCATGACCTACGGGTTCCCGCAGGACAAAGCCGAGAAGGGGCGCCCGTTCACTGCTCCGAAGGGCGCCGCCGACGTGCTGCGGCTCGCGTATCCGCAGCTTCACGTCGACCAGAGGAACGCGATCCTCAAGGCCACCGCGCTCGACTCCGGCTACCCGTTGTGGAAGTCCAGCGAAGGCTGGCAGCGCATCAACTGGGCCAAGGCCCTGTGCGCCCGCGTCACGCTCGACGCGAACGGCGACGTCGTCAAGGTCGAGACCGCCGACGACGCGCGGGGCGCGACGTTCGATGGTCCCGTCGTCGTCAACGCGCAATACGCCGACCGCGGTGGCCATCCCGCCTCCGATACGGCGGCCGGCGAGAACGACGCGCCCTCCGCGGGCCCCGTCGCCGTCGCCGGCGTACGCAGACGTGCGTTCGACGGCGTCGCCGTCGGCGTGTGCGCCGTGCTGGCCGTTGCGGCCACGTTGCGCGTACGTGACCGTCGCCGCGTGCGCCGCGGCGTACAATCATGACCTATGGCCAAGGACGACATCAAAGGCGATAGGAAGACCGGCAAAGGCGGCAGGGACAAGGACCGTGCGGAGGCGGGCAAGGCGGTGCGCAAACGCGTCGACAAGGCGCTCGACGCCGCCGAGGCGCGCATCGGCATGATCGAGGAGAGCGAGACCGTGGCGGAGCGGCTCGCCAACGCCGCCAAATCCAGCGAACTGCTGAGCGCCGTATGGTCGCTGCCGCCCGCGCAGCGGCTCATGTTCCACCATGGGGTGAACGTGGGGGAGCTGGCGGCGGCCGGCGCGGGGGAGACGCCCGGGTTCGATGGCGACAAGCTGGACGGCGAACGGTTCATCGACCTGAGCTCGTCCGGCATCGCCCGCTACCAGCGGCTCATGTACGCCAACGGCGTGAAGGGGTCGAGCCGCAGGCTGCTCATCGTGTTGCAGGGCATGGACGCCTCCGGCAAGGGAGGCATCGTGCGCCACGTGTTCCGGCAGGGCGACCCAATGGGCATCCACTACCACGGTTTCGGCAAACCCACCGACGAAGAGGCCTCCCACGGGTTCCTGTGGCGCGTGGAGCGCGAACTGCCCGAACCGGGGTGGATCGGCGTGTTCGACCGTTCCCACTATGAGGACATCGTCATGCCGCACGTGTACGGCACGTTCCCCGAGGAGGTGTGGCGTGCGCGCTACGACCTCGTCAACGCGTTCGAACGGAACCTCGTCGCCTCGGGATGCGCGGTCATCAAGATCTTCCTCGTCTCCAGCCGCGAGGAGCAGCGCAGGCATTTCCTCTCCCGGCTCGACGACCCCACGAAATACTGGAAGTTCGACGTATCCGACCTGGATGCCCGCGACCGGTGGGACGACTACATGGCCGCATGGCAGGAGGTGTTCGAACGGACCAGCACCCCGGAGGCGCCGTGGTATCTCGTCCCGGCGGACAACCGCTGGTATTCGAGGGCCGTCGTCTCCGAGCTGTTGCGCACCACGCTGAGGAACATGAACATGTCCTGGCCGTCGCTCGAAGCGGAGGTCGACCCGGACGAGGCGCGCCGGCGGCTGGGGTAGGGGGAGTTCCGGTCCTGGCCTCGGAGCCAAGGGCTCCGTTCCGAGACCGGAACCGCGGCGTCATTCGTTCACACGGTCATATTCGTAGATGGCGCCCACTATCGTGCCGGCGGAATCCTCGGAGGAATCCCCAGGCGCATCCTCCACCGAGATGTCGCAGGCGACGATGAGCCTGTCCGCGGTGAGCGACAGGATGTGGACCCCGGCCATGGTGTCGCCGTTGGCGTCCAAGGCCCGGCAGCTCTTGTAGTGGCCGTCCCCGCCGTCCTCATCGCAGAAGGCGAGATGCGCGTCGTACGTCGCATCGATGTCGTCGTTTTCGTCGTCTCCGGAGGCGACGATGAAATAGACGTCGCCGAGCAGGTCGAAGGAGCCGTTATGGCCGCTGGCGTCGGCCTCGGTCCGGTAGTGGGCGCCGCTGTCCACGCCCGGGACCTCACCGTCGGCGCCGATACCCAGCATCCATGACGGCTTGCAGGAGGAGGCGTCGTAGTACGATGCGAACGCCTTGCTCACCGTGCATGTGTCCGAGAGGTCCGTGGTGTCGTTCTCGTCGTAGAGGGCGAGCACTCCCGTGGGCAGCTGCGCATCCTTCGTGCCCGATGACGACGGTCCGTCGTTCGATTCGGCCTCGGATGATGAACCGGATGACGGCGATTCCGACGAGACGCCTGCGGATCGGGACAGGGACGCCGCGGATGACAAGCCGATGGCGAGGGCCGCGACGGCGGCGATGACGTTGACGATGATGCCGGCGATGAACCCGTTGCGCGCGCGACGTGAATCCCGTGGACGTCGTCCGCGCCAGACGAGCCACAGGATGAGTCCGGCGACCGGAACGAAGAATCCGAGCACGCTCCATCCGAAGCTGTCGGTGTCCTGCTCCGGTGCCGGGGCTCCAGGTTGTGCTGCGACGGGATCGGGAGACGCGGGCGCGGGAGGCATGGAGACGGAGGGTGCGGGTGCGGCCGGAGGCGCCGGGTGCGTCGACGTCGGATGCGCCAGCGGCGCACCGCAATTCACGCAGAACCGGGCGTCGTCCCCGTTGCCGGTCCCGCATTGTGTGCAATACATCATCATGGTCCCCCTTCCGTCGTCTTCTTCGACGACTTCCATGATTCCGATTATAGGTCTTGCGTCGGCTCATGCGGCAGTGCGTCGGGGCGGCGACGGCGCGAATGCGAGGCGTCGGGAAGGTCCGCGACCGGGATCAGCACGTTGTAGGCGAGGAAATCCGGGGAGAACGCGGCATCGGGTGGTTCTTTCCTGCGCGCCGACCGCTCGCGTTCATGATCGATGATGGATTGCGGCAGCGGGGACCATGGGATGGGGAGGCGGTACCGCCGGCCCGGCGATACGCATGTCGTCGTCATGGTGCGGCGGGATGTGCCGTCACCCCATCGCAGATGACGGTAGACGCCCGCCAATGTGGCGAGCCATCGTCGGTCCCGTATGCCGTAGGCGGCTTGCGTGAAGGCGATGCATTGGAGGTTGCGGTCGGCGGCGTGGAGGAGGTCGTCGAGGTGCGATGACAGTGAACGCCATGCTGCGCCATTGTCGATGAGGTGTTGGTCGATGGGACGCCGTAGTTCGGCGAGCAGTGCATGCAGTTCGTTCTGCGGGAGCTGGATGAGCGGTGCCGATCGTTCGGCCCGGATGGCGAATCCGGCTTTCCGCAGTCCTTCGGCGAACAGGTCGAATCCCATGCTTCTGTCGCCGCGGAGCACTTTGGCGAGCGACGACTTGTCGACGCCCATGTGTTGGGCCAGCTCGGCCGCGTTCCAGCCTGTCTCGGCCATGATTGACAGCAGGATCCGCTTGGATGGCCGCACCTCGGTTTCGGATGTCGGTGCTCCGGTTGTTGACGTTGGTGCTTTCGATTGGTTCGTCATCATCGCATCCCCTCTATGCGCATATGGAGGGCGACCATGCCCCCATACGTCGATTCTATCCCCGTTCCGCTTGACGGAGCTTAGTGATTGGCCGTTGCTGATTCTTCGGGGGTGGGTGAGTGTTCTTTCGCGGTCGTGGCAGGCTGGTGTCCGATGGGACACCATTTCGTTTGTGCGGGTGTGGGGCGTGCAGGCGGATATTCGGTGTGGTTTGTGCGGCTGCGCGGTGATGCGGGAGGGTTGCGGTCTGTGCGGTTGTACGGCGACGTGACTACACGGCGATGCGTGCGGATATGCCGCGTGGAGATGCGGCCGCGTGTACGTCGCGGCCGGAGCCGTGCCGTGATGCGTCGGGGTCTTCGGCAGGGGCGGGGTCGTGCTCGCGTGGTCGTGACAATCTGGTGTCCGATGGGACACTGCCCCGTCCAATGGCTGGCGGTGTGGCGTGATTGTGCCGGTGGTGCGGTGCGCGCGATGTTGCTCGTCGGGTGCAGCTGGGTATGTGTATGGCTGGCTGGGGCGGTGACATGGACCGGATGCGCGCATGGCCGGGTGGGGCGGTGACCCAAGGTATTCATACTGCCGGTTCCTGCTTAGGGGTGGATGCGCGCATGGTGGGGTGGTGGCGTGGGTCGGATGTGCGCATGGTGGGGCGGGACGGTGACGTGGGTTGGATGCGTGCATGGTGGGGTGGTAGCGTGGGTCGGATGCGCGCCTGGCTGGGTGGGGCGGTGTGGGCTGAAGCATGGCGGATGGCTGTGTGGTGGTGCCTGGTGTCTTATCGGACACCGGGTTGTCATGGGGTGTGATGGTTTACATCCTGCCTCCGCGCGTCCGGGCTTCTATCCGGATCGCCGGTGGTGGCGGGGACGGCCGGCCTGCTTCCCTCGGAGCCGGAAACCCCTTCAATAGGGGGTATGTTCCTTCGCAGGCGGAGTGGTTTCACATGGCGGCATGGTCGGGGTCGTCGTGGTGGTTTCACGTGGCGGCATGGTCGGGTCCGTTGTGGTTGGTTTTGCGGTCGGTCTGGTGTCCTATCGGACACCGGGTTGTCATGAGCCGTGAGAACGCTGCGTCTTGTGCTTCTTGAACGTGCGGGGAACGCGGCATCGCATAGGCGCATATGGGGAAGGTGATGACGGTGTCTTGACGTGACGAAGTGGTCGGGGGGCTGGACGGAACGGTTGGGCCGGACCAGACGGGACGGGCTGGACGGGACGCGGGTGGTGCGCTCCTGCGGCTAAGCTAGGAAACCATGACCGACGGGAAGGAATACGATGACATGGACCGCGACGAGGCGAGGGACGACGCGAGGTACGACATGATGGACGATGCGAACGACGGTGCGGCGGTCGACGATGCCGCCCGTGACACGACACGTGACGATGCGAACGCCACGGCCCGATACGGGTCGCTGGGACGGCTCGCCCCGGAATGGGACGGTGACGAACGGGAGCGCAACCTCACGGCCGACGACATCTACGAACGTTTCTTCGGCTGGGTGACGGACGTCAAGGGCATCGAACCATGGCCCCATCAGGAGGAGGCCATCATGGACATCCTCGCCGGCGACCACGTGATCCTCAACACGCCCACCGGCTCCGGCAAGTCGCTGGTCGCGCTCGGCATGCATTTCGCCGCCCTGTGCACCGGACGCCGCTCCTACTACACGGCCCCCATCAAGGCGCTCGTCTCCGAGAAGTTCTTCGACCTCGTGGAGGTGTTCGGCCGCGACAACGTCGGCATGATCACCGGCGACAGCCACATCAACGCGGACGCCCCCATCATCTGCTGCACCGCGGAGATCCTCGCCAACCAGGCGCTGCGCGAAGGCGAGCACGCGGACATCGGACTCGTCGCCATGGACGAGTTCCACTACTACGGCGACCCGGAACGCGGCTGGGCGTGGCAGGTGCCGCTCCTCACCCTCCCGCAGACCCAGTTCCTGCTCATGAGCGCCACGCTCGGCAACGTCGACGCCATCGCCGACAAACTCGCCGACCTCAACGACACGCCCGACGTGGACGTGATCGCCGACGCACCCCGTCCCGTGCCCCTGAGCTACGAGTACACGCTCGACCCGCTGGAGAAGACCGTCGAACTCGCGTTCAGGAACGGCGAGACCCCCATCTACGTCGTCCACTTCTCCCAGGATGCCGCCCTCGAGACCGCGCAGGCGCTCGCCTCCACCGGCGTCTCCTCCAAGGAGCAGCGCACCGCCATCGCCGAGGCCATCAAGGGCGTGAAATTCACCACCGCGTTCGGCAAGATCCTCCAGCGGCTCCTCAGAACCGGCGTCGGCATCCACCATGCCGGCATGCTGCCGCGCTACCGTCGACTCGTCGAACAGCTCGCCCAGCAGGGGCTGCTCCCGGTCATCTGCGGCACCGACACGCTCGGCGTCGGCATCAACGTGCCCATCCACTCCGTCGTGCTCACCGCCCTGACCAAGTTCGATGGCACCAAGATGCGCCGCCTCAAGGCCCGTGAATTCCATCAGATCGCCGGCCGCGCCGGCCGCATGGGCTTCGACACCGAAGGTCTCGTCATCGCCGAGGCGCCGGAATACGAGATCGAGAACCAGAAGGCCATCGCCAAGGCCGGGGGAGACCCGAAGAAGCTCAAGAAGGTCAAGCGCAAGAAGGCGCCCGAAGGCTTCGTCACGTGGAACCAGAACACGTTCGACAAGCTCATCGACGCCGCTCCCGAGACGCTCGTGCCGCACCTCAAGATCACCCACTCCATGGTGCTCAACGAGGTCGAGCAGGGCGGCGACGCCCGCGCCCGCATCGACGACCTCATCGACGATTCCGCACAGACCCCCGATCAGAAGGAGAAGCTCCACCAGCGCGCCGACGAGATCTTCCAGACCCTGTTCGACACCGACGTCATCGAGGTCCTCGAAGGCCGCGACGGCGGCAGGGACTATGTGATGACGCTCGACGTGCCCGACGACTTCGCGCTCGACCAGCCGCTCTCGCCGTTCCTGCTCGCCGCGCTGGAACTGCTCGACCCCGAAGCCGACACGCACGCGCTCGACGTGATCTCCATGGTCGAGGCGACGCTCGACGACCCCAAGCAGGTGCTGCGCGCCCAGGAGCGCGCCGCCCGGGACAAGGCCATGGCCGACATGAAGGCCGACGGCCTCGACTATGACGAGCGCATGGACCGCCTCCAGGAGATCACCTACCCGAAACCGTTGGAGGACATGCTCGACGCGGCGTTCGACCAGTACCGCCACGACGTGCCATGGGCCAACGACTACTGGCTGAGCCCCAAGTCGGTCGTGCGCGACATGGTCGAGACCGCCTCCGACTTCACCGGCTACATCGACCGCTACAACATCGCCCGCTCCGAAGGCACGCTGCTGCGCTACCTGTCCGACGCGTACCGGGCGCTCGCCCGCACCGTGCCGCCGGAGAAGCGCGACGAACAGCTGGACGACATCATCGCCTGGCTGCGCGTGCTCGTGCGCTCCATCGACTCCTCGCTCGTCGACGAATGGGAGAACGCGGGTGCAGACGGCTCCACGGACGCCTCCGAGGCGGCCGCCTCGCTCGCCGCGCCGGGTGCGAGGAACGCGGTGGTCGAGGACCGTCGCGGCCTCACCGTGCTCGTGCGCAACGCCCTGTTCCGCCGCGTGCAGCTCATGGACCTCGACGATCCGGACGCGCTCGGTGCGCTCGACAAGGACTGGGGCTACGGCGTCCACGAATGGGAGGACGCGCTCGACGACTACTACGACGAGCACGAATACGTGAACACCGACGCGAAGGCCCGCTCCGCCGAGCTGTTCATGCTCGACGACGCCCACGAGAGGGACGAGCACACGTGGAAGGTGCGTCAGATCATCGACGACTCCGACGGCGACCATGACTGGGCCATCGAAGGCGTCGTCGACCTCGACGCCACGCAGGAGAGCGGCGAGGTCGTGTTCCTCGACTACGCCGTCGGCGACGGCGACTGACCGGTGACGACGGCGTGCGGCCGCAACGCCCGGCCGCATGATAGAACGGATGTTCGAATCGTGGGGTAGGCTGGAGCCATGACCGACCATGACCTGTTCGCGGCGTCCGACGCCCCCGAGGACGTGACCCGTCCGCTCGCCGTGCGCATGCGCCCGCGCACGCTCGACGAGGTGATCGGACAGGGGCACGTGCTCGGCCCCGGCTCCCCGCTGCGCCGGCTCGCCAACCCGGCGAGCCGCGGCAGTCTCACCGCGCCCAGCTCCATCATCCTGTTCGGGCCTCCCGGCGTCGGCAAGACCACGCTCGCCACCATCGTGGCGCGCCAGTCCGGCCGTGTGTTCGAGGAGCTGTCCGCCGTGACCAGCGGCGTGAAGGACGTGCGCGCCGTGCTCGACCGGGCGCACGAACGCCTCGTCTCGGGTGGACAGGAGACCGTCCTGTTCATCGACGAGGTGCACCGTTTCTCCAAGTCGCAGCAGGACGCGCTCCTGCCGGCCGTGGAGAACCGGGACGTCACGTTCATCGGCGCCACCACCGAGAACCCGAGCTTCTCCGTCATCAAACCGCTCCTGTCCCGTTCCGTCGTCGTCAAACTCGAATCGTTGGAGCCCGGGCAGCTCACCGAACTGGTCGAACGGGCCCTCGCCTCCGCGCACGGGCTCAAAGGCGAGGTGAAGGCCACCGACGAGGCCGTCGCCGAAATCGTGCGGATGGCCGGCGGCGACGCGCGCAAGTCGCTCACCATCCTCGAGGCGGCCGCGGGCGCCGTCACCGGCGACAAGGCGCGCGAGAAGGGCAAACGCCGCCCGATCATCACGCCGGACGTCGTCTCCACCGTCATGGACGTGGCCACCGTGCGCTACGACAAGGACGGCGACGACCACTACGACGTGATCTCCGCGTTCATCAAATCGATGCGCGGGTCCGATCCGGACGCGACGGTCCACTATCTCGCGCGCATGATCCGCGCCGGCGAGGACCCGCGGTTCATCGCCCGGCGCATCATGATCGCCGCCGCCGAGGAGGTCGGCATGGCCGCCCCGCAGATCCTGCAGGTCACCGTCGCCGCCGCGCAGGCCGTCGCGCTCGTCGGCATGCCCGAGGCGCGACTCATCCTCGCCGAGGCGGCCATCGCCGTCGCGACGGCCCCGAAATCGAACGCCAGCTACATGGCCATCAACGAGGCGCTCGCGGACGTCGACGCCGGCCATATCGGCGCCGTGCCCCTGTACCTTCGGAACGCGCCCACCAAGCTCATGAAGGAGTGGGGCAACCATGAGGGCTACAGGTACGCGCACGACTGGCCGGGTGCCGTGGCCCCGCAGGAGTATCTGCCCGAGGAGCTGCGCGGACGGGAATACTACCATCCCAACAACCGCGGCTATGAGCGCGAAGTGGGGGAGCGGATGGCGCGCATCCGGCCCATCCTGCACGGCGGTGACGGTCGCGGTGACGGATGACCGCCATGCCGTCGTTGTCCGGTGTGATTGACTAAGGTATGCGGTGGTCCAGGGCGGATGCGGATGGCCGGAACCGGTTGCGATCCGTTGAGACAAGACGCCCGACGGTTGGCAAACCACATTCCGAAGGCGCATGGCCGCGTGTGGTCGCCGTCATGCGCCCTGCATTGAACAAGAAATGGAAGGTCGCATGGAATCGTCCATGGCTCACTTCGACACCGATCGCGCCGGCAAGCCGCAGCAAGGGCGGGAATCGCGGCATGACAACGGTAACGGCGAACGCGTCCCGCTGCATCTCATCGGCTCGATCGTCGCCGTCGGATCGCTCGCGTTCGTCGGCATCCTCACCGAAACCGTCATGACCGTGCTGTTCCCGCAGCTCATGCGTGAATTCCACGTGGACACGGCCACCGTGCAATGGATCACCACGATCTACCTGCTCGTCGTCGCGGCGACCATGCCGCTCTCGTCGTTCCTCAACCGGCGGTTCCGACTGCGCGCGTTGTTCGTCGCCGCCGTGGCGCTGGCCGTGCTCGGCTCGCTGCTGATGATCGTCGGCCACGCGTTCCCGCTGATCCTGGTCGCGCGCGTGATCCAGGGCGTCGGCTCAGGCGTCGCCACACCGCTGATGATGAACATCATCCTCCAGCAGTCGCCGCGCTCCAAGGTCGGCCGTCTCATGGGCGTGGGCTCCCTGGTGATCACCGTGGCGCCGGCCATCGGGCCGACCGTCGGCGGCGCGATCGCCAGCGTGCTGCCGTGGCGTGCGATCTTCGTCATCGTCATCCCGATCGTGCTGTTCGTCTCCCTGCCGGTCGGTCTGAAATGCATCCGTCAGACCCGCCCCACCGAGGAGGCGCAGCTCAACCCGTTGCAGTTCGTCGCCATCGTGCTCGCCCTGTGCGGGCTGATCTTCGCGCTCAACCAGGCCGGCGTGGCGGTCGGCGAGGCCGTGTCCGGCGGTTCGGGCGCGGTGCGCTCCGGAATCCTGGCGGTGGCGAGCCTGATCGTCGGCGTCGGATCGCTGCTGTTCTTCGTCTGGTCGTCGAAGCGTTCGTTCTCCCCGCTGATCCGTCTGGGCTGGCTGCGTGACCCGGTGGTGCGGCTTCATCTGCTGCCGTACCTGCTCATGCCGATCATCGGCATCGGCTTCGGGTACGTGGTCACCAACGTGGCGCAGCTGTCGCTCGGCACGACGGCGTTCACGGCCGGCGCGCTCGTGCTGCCGGGCGCGCTGATCGGCGCGTTCTTCGCCCCTGTGGGCGGCATGCTGTACGACCGGTTCGGCGCGCCCCGTCCGGTGCTCGCCGCGATCGGCACGGCCACGCTCGGCCCCATCCTGCTGCTCGTCTTCTCGATGCATCTGACGCCGGCGCTGCTGTCCGGCTTCTATTTCATCTTCGGCCTGTGCTATTCGCTCGGCTATTCGAACATCATGGCCAGCGCGTTGGGCGGCATCGACCATGAGTTCACGCCGGACGGCAACGCCGTGTTCCAGACCTCGCTGCAGTTCGGCGGCGCCGTGGGCACCGCCCTGTTCTCCACGATCCTCGGCGTGGCGCAGGCCGGCGCCGGCGAGGAGGGGACGGCTACGTTCCGCCACGCCACCGCGGTGGGCGGCGCGTGGGTGTTCGCCGTGATGATCGTGATCTGCGTGGTCTCGATCGTCTCGCTCGTGGCCGCGTTCCGCATCCGCGCGGCGCGCGCGGGACGGTAGATGGTCCGACGTCGCGGTCGCTCTGTCCGGTGCATCCGTCGCGTTCTCCGCGCCGCACCTGATGCCGCGGGGATGCGCGCCGATACGATGAAGCCCCGCACGGACCGTCCGGTCCGTGCGGGGCTTCATCGTGGCTTCGATGTCGTCGCCCGTCAATCCTGCAGTTCGTAGCCGTTGGCGTCCTTGTGCATGGGGGTGCCGGGCTTGCTGCACAGGATCATGATGCCTTCGACCAGTCCCCAGATGGAGGCGGCCAGCGGGCCGATGAGGATGATCCAGCCGATGAGGGTGAGCAGCAGCTGGGCGACGGCCTTGCCGGTGTAGCCCAGATAGAAGTTGTGCACGCCGAGCGAGCCGAGGAAGATGCCGAGCAGGCCGGCGACCATCTTGGATTTGGTACCGACGGCCGTCTGGCTGTATCCCGCGGCGGCGTAACCCGGGGCCGCGGGGGCACCGTACGCGCCCGCCGGGGCCCCGTAGGCGGGCGCTCCGTACGCGCCGCCCGCCGGCTGGGCCGGGGCGCCGTACTGCGGCTGGGCTCCGTAGGCTCCCGTGGCGGGTGCGCCGTAGGCGGGGTTCTGCGCGCCGTACTGCGGCTGGGCGCCGTACGCGCCGCCCGCCGGCTGGGCCGGGGCGCCGTACTGCGGTTGGGCGGGGGTTCCGTATGCGCCGGGCTGCGCGCCGTATGCGGGGGCCGTGTATGTAGGCCGGGGTCGGTTGCGTGGCGCCATAGGCGGGCGTCTCCGCGGGCGCGGCGGCGGGCTGCTGCGCGACGGGCGCGGCGGCGGGCTGTTGCGCGACGGGCGCGACGGTATCGGCGGCCGGTTCCGCGGCGGGAGCCTGTTCGACGTGTTCCGCGACGGCGTCACTGCCGTACGGTGCCTGCGCGGCGTTCGGATCGACGCCGGCGGGAGTAATCGTTGGTTCCGTCATGAGAATTCCCTTCTACTGTGAATGTACCCAACCCCATCATTGCACATTTCGGCCCGGAATGCACGATTCGCCCGTTCCGCATCCCGTCGGGACGGGGTGCGGAACGGGCGAATCCATATCGGCGGCCGTATCTGTCTGGAAACCGGCCGGGCATGCGCGGGCTACTCGCGCACGAGACGGATGTGCTCGACGTCCTTGCGCTTGGAGGCGCGGTACAAGGTGAACCGGTTGCCGATGGTCTGCACCACCTGCGCGCCGAGCTGGCCGGCCAGGTTCTCCGCGGCCTCCTTGGCGTCGAGACCGGAGCCGTCCTGGATGCTGAACTTGACGAGCTCGCGCTTCTCGAGGGTCTCGCTCGCCTGCTTGACGAGCGCGTCGGTGATGTCGTTCTTGCCGACGCTGATGAGCGGCTTGAGGCTGTTGGCCATGCCGCGCAGCTGACGGGTCTGCTTCTTGGTGAGTGTCGTCGCCATGGGGCGTCCGTTCCTTTCCTTGGGGGTGTGTTCGCGCGGCGTCTCGCGGCGCCGCGTCGTTCGTGTCCTTGTGCGTTCCTCCGTCCGTATTGTATCGGGACGGGGGTGATGCGTCATGCGGTGCGATGCGCCGAGGCGGTTCAGGCGAGTGCCTTTTTGATGCGGTTGAGGCTTGCGGGCTTCGGCGTGCCGAGCTCCTGGGCCCACAGGCTCACGTAGAACTCCTCGAGCATCCATCGGGCCGTGACCGCCTTGCCCATCATCCGTTCATGCGAGGGGCCCGCCGGTTCGGCCTTGGCCTTGGCCGTCGCCTTGTCGACGAGCTGCCTGGCCTCGTCGGCCTCCCATGCCCAGCGCACGTCGCGGTTCTTGTCCTGCTTCGCCTTGCCCAGGCGCATGAGGTCCGCGTGGAGGTAGCGTTCGATGGACTTCAGCGATGCCGGGGGAGCGGCGCCGATGAAGCCCGGGAACACGAGCGTGGCGATGTGTTCGCGGATCGACTGGAGCACGGAGAGCATCGGCAGGTCGGCTTTGCCGGAGACCGCCTTGTCGACCTCCGCATAGCGCTTGAGGATCGCGATCACGTCGTGCGCGACCGCGTACACCGTGTCCTCGTACACCTCGCGCACGTCGAGCACGGCGTTCGCCAACGCCTCGTCGTCCGGCAGCTTGTCCACATCGGGCAGGAGCCGTTTGACGGCGGCGAGCTGCAGGTCCTCGACGAGGTCCTTCGTGGACTTGTATGGGGCGGAGGCGAGCATCAGCGCCTCGGCGCCGAGCCAGCGCGACGAGACGCGGTCCGATGGCAGCCGCAGCGCGTCCAACGCGCCGCGCCAGAGCATCGAGGCGCGCGATTCGGTGGTCGCGCCCGCCTTGTGCAGCAGGTCGGCGCGCTGGACGAGCTTGCCCGCGTCGCCGGCCTGATCGGCCTGCTTGCGCACCATCTTCCTCGCCGAGGCCTTCGCCTCCTCGGCGAACCGCACCTGCAGGGCCTTGAGGTCCTTGGAGCGGCCGAACGTCTTGACCTGCGCCCTGCCGCGGCGTCCGGGCCTGCCGTGTCCGGCCGCGCGCTCCTCGACGACGAACGTCATCCTGAGGTACGGCTGGAGGCGTTCGACGAGCTCCGGGCCCAGCACCTCCGGGTGGATCTGCGCGCCCAGCACGGCGATGGCCGCCTGTGTGAACACGTGGGCCAGGTCCGGCCATGCGGCCGCGTCGTCCGGCGGCGTGTTCGGCCTGCGCATGTCGCCCGAGCCGGGCAGGTCCGGGTAGTGTTCGTCGATCCATGCGCGAATCTTCCGCGCGGCGTCCGGCGCGGGCACGAACTGCACGCGCAGCTGCTTGGGCAGCGCCTTGATCATCGCGAGGATCAGCTCGTCCAGCAGACCCGGCACGTTCCAGGTGAACTGGTCGGGCAGGATGCGCGAGAGCGCCTTCATCGGCACGTGCACGGTCACGCCGTCGTTCTCGTCCGAGGGGTCGTAGACGTAGCTGAGCCTGAGGTCGATGGGCTGGCCGTCCGTGCCGAGCGTATGCCAGTGGTCGGGATAGTCGTCGAGGCTCACCGCGTCGGCCGACTGGAGACGCTCGACCTTCGAGGGGTCGAAGTCCAGCAGTTTCGGGTTCTCGTCATGGACGTCCTTCCACCATTTCGCGAGGGCGGCCACGGATGTCACGTCGTTCGGGACGACGGCGTTGTAGAAGTCGAACAGGTCCTCGTCGGAGACGGTCTCGGCGATTTGGCGCGTGCGGTTCGCGTCGTCCGCGGCCTCCTCGAGAAGCTTCAGGTTCCGCGTGACGAAGTCGTCGTAGCTGAACCGTTGCTGGATGTCGCCCTCCACGAGCCCCTGGCGGATGAGGAAGTCGCGCGCCTCCGGCGGATTGATGCGCCCCCACTGCACGGTGCGGTCCTGCACGATCGGCAGGCCGTACAGGAGCACGCGCGCCGTGGCGACGGCCGATCCGCGCGAACCGGACCAGTGCGGTTCGGCGTACGTGGTGCGGGTGAGCGTGCCGGCCAACGGCTCGGCCCACGCCGGGTCGATGGCCGCCGAATAGCGGGCCCACAGACGCGATGTCTCCACCAGCTCGGTCGACATGACCCAGCTCGGCGTGGTCTTGGCGACCGCCGAGGCGGGGAACAGCGCGAAATGCGTGCCGCGCGCGCCCAGATAGTCGTTCTTCGACATCTTCTGCGCGCGTTTGAGGGCCTTCGCCCTCGCCGCGCCCTTGAGGTTCGCGTAGTCGGAGGCCTTCGGCTCGCGGATGACCTGCATGCCCATCATGGACAGCAGTCCGGCGAGCATCGACTTGTGGATGCCGTCCGCGTCCCACGCGCAGCACAGGGAGTGCGCCGCCTGCTGGTTGATGGGAAGCTGGCGGATCTCCAATCCGGCGCGCGTGGAGGGCAGCGGGTCGCCCACCTTGAACTTCATCTCGCGGCACATCTGCCTCAGCTGCGCGACGAGGTCCTTCCACTGGCGCATCCTGAGCCAGCTGAAGTACTCGGTCTTGCAGGTGCGGCGCAGCGCGTTGTTGCTCGGCTCGCCGTCCGCCTGGAACACGCGGTCCCAGATGTTCAGGGCCGTCAGGTAGTCGCTGGTCTGGTCGGCGTAGCGGTTGTGGATGCGGTCCGCCTCCTCGCGCTTGTCGTCCGGGCGTTCGCGCGGGTCCTGCAGGCTCAGGAATGCGACGACGACCAGGACCGCGGCCAGCGTGTTCGGCGACGCGGTCCGCGCCGCCTCGATGACCATGCGGCCGAGGCGCACGTCGATGGGGATGCGCGCGAGCTGCCGTCCGATGTGCGTGAGGGTCACCTCGCCGCGATGACGGGCCACGGCCTTGAGCTCGGTGAGCTCGTTGAAGCCGTCGGAGACGGCCTTCATGTCCGGCGGGTCGATGAAGCCGAAGTGCGTCACGTCCTCGGCGGTGCGGGCCACGCCCACGGAGAGCATGTGGAGGACCACCGCGCCCAGCGAGGTGCGGAGGATCTCCGGCTCGGTGAAGCGGGGGCGCGTCTCGTAGTCCTCGCGCGAGTACAGGCGGATCGCGATGCCGTCCGCCACGCGGCCGCATCGGCCGCTTCTCTGGTCGGCGCTCGCCTGGCTGATCGGTTCGATGGGAAGCCGCTGCACCTTCGCGGTCTTCGAATAGCGGGAGATGCGCGCGTTGCCCGGGTCCACCACGTAGCGGATGCCCGGCACGGTCAGCGACGTTTCGGCCACGTTCGTGGCGATGACGATGCGCTGGTGCGTATGCGATTCGAACACCTTGTGCTGGTCCGCGGCGGACAGGCGGGCGAACAGCGGCATGATCTCGATAGCGTCGGGCCGGCGCATGTCGTCGACGCGCGGGCCGTAATGGTGCCGCAGCGCCGCCTCGAACTCGTGGATGTCGCGTTCGCCCGAGGCGAACACGAGGATGTCGCGCGGGCCCCGTTCGTGCGAGGAGTGGATGACGAGCTCGGCGCAGGCGCGCGCCACGGCCGTCGGCATGTCGGTGATCGCGTCCTCCTCGTAGGACGCGTTGCGGTTGGATCCGCGGCCGCGCGGCCCGTCGGAGCCGTCGTCGGCGATCGCGTTCGCCAGCTCCTCGTAGCCGGCGTCGCCGGGGCGGGCGCCCGTCGCGAAGCCCGGCACCTCGCGCATGAGCGCGGGGGCGGTGCCGAGCGGCTCGTAGACGACCTGCACCGGATAGGTGCGGCCGGACACCTCGATGACCGGCACCTTCTCGTGCAGCGCGTCCTCGAAATGCCGCTGGAACTTCTCCGAATCGATGGTGGCGGAGGTGATGACGAGCTTCAGGTCTCGGCGCCTCGGCAGCAGCGCCGTCAGGTATCCGAGCAGGAAGTCGATGTTGAGGCTGCGTTCGTGCGCCTCGTCGATGATGATGGTGTCGTAGCGGCTCAGCTGCGGGTCGCGCTGGATCTGGGCGAGCAGGATGCCGTCCGTCACCACCCGTAGGCGGGTGTTTGGCGAGCTTTCGTCGGTGAACCGCACCTGATAGCCGATCTCGTCGCCGAGTTGCACGCCCATCTCGGAGGCGATGCGTTCGGCCACCGTGCGCGCCGCGATGCGCCGCGGCTGCGTGTGCACGATCTGCCGGCCGTGCGTGCCGCGGCCGATCTCGAGCAGGATCTTCGGCAGCTGCGTGGTCTTGCCCGAACCGGTCTGTCCGGAGACGATCACCACCTGCGAGGAACGGACGGCCCGCGCGATGTCGTCGCGCGCGGCGGAGACCGGCAGTTCGGACGGATATTCGAAACGCATTCCCTTGACTTCCCGCCCCTGTCCGTCATCCGGCGCCGGGGCTGTGGCGGGCCCTCCGCCCGCCTGGACATTACTGGTTATTTCGCAAAACCTCAATGATACGGAAGCCCTTGGAGCTTGCGTACTTGGAGACCTCGAACCCCTCGCCGAGCGCGTCCGCCAGCCAGGGGATGAGCGAATCGGAGCCGAGGTTCCGCTGGACCACCAGATAGGCCGCGCCGCCCGTCCTCAGGCGCGGCAGCCACGTCATGAGCAGCGTGTGCAGCGCCTCCTTGCCGATGCGGATCGGCGGGTTGGACCAGATCACGTCGAACGTCAGGTCCGCGGGCATCGCCTCGCATGCGCCGCCGGGCTGGTCGGCGAGCGGCGCGCCCTGCGCGTCGGTCGCGGTCACATGCACGTTCGCGGCGCCGTTGCGGCGCGTGTTCCCCGCGGTGAGCTCCAACGCCCGCTCGTTGACGTCCACCGCCCACACGTCCAGTCCGGGGGCCTCGAGCGCGAGCGCGAGGGCGATGGGCCCCCAGCCGCAGCCGATGTCGAGCGCCGTGCCCGTCTCCGGGGGTTCGGGTGCGTGACGGAGCAGCACCGACGTGCCTAGGTCCAGGCGCGATCCGGAGAACACGCCGTTGGACGTCTCCATGTCCGCGTCGTGCCCGCGCAGCGTGACGTGCAGCGTGCGGCGCACGTCCTTCGATGATGGTTCCGCGGAGAAATACTGTTCCGCCATGATGGGCCTCCCGCCGTTCGTCGTCCTTCGCCGTGCACGGCCGGGCGGCCATGTCACCTCAATGATGATAATAAGGAACGTCAATCGAACCGCGCACAGCGACGCACAGTGAGGAATGGGAGTGCCTTTGACCCGCAACGCCGAAACCATGGGGGAGTCCAGCGAAGGGATGACGTCGATGGACGGCGGCGTGCTCGCCGAATCGTCCGACGTCCTGCTCGACCAGGGCGACAGGGAGCGGAGCGTCGAGCGGCATGACGAGGCGTGGCAGGAGCGTGAGTCGCGCAACCAGTTGAAGCACGTCGCGGGTCTCGGTGAACTCAAGGACGTCACCGAGGTCGAATACCGCAAGGTGCGTCTCGAACGCGTCGTGCTCGTGGGCGTATGGTCCTCGGCCGTCACCACGCAGGCCAAGGCGGAGGAGTCGCTGCGCGAGCTCGCGGCGCTCGCCGAGACCGCCGGCGCCGAGGTGTGCGACGGCCTGCTCCAGCATCGCCTCAAGCCGGACGCCGCCACGTACGTGGGCTCCGGTAAGGCGCGCGAGATCGCCGACATCGTGGCCCGCGAGGAGGCGGACACCATCGTCGTCGACGACGACCTGCCGCCGAGCCAGCGTCGTGGACTGGAGGATGCGGCCAAGGTGAAGGTCGTCGACCGCACCGCCGTCATCCTCGACATCTTCGCCCAGCACGCCACCAGTCGTGAGGGCAAGGCGCAGGTGGAGCTGGCGCAGCTCGAGTACATGCTGCCGAGGCTGCGCGGCTGGGGCGGGTCCCTGTCCCGTCAGGCCGGCGGTCAGGCCGCGGGCCAGGCCGGCGGCATCGGCTCGCGCGGCCCGGGTGAGACGAAGATCGAGATGGACCGCCGCGTCATCCGTACGCGCATCGCCCGCCTCAAGCGCCAGATCCGCGAGATGGCGCCGGCACGCGAGGTCAAGCGCGGCTCGCGCCGCCGGTACGGCCTGCCCACCATCGCCGTCGTCGGCTACACGAACGCGGGCAAGTCGTCGCTCACCAACCGTCTCACCGGATCGGCGGAGCTCGTCGAGAACGCGCTGTTCGCCACGCTCGACACGGCCGTGCGCCGCGCCAAGGCGCACGACGGGCGTCTCTACGCGTACGTCGACACCGTCGGCTTCGTGCGCAGGCTGCCCACCCAGCTCGTCGAGGCGTTCAAATCCACGCTGGAGGAGGTGGCCGAGGCGGACGTCATCCTGCACGTCGTCGACGCCTCGCATCCGGACCCGTTCTCCCAGATCGACGCGGTCAACGAGGTGCTCGCCGACATCCGCGGCGCCGAGTCGATCCCGCGCATCCTCGCGTTCAACAAGACCGACCTGTGCGACGACGCCACGCTGCGGCGCCTCGCCGCGCTCGAACCGGACGCGCATCTCGTATCCGCCTACTCGGGCGAGGGCGTGGACGGGCTGCGCGGCGCCGTGGAGGCGCTGCTGCCGGTGCCGGGCGTGCATGTGGAGGCGCTGCTGCCGTACGCGGCCGGCTCGCTGCTGTCCCGTGTGCGCGAGTACGGGAACGTCGGCACGATCGAATGGCGCGACGACGGCGTGTGGCTGGTGGCCGACGTCGACGCCCGTCTCGCCGCGGCCGTCGTGGACGAGGCCATCGGCTGAGCATGGGGGCGGCGGACCGCTTCCCGCATCCGCCCGCGGATCGGGGTGTGAGGTTGGTCACACTTTGGCGACGCGGTGATTGTGAGCGATAACAACCCAATGGCCGCAATGGTTTAGGCGCTGCGCCCATGTTGCCGTGGTCAGGTTGTGGGAGTACATTGGTCACTGTTGGTTGAATGATGTCCCCGGCGAGGAACCGGGGCGTCCACTCGAAGAGAGGTTCATGAATCATGGCTGAAACCCTGGTTACCAAGCCCACGAAGCTTGCTGTCATCGGTGCCGGCGCCGTCGGCTCCACGCTGGCCTTCGCCGCCGCCCAGCGCGGCATCGCCCGTGAGATCGTGCTCGAGGACATCGCCAAGGAACGCGTCGAGGCCGAGGTGCTCGACATGCAGCACGGCTCCAGCTTCTACCCGACCGTCTCCATCGACGGCTCCGACGATCCCGAGATCTGCCGCGACGCCGACATGGTCGTCATCACCGCCGGTCCGCGCCAGAAGCCGGGCCAGTCCCGCCTCGAGCTCGTCGGCGCCACCGTCAAGATCCTCCAGGCCATCATCCCGAACCTGGTCAAGGTCGCCCCGAACGCCATCTACATGCTCATCACCAACCCGGTCGACATCGCCACCCACGTGGCCCAGAAGATCTCCGGCCTGCCCGAGCACCAGGTCTTCGGCTCCGGCACCAACCTCGACTCCGCCCGTCTGCGCTTCCTCATCGCCCAGCAGACCGGCGTCAACGTCAAGAACGTCCACGCCTACATCGCCGGCGAGCACGGCGACTCCGAGGTCCCGCTGTGGACCTCCGCCACCATCGGCGGCGTCCCCATGCTCGACTGGACCCCGCTGCCGGGCCACGAGCCGCTCGACGCCGACACCCGCGAGCAGATCCACCAGGACGTCAAGAACGCCGCCTACAAGATCATCAACGGCAAGGGCGCGACCAACTACGCCATCGGCATGTCCGGCGTCGACATCATCGAGGCCGTCCTCAAGGACTCCAACCGCATCCTGCCGGTGTCCTCCATGCTCAAGGACTTCCACGGCATCTCCGACGTGTGCATGTCCGTCCCGACCCTCATCAACCGTTCCGGCGTCAACACCGCCATCAACACCCCGGTCTCCGACAAGGAGCTCGCGGCCCTCAAGCGCTCCGCGGAGACGCTGAAGGAGACCGCCGCCCAGTTCGGCTTCTGATGAGACGGCGGCCGCGCCAGGCGCGCGGCATCCGTTCTATCGCATGACGGGATATGCGAAAGCCTCCGGCCCTCGGCCGGGGGCTTTCGCCGTTTCCGGCGCCTTCCCGGTTCAGCGCGCGTCGTCCGGGTGCATCTCGGCATCGGAGGGGGAGTGGTACCCCTCCGGCTCCAGCTGGAACGTGGTGTGCGGCACCGAGACGGGGAAATGCCCGCGCAGGCAGTCCTGCAGCCGCCGCAGCACCACGGCCGCCTGATCCAGCGTCATCCCGCGCTCCACCACCACATGCGCGGTGAGGATCGGCATGCCCGTCGAGACCGTGCTCGCGTGCAGGTCATGCACCGCCACCACGTGCGGCACCTGCTCCAGATGCGTGCGCACCAGGTCCAGGTCCAGCCCCTCCGGCGTCTCCTCCAGCAGCACGCGCACCGCGCCGTGCAGCAGCTTCGCCGCGCGTGGGATCATGAGCAGCGCGATCGCCGCGCCGGCCACCGCGTCGAACCGGTCCCAGCCGGTGCACAGCATCACCGCCGCGGACGTCACCACGGCCACCGAGCCCAACGCGTCGTTGAGCACCTCGAGGAACGCGGCGCGCATGTTCATGTTGTCGCCGCGCCGCGCCGCCAGGATCAGCATGGAGACCACGTTCGCCGCCAGGCCGAGCAGACCTACGAACAGCAGCAGCCGCACGTCCGAAATCTCGTCCGACGCCATGCCGAACAGACGCATCGCCGCCTCGTACAGCGCGTACACGCCCACCATGAACAGCATGACCGCGCCTCCGGTCGCCGTCAGCACCTCGAGGCGCGCCCACCCCCAGGTGCGCGTGCTGTTCGGACGCCGCCGCATCAGCGCCGCCGTCACCGTCGAGGCCGTCAGCACCGACATGTCCGTGAGCATATGGCCCGCGTCCACGAACAGGGCCAGCGAGCCGGTCAACGCGGCCGTCACCACCTCCACCAGGAACACGGTGGCGGTCACCGCCAGCGTGGCCGCGAGACGATGCTGATGCGCCGCCGCGTCGCCCGCCGCGCCGCCGTCCGTCCCGGTCTTCAGGGCCTTCCCGTCCTGTCCATGCACATGCGCCATCGGACCACACTCCTCCGCCGCCTCGCGCGGCCGTAGAACACGGGCGGACGGCGAGGCGGCGGACACGGCCCCACGAAATGAGACCGTTTCTCACTACCATTCCCGTTTCGCCCGGAAACGCGGGGAGCCCCGGCGTGATGCCGGGGCTCCCAAAGACAGTCGTCCAGTGTACACCGTCGCCGCACGGGGCGGAAGACGCATCTCAATCGGCGTCCACCGCGTCCAGCACGGGCACCTTGAGCGCACGGCGCGCGGGCGGCAGCGCGGCCACCACGCCCACCAGCACCGACGCGGCGAGGAACACGCCGAGCTGGTCCCACGGCACGGAGAGCCGCTCCAACCCGTTCGCCGCGTAGACGCGTTGGATGACGGCGCCGGCCGCCACGCCCATGACGACGCCCAGCAGCGTGCCCAGCACGGCGATGAGCGACGCCTCGATGGCGAGCATGCCGCGCACCTGCCCGCGCGACGTGCCGATCGCGCGCAGCAGGCCGATCTCCCTCGTACGCTCCGACACGCTCAACGCCAGCGTGTTCACGATGCCGAACACGGCGATGACGATCGACAGCGCGAGCAGTGCATACAGGATGATGAGGACCTGGTCGACCATCGAGCCCATCGACGATTTGAATTCGTTCCGGTCCTGCACGGTGATCACATAGAACGGCTTGACCGCTTTGACGAGGCGCTTCTTCACCGCGTCCGCGTCCGCGCCGCGCCGCATGTTGATGAACAGCATGATCGTGAACATCGTCGAATCGTCGGCGAGCTTCTCCGCCGCCTTGTCGTTCATCAGCACCATCGAGCGGTACACCGAGTTCTCGATGACCGCGCCGATCCGCATCCTCCGGTGCGTCGTCTCGGTCTTCGTCCTCACCAGCGTGGACGGGTCGACGTCCCGCGCCTCGTCCGCGACCCGCTGCGCCTCGTCCGCCTTGGCCTGCGCGCCCGCCGCGTCGCCGGCGGCCGCGAGGCGCCGCGCCTCCGTCTCGAGACCGGTCACCTTGTCCTGCACCTGCGTCTGATAGTCGGCCTGCGCCTTGGCGGTCGCCTCCTCGTCGACGACGACGCGTCTGCCGTTGACCCGCACCGTGTCGCCGACCTTCCAGCCGTTGTCCTTCGCCACCGTGAGGCCGACGACGAGCTCGCCGTCCTTCAGGGCGCGGTCCGCGTCGCCCGAGTTCTCGACCGGCGCGAACACCTTCGAGAACAGGGACGGCTGCTCGGCGAACGTCATCGCCTGCGCCGCGTCGTCGCCCGAACCGTAGGTGACGCCCAGCAGCATGCGGCTCCTCGAGACCGACGCCACGCCGCGCGTCTTGTCGATCGCCGCGACCGCGTCGTCCGGGATGCGGCCGGAGGACGCGGACATCGCCGTGAAATCGGATTTCAGGCCGGTGTCGACGATGCCGGCCACCGACGTCTTCGCCGACGAGGCGACCACGCCGAGGCAGCTCACGATGGCGACGCCGACGAACAGCGCCGCCGCCGTGTTCGCGGTGCGCCGCTTCTGACGGGCGAGGTTGCGTGCGGCAAGACGGCCCGTCACCGGGAACACATGCGACGGCAACCAGCCGAGTACGGTTCCGGACGGTCCCACCAGCGTCGGGGCGAGCACGATCACGCCGACCACGACGAGGCCTGCGCCCACGCCGAGCGGCCATCCGGCGCCGAGCCTGGCGGCGAGGTCGTCGAGGAACGCGACGTGCGTCGGCTCCCCGCCGTCGCCGGCCGCGGCGATCGCCAGACAGAATGCCCATGAGGCCGCGCCGAGCACGATCATCACGGCGCCGAGCACGCCGCGGGGCACCACGGACCGCTCCGGGTTCACGGTCTCGTTCATCGCCTGGATCGGCGGGGCCGTCGCCGCACGGCGGGCGGGCAGCGACGCCCCGGCGAGCGTCACCAGCACGCCGACGGCCACGCCGGCCAGCATGTCCGCCGCGCCCGGCGCCACGGCGCCGTCCATCGGCGTGCCCATCCGCGCGAGCCCGGCGACTATGGCCTTCACCATGCCCCAGCCGAGCCCGATGCCCGCCGCCGAACCGACGACGCCCAGCAGCAGCGCCTGGACAATCACCGTGGAGAACACCTGCGCGGGGGAGGCGCCCACCGAGCGCAGCAGCGCATAGCCGCGCATCGATTCGCGCACGATCATCGAGAACGTGTTCGCGATGATGAACGAGCCGACGAACAGCGCGATCACCGCGAAGATGAGGATGAGCGGCTGGATGAAGCCGAGCTGGTCCTTGATGGCCTGCGCGTACTCGTCGCGCAGCCGGTCGCCGGTGATCGCGGTCGCCTTGGAGCCCCTGGGCAGGGCGCGCCGCACGCGTGCGGCGAGTTCGCGCTGCTGCGCGTCCGTCAGCGGCGCGCCCCCATTGCCGGAGCCGTACACGCCGATGTACTGCGTGACGCCGGTCTCGCCGGTCTGTTCCTGCTGGAGCGACTTGGCGACCGAGGGCGCCAGACCGATGATGATCGCGCCCGCCTGCGAGGAGTCGGTGTCGAACACGCCGACGACCTTCACGTCCTTCGGGCCGGAGGGAGTGACGAGCTTCGTCACGTCGCCGACCTTGAGCCGTGCGGATTCGGCGGCGAACGCGTGCAGGGCGACCTCGCCCTCGTCCCGGGCCCAGCGGCCGTGCGTGAGATGCGCGGAGCGCCACGTGCCCTTCGCGAGTCCGATGCCCATCGTCGGCGAGCCCATCGTGGAGACCGCGTTGCCGTCCTTGGCGACGAGCACCAGCGAGCCGGACACCGCATACGTGACCTCCGCCTTGGCCACGCCGTCCACCTTCGCGACGTCGTCCACGAGCGAGACGTCGACGTCGTTGTAGGTCTTCAGGGAGGAGCCGGAGGACGACGTGCCGGAGGATGCGCCCGACGCGTCGTCCTTCCGTTCCGTCACGCCGCGCACGTACACGTCGTGGTCGGTGTTCGAGCCGAGCATGCGGTCGACCTGGTCGTTCATCATCGCGCGGAAGCAGAACGAGCCGATCACGAAGGACACGCCGAGCGCGATCGCGACGATCGACATCAGGAACCGTGGGAAGTGCGCGCGGGCGTCGCGCAGGCCGATGCGGATCATGCGTCGCGCCCCGTCCCGCGGGCGTCCGTCGCCGCGTCCTCGTCGCCTTCGCTGGCGAACACCTCGAGGATCTCCTCGTAGTCCGGATGCCTGAGGTCGCGGGTGATGCGCCCGTCGGCGAGCACGAGCACGCGGTCCGCGTAGCTGGCGGCGCGTGGGTCGTGCGTGACCATCACGATGGTCTGGCCGTAGTCGCGCACCGAATCCTTGAGGAAGCCGAGCACCTCCCGGCTGGAACGGGAGTCGAGGTTGCCGGTCGGTTCATCGGCGAAGATCACCGAAGGCCGCGCCATGATGGCGCGCGCGCACGCGACGCGCTGCTGCTGGCCGCCGGACAGCTGGCTCGGCCGGTGCGTGAGACGGGAGCGCAGTCCCGTCACGTCGACGACCCTGTCGAACCACGCGCGGTCGATCGGCCGCCTCGCGATCTGCAGCGGCAGGAGGATGTTCTCCTCCGCGGTGAGCGTGGGCACCAGGTTGAACGACTGGAAGATGAAGCCGATCCGCTCGCGCCGGAGCTTCGTCAGCTGCCGCTGGTTCATCGACGACACCTCGAGCCCCTCGACGACCACCCTGCCGGAGGTGGGACGGTCGAGGCCGGCCATCAGGTGCATGAGCGTGGATTTGCCCGAACCGGACGGGCCCATGATGGCGGTCATCTCGCCGCGATCGAACGCCACGTCCACATGGTCGAGCGCCGTGACGCGCGATTCGCCATCCCCGTACGTCTTCGTCAGGTCGACGGCGCGCGCCACGACGCCGTCATCCTCCCCGCCTTCGCGCGTGCGCGCCGTCTTGGCCGCCTTGGCCGAATGCCGTGCCATAATGCCTCTTCCCCGATGTTGCGAACGGTTATAGTCTAATGGAACACGGCATCGGGAGAGAAGGGGACGGCATGCGGTTCGACGACGAGTTGGAGGCGTTCCTCGCGTTCCTCAAGGCGAACCGGGGGCTTTCCGACAACACGGTCCGCGCCTACCGCACGGACGTCGACTCCTGTCTGCGTTTCCTCGAATCCCGCGGCACGGCCGACCTGCATGAGGTGACCGAGGACGACCTGCGCGGATGGATGGCGGCCGAGACCGGTTCGCACGCCCGTTCGAGCATGGCGCGCATGACCGTGGCCGTGCGCCGGTTCTTCGACTGGGCCGCCGCCCACGGCGTCGTCGCCGTCGACCCGGCCGCCTCGATCATGACGCCGAAGACCGGCAACGCGCTGCCCGTCGTGCTCACCGAACGCCAGGCGGGCGAGCTCATGGACGAGACCGAATCCGAAGCCGACGGACCGGAATCGTCCCGCGGCCGCGGCGACGAGGGGGAGACGCGGGAGGCGCGGGCGCTGCGCCTGCGCGACGCGGCGATTCTCGAACTGCTGTACGCCACCGGCATGCGCGTCGGCGAACTCGTCGGGCTCGGCGTGGGTGACGTCGACTGGTCGTCGCACACGGTGAAGGTCACCGGCAAGGGGAACAAGCAGCGCGTGGTGCCGTTCGGCGCGCCGGCCTGCCGGGCCCTGGAACGGTGGGCGGAGGAGGGACGCCCGGCGCTCGCCGGCCGTCCCTCCGGGGACGCGCTGTTCCTCGGGGCCAGGGGAGGGAGGCTCGACCAGCGTGTGGCCCGCAGGGTGGTGCACAGGCAGGCGGAACGCGCGGGCGTTCCAGATATTGGACCCCATGCGCTGAGACATTCCGCGGCCACCCACATGCTCGACGGCGGGGCCGATCTGCGCGAGGTGCAGGAGCTGCTCGGACACTCCTCGCTCAAGACCACGCAGCGGTATACGCACGTCTCCATCGACCAGCTCAAATCCCGCTATTCCCAAGCGTTTCCCAGGGCATGACCATGTGTCCGCAAGGCGGTTGCGGTATGAATCGGCGCCGTGTCGCCAGGTGGCGACGGCTTGTCGCGCACCCCGGGAGGATTCGGGTGGGCAAGGCCGTCCCCGGTGCTCCGGTCGCGTCCGTCGGATGCCGTCGCACCCGCCGGTATTCACGTAACGTCCACAATTCGGTAACGTGCTGTCTCCAATCTGCGTCACAATGGGACGCGGTCAACGAGGGGGTGAGGTGCTGACGGCCACGCCGGCACCGAACCTCTTTTTCGTTCCTCAGCGGACAGTGTCCGCAATGCGGGTGCGAGTCCCGTCCCGCGGCCGAACCCCGCGGGCAGATGAATAGGAGAAACAAGAAATATGAAGAAGCAAGCCTTCGCGATCGCCGCGGCCGTGTGCGCCGTCGCGACCATGCTCGGCGGCTGCGGCTCGACCGGCAGCGCCTCCAAGGACGCGGCCTCGGGCAACATCATCACCGCGTACGCCTCCGAACCGCAGAACCCGCTCATCCCGGGCAACACCAACGAGACCGGCGGCGGCAAGCCGGGCGACCTGCTGTTCGCCCGCCTCGTCTCCTTCGACGCCAAGGGCAACGCCTCCAACGAAGTGGCCGAGTCCATCACCCCGAACGACGACGCCACCCAGTACACCATCAAGCTCAAGGACGGCTGGAAGTTCACCGACGGCACGCCGGTCACCGCCGAGTCCTTCACCAAGGCCTGGAGCTACGTCGCCAACGCGAAGAACGCCCAGAAGTGCTCCTCCTTCTTCTCCACCATCGCCGGCTTCGACGATCTGCAGAAGGACGGCCTCAAGGGTGACGAGCAGCTCTCCGGCCTCAAGGTCGTGGACGACAAGACCTTCACCGTCGACATGAACCAGCCCGACGCCACCTTCCCGATCAAGGTCGGCTACCTGGCGTTCGCCCCGCTGCCGGAATCCTTCTACAAGGACCCGAAGGCCTTCGGCCAGGCCCCGGTCGGCAACGGCCCGTACAAGTTCTCCAAGTGGGACCACAACAAGGAGATCGACCTCGTCAAGAACGCTGACTACAAGGGCAACGACGTGCCGAAGAACGACGGCGTGACCTTCAAGATCTACACCGACGACAAGGCCGCCTACGCCGACATCCAGGCCGGCAACCTCGACGTGATGGAGTCCGTCCCGGCCTCCGCCACCAAGACCTTCCAGAAGGATCCGAAGGTCCAGGCCTACAACAAGGCCGGCTCCGTCTCCCAGACCTTCACCATCCCGTCCAACCTCGAGCACTTCCAGACCAACACCGAGGAAGGCCAGCTCCGCCGCCAGGCCATCTCCATGGCCATCAACCGCGAGCAGCTGACCGACAAGGTCCTCGGCGGCATCGCCACCCCGGCCAAGGACTTCACCTCCCCGCTCACCCCGGGCTACTCCGACTCCCTCAAGGGCGTCGACAACCTGAAGTTCAACGCCTCCAAGGCCAAGGAGCTGTGGGCCAAGGCCGACGCCATCTCCAAGTACGACGGCCAGCTGACCTTCGCCTACAACGCCGACGGCGGCGCCAAGCCGATCTACGACGCCATCGTCAACCAGCTCAAGAACAACCTGGGCATCGACGCGGCCACCAACCCGATGCCGACCTTCCAGGAGTTCCGTGACGCGGTCACCAACCGCCAGATCAAGGGCGCCTTCCGCACCGGCTGGCAGCCGGATTACCCGTCCGCCGAGAACTACCTGTTCCAGCTGTACTCCTCCAAGGCCGCCGACGGCAACGGCTCCAACGACGGCGACTACAAGAACGCCGACTTCGACAAGCTGATGGACGAGGCCTACGCCGCCCAGTCCACCGACGCCGCCAACAAGATCTACCAGCAGTCCCAGGAGATCCTCCTCGAGCAGCTGCCGGCCATCCCGCTGTACTACTCCAACGCCGTCGGCGTCGCGAGCACCGGCGTCAAGGGCTTCGAGATGAACTGGCAGAACCTGCCGGTCTACGAGGAGCTGACCAAGTGAGCCTGACGCTCGCCTAATCGCATTCCCGTCATCGGAAAGCATCTCGGAAGGGGCGGAACCCGTCAAGGGTTCCGCCCCTTCCTTGTATTTCCCGTCCATATGCGGGGCGGCGCGCACGCATGGGCGCCGTGGAGGGACGGACCTCGGAGAACCCCGGTTTTCAGCCGTGATTCACCTTCGTGAAACATTGGTGTCAACCCGTGGGGTAAACTTACGGGGTACTTAGCGACCGGCAGGGGCGCCCACGTCGCACGCGTGCGCGTGCGGCGACGCCCCCGAAGGTCCGTAGATTCAAGGAGAAACCGATGGGCAAATATCTTCTGCGCCGCATTCTGCAGATGATCCCCGTGGTTCTCGGTGCGACGCTGCTGGTCTATGCCCTCGTCTTCGCCCTGCCCGGTGACCCGGTCAAGGCGATGTTCGGTGACAAGCCGGTCAACGAAGCCGTCGCCGCCCAGATCCGCGCCGAATACAACCTCGACAAGCCGTTCATCATCCAGTACCTGCTGTTCCTCAAGAACGCGTTCACGCTGGACTTCGGCCAGACCTTCGCCGGGCAGCCGGTCATCGCCGAGATCGGACGCGCGTTCCCGGTCACCATCAAGCTCGCTTTGATGGCGTTCGTGTTCGAGGCGGTCTTCGGCGTCGTGTTCGGCATCATCTCCGGCCTCAAGAAGGGCAAGTGGTACGACTCGGTCATCCTCATCGTCTCGCTGCTGCTCATCTCCGTGCCGACCTTCGTCACCGGCTTCGCCGGCCAGTACTTCCTCGGCGTGCAGTGGAGCCTCATCCCCGTGACGGTGAGCGCCGACACTACGTTCGGCGAGATGCTGTTCCCCGCGATGGTGCTGGGCTCCGTCTCCATGGCGTACATCATCCGACTCACCCGTTCCGAGGTCTCCTCGAACATCGCCGAGGACTACGTGCGCACCGCGCGCGCCAAGGGCATGTCCAACGGCTCCGTGATGCTGCGCCACGTCCTCAGGAACTCCCTGATCCCCGTGGTCACCTACCTCGGCCAGGATCTCGGCGCCCTCATGGGCGGCGCGATGATCACCGAGCAGATCTTCAACATCCACGGAGTCGGCTTCCTCACCTACCAGTCGATCCTCAAGGGCGAAGGCAACCTTGTGGTGTCCATCGTCACGATCCTGCTGCTGGTGTTCGTGATCTGCAACCTCGTCGTCGACATGCTGTACGCGGCCCTCGACCCGCGCATCCGTTACGAGTGACCGGGAGGACAAGGACATGACCGACAACAACCAGACCGTGTACGAGACCCTCCCCGGCCAGGAACGCTACGTCGCGCCGATTGACGAGACCCCGCTCCAGGACGTCGACAAGGTCGACGAATCCGCCCCGGCCGCCAGCATGTGGGCCGACGCGTGGCGCACGCTGCGCAAGAACCCGCTGTTCATCATCTCCGGGCTGCTCATCATCTTCATCGTCTTCGTGGCCCTCTTCCCGGGCGTGCTCACCAAGACCGACCCGAACTACTGCAACCTCGACAACTCGCTCGAGCCCGCCGAGGCCGGCCACCCGTTCGGATACGACTTCCAGGGCTGCGACGTGTTCGCCCGCACCGTGTACGGCACACGCACCTCGCTGTCCGTGGGCCTGCTCACCACGATCATCGTGGTGCTCATCGGCACGCTCATCGGCGCGGTCGCCGGCTTCTTCGGCGGCTGGGTCGACGCGCTGCTGAGCCGCATCATCGACATCTTCTACTCCATCCCGTTCCTGCTCGGCGCCATCGTGGTCCTGCAGATGTTCCGCACCTCCGGCTCCATCTGGAAGGTCGTGCTCGTCCTCGCCCTGTTCGGCTGGGTCTCCACGGCCCGTATCGCCCGCGGCTCCGTGATGGAGGCCAAGAACCTCGAGTTCAACACCGCCTCCACCGCACTCGGCTCCACGCCGATGAGGAACCTGTTCAGCCACATCATCCCGAACGCGCTGGCCCCGATCATCGTCATCGGCACCACGTCCCTCGGCTCGTTCATCGTGTCCGAGGCCACGCTGAGCTTCCTCGGCGTGGGTCTGCCGACCACCACCGTCAGCTGGGGCGGCGACATCTCCCAGGCCCAGGTCAACCTCATGACCAACCCGATGGTGCTGTTCTACCCGTCCATGGCTCTGGCCATCACCGTGCTGAGCTTCATCATGATGGGCGACGCCGTCAAGGACGCCCTCGATCCGAAGAGCCGCACGGCCTGAGAGTGAGGTAGGGAAAACTCATGGAAAACACGAATGACGCCAAGCTGGTCGAGATGCAGAAGGCCAACGGCCCGCTGCTCGAGGTGAAGAACCTCGCCATCGACTTCACCACCGACGACAAGCGCGCCGTGCACGCCGTGCGCAACGCCTCGTTCTCCGTCTACCCCGGACAGTGGGTGGCCATCGTGGGCGAATCCGGCTCCGGAAAGTCCACGTCCGCCATGGCCGTCCTCGGCCTCCTTCCCGGCACCGGCCACGTGGTCGGCGGCTCCATCAAGCTCGACGGCCAGGAGCTCACGGGTCTCAAGCCCAAGGACTTCGACAAGCTGCGCGGCGACAAGATGGGCCTCGTACCCCAGGACCCGATGAGCAACCTGAACCCGGTGTACCGTATCGGCACCCAGGTCAAGGAGGCTCTCAAGGCCAACAACATGGACGTCGCCCACGAGAAGCGCTCCGCCCTCGCCAAGGCCCTCGCCGGCGAGGAGGCGGACGTCGAGCTCAAGGGCAACGACGACGAGACCTTCATCGGCTCCGCCGAGCTGCCCGCCCTGATGGACGCCGCCAAGGCCGCCCTCGCGGAGGCCGGTGTGACCGGCGAGGCCTTCGACAAGGCCGTCGCCCGCTTCACCAGCGAATGGGTGCCGGGTTCCGAGACCCGCTGGCGCGTCGCCGACGACCTCATCAAGGCCGGCGTGAACGACGACAAGGCCTGGGCCATCGCCAAGGCGCACGTCACCGGCTCCACCATGGACGACCGCATCGCGGGCCTGCTCTCCGAGGCCGGTCTGCCCGACGCGGCCACCCGCGCCCGCCAGTACCCGCACGAGTTCTCCGGCGGCATGCGCCAGCGCGCGCTCATCGCCATCGGTCTGGCGTGCCGCCCCGATCTGCTCATCGCCGACGAGCCGACCTCCGCGCTCGACGTGACCGTGCAGAAGAAGATCCTCGACCACCTGCACATGCTCACCGACTCGCTCGGCACCGCCGTGCTGTTCATCACCCACGACCTGGGTCTCGCTGCCGAGCGCGCCCAGCACATCGTCGTGATGTACAAGGGCCAGGTCGTCGAATCCGGCCCGTCGCTCGAAGTGCTCCAGCACCCGCAGCACCCGTATACCAAGCGCCTGGTCGCCGCGGCCCCGTCCCTGGCCTCCCAGCGCATCATCTCCGCGCACGAGCGCGGCGAGAGCACGGACGCGCTGCTCGAACACCATGTGGTCGGCGAGGACAAGCTCGAGAAGAGCGAGAACATCATCGTCGTGGACCATCTGACCAAGGAGTTCAAGCTCCCGCGCAAGAAGGAGATGTTCAAGGCCGTCGACGACGTGTCCTTCTCCGTCAAGCGCGGCTCCACGCTGGCCATCGTGGGCGAATCCGGCTCCGGCAAGTCCACCGTGGCGAACATGGTCCTGAAGCTCCTCGAGCCCACCTCCGGCAAGGCGTTCTACGAGGGGCAGGACATCTCCACGTTCAGGGGCGCCAAGCTCCTCGAGTTCCGCCGCCACGTGCAGCCGGTCTTCCAGAACCCGTACGGTTCGCTCGACCCGATGTACTCCATCTACCGCTCCATCGAGGAGCCGCTGCGCATCCACGGCATCGGCGACACCAAGAGCCGCACCAAGCGCGTGCGCGAGCTGCTCGACATGGTGGAGCTGCCCGAATCCGTGATGACCCGCTACCCGAACGAGCTGTCCGGCGGCCAGCGCCAGCGCATCGCCATCGCGCGAGCCATGGCCTTGAACCCGGACGTCATCGTGTGCGACGAGGCGGTCTCCGCCCTCGACGTGCTCGTGCAGGACCAGGTGCTCCACCTCCTCAACGACCTCCAGGCCGAGAAGGGGCTGAGCTACCTGTTCATCACCCACGATCTCGCCGTCGTCCGCCAGATCGCCGACGAGGTGGTCGTCATGCAGCACGGCAGGCTCGTCGAGCACGCCACCACCGACGAGGTCTTCAACCACCCGAAGCAGCAGTACACCAGGGACCTGCTCGACGCGATCCCCGGCGGCAAGCTGCAGCTCGGCCTCGACTGACCGGCACCGGCTGACCGGTCACGACCAACCGGCCTCGGCCGGCCGGTTTCCGCGACGCCCACGGCACAGGCTCCCCTCCCGTTCACCGGAAGGGGAGCCTTTCGCGTCTCGCAGGTTGTATAGTGAGCCGCATGATCACCATCACCACCTCGAACATGAACGGCATCCGCGCCGCCGAACGCAAAGGCATGACGGACTGGGCGAAACGCCACACGCCCGACGTGTGGTGCATGCAGGAGGTCCGCGCACCGCAGGCGGACGTCGACCGTATCTTCTCCTCCATCGCCTTCGAATACGCGGCCGAAGGACGGGTGGCCGATCCGAACGCGCTGAACCGCGACAACGAGGTGTGCCGCGTCAAGGGCCGCGCCGGCGTCGGGCTCCTCACCGACCTCGAGGTCGTCGCCTCCAGGCACGGCCTGCCCGGACTGGACGAGGACGTCGACTCCGGCCGGTGGATCGAGTCGGACGTCGTCACGCCGCAGGGCTACACGCTCACCGTCGCGTGCGTGTACGTGCATGCCGGCAACGCCGACGACGAGACGAAGATGGCGCAGAAGTTCCGCTTCCTTGACGCCATGTGCGAACGCATGGGGGAGCTGCGCGACGAGGCGGCGCGCGGCGGGCGCCAGGCCGTGGTGTGCGGCGACTGCAACATCGCGCACACGCCGCTCGACATCAGGAATGCCAAGGCCAACGAGAAGCACGCCGGCTTCATGCCCGCCGAACGCGCCTACGTGGACCGATGGCTCGGCGAACTCGAATTCGTGGACATGACCCGCTACCTCGCCGGCGACATCCAAGGGCCGTACACGTGGTGGAGCCAGCGCGGCCGCGCCTTCGACAACAACGTGGGGTGGAGGATCGACTACCAGCTCGCCACGCCCGAGCTCGCCGAGACCGCGCGCGGCTTCGTCATCGACAAGGCCCCCTCCTACGACCTCAGATGGTCCGACCACGCGCCGCTGAGCGTCACCTACGACGTGTGAGACCGGCGGGTCCGCCCACCGGCGCCATCCAGCCAAACGCAAGAACGGGTGCTACGCTAGGCAAGGTTGCAACCGCAAGACATGAAATGAGGAACCATGGGACTGTTCGGATTCGGCAAGAAGAAGGACAAGACGGACAGGAAGGCCGAGCCCGTCGAGGACGAGGACGCCAAGGCCGCCGAAGCCGCCAACGCCGCCGCCAGGGCGGACAGCGAGACCGCCGAGAAGACCGCCGCCGAGGCGCTCCCCGAGGCCAGCGACTCCTATGAGGGCCGCGGCGAGGAACGCGGTCCCTGGGACGTGGACGACGAGGACGTTCCCGACTACGACGACTACCTCGACCTGGGCGCCTACTACCTGCCGTTCATGCAGCACATCGAACTGCGCATCAAGGCCAACCGCGCCACCCGCGCCATCCTCGGCTCGACCATCACCTACAAGCGTTCCAGCCTCGAGATCGAGGCGTACGCCGCGCCGAAGACCCTCGGTCTGTGGGAGGACTGGCGCGAGGACTTCCTCGAAGCCAACCCGAAGGCCTCCGCGTCCGACGGCGTGTTCGGCACCGAGATCACGCTGCCCGTCGAAGTGAAGAACGGGCGCACCCTCATCACGCGCATCGTCGGCGTGGACGGCCCCCGCTGGATGCTGCGCGGCATCTTCTCCGGCGTGGCCGCCACCGACCCGGACGCCGAGGAGACCAAGGCGCTCAACCGGTTCTTCTCCGACATCGTCGTCGAGCGCGGCGAGGAGCCGCTCGCCCCGCGCGACCTCATCCCCATGCACCCGCCCGTCGCCCCCGCCGAGCGCAAGGCCGCCAAGGCCGCGGCCGAGCAGGAGGACGCCGCCGAGGGCAAGGAGTACCTCAAGGACGTGCCCACCCGCCCGAAGGGACCGCTGAGCCAGGACCAGGAGACCCAGGTGAAGACCACGCTCTCGCGTGGCCCGATGTTCTCCGAAGTCCGCTGACGCATGGCCGAAACGAGGAAACGCACCGGCCTGGGCGCGCTCGCCCAGGCCGGCGGCGACGAGGACTTCTCCGTCATCGACGCGATCGGCGGGCCGCGCGGCGTCGTCGAATCGATGCTGCCCGGCGTGGTGTTCGTCGTGCTGTTCGTGGTGACGAACGACCTCGACCTCACCATCGGTGTGTCCGCCGCGCTGGCCGTGGCGCAGGTCCTCATCCGTCTTGTCCAACGCCAGTCCGTCATGGGCGCGCTGAGCGGGCTCATCGCCGTGGGCATCTGCCTCGTCTGGGCGTGGAAGAGCCATGAGGCGCGCAACTACTACATGTTCGGGTTCCTCACCAACGGCGTGTACGCGGTGCTGCTGGCCGTTTCGCTCGCCGCGCGCGTGCCGGGGCTCGGACTCGTCATCGAATTCATCCGCCAGCTGCCCACCGAACGGTTCGGCGCATGGTTCCATGACTGGATGGACGACGCTCCGCTCAGACGCGCCTACACGGCCGTCACCGCATTGTGGCTCGGCCTGTTCGCGCTGCGTCTCGCCGTGCAGGTGCCGCTCTACCTCACCGATCATGTGGCCGCGCTCGGCGTGACCCGCCTCATCATGGGCATCCCGTTCTGGGCGTTGGCCATCTGGGTGAGCTATCTCGTCATCGCCACGCCGCTGCACCGCCACAAGGCGGCCGTCAAAGCCGCGGAGACCGCGGACGCGGACGCCGCCGGGGCCGCCGGGCCCACCGGGGACGCCGAGACCACCGCCGGGACGGACGGTCCGGCACATCAGACAGGTCAAGACAGGTAAGGAACGTATGGAAGCTGAAGTCCGCATCGAACGGTACGCCGACCAGGGCCGCTGCGTGGCCCACATCGACGGGCGCGTCGTCTTCGTCCGCTTCGCCCTGCCGGGCGAGCTCGTGCGCATCGTCCTCGACGAGCCGCACGACCGCGACGAACGGTTCTGGACCGGCGAGGTCGTCGAAGTCGTCGAGGCGAGCCCGGACCGTGTCGACCCCGCATGGCCGCTCGCCGGACCGCTCGCTACGGGCGGCGGCGTCGGCGGCGCGGACCTCGTCCACGTCTCCCTGCCCGGACAGCTGACATGGAAGGCCGTCACCGTCAGCGAGCAGATGAGCCGACTGGGCCATGTCGACGTCACCGTGCCCATCGAACGCGCCGAAGGCGACGAGGCGCTCGACGGCCTCCACTGGCGCACGCGCATCGAGATGATCGCCGACGACGACGGCAGGCCCTCGATGCGCCGGCGCGGCAGCCACACGCGCGTGCCCATCGACACGATGCCGCTCGCCACGAAGACCCTGCTCAAGGTCGCCGACGACGCGCACGTGTGGGACGGCGGCTTCACGCCCGGCGCGCAGATCCGCCTGTCCGTACCCGAACCGCGCGCCGGCGCGCCCCTGCCCGACGATTACGCCGTCCTCGTCGACGGCGAGCTCACGCACGGCTCGCAGACCCTCACCGAACAGGTCACCGTGTCCGGCATCACCTTCACGTACGAGGTCGACGCGAACGGCTTCTGGCAGGTGCACCGCGAGGCGCCCGTCGCCCTCGCGAACCACGTCATCGACCTCGTGCGCGCCGAACTCGACGGCGCCGACGCCGCCGTCATCTGGGACCTCTACTCCGGCTCCGGCCTGTTCACACTGCCGCTCGCCACGCTCGCCGCCGACCGTGCGCGCGTGTTCAGCGTCGAAGGCGGCCGCACCGCCGTGAGAAGCCAGCAGCGCAATCTGCGCGCCCTGGGTCTGGGCGATGTGGACGCCCGCTGCGGTGACGTCGCGCGCACGCTCGCGCACGTGCCCGCCAACTTCGCGCATCCGGACGTGGTGGTCCTCGACCCGCCGCGCGCCGGCGCGCACGCCAAGGTGTGCCGTCAGATCGCCGCCGCCGGGCCGCGCGCCATCGTCTACATCGCCTGCGATCCGACGAGTCTCGCCCGCGACACGGGCACGCTCGTCCCGCTCGGCTACGAGCTCGCCGACATCCGCGCCTACGACATCTATCCGATGACCCATCACGTCGAGACGGTCGCGTTGTTCCGCCGCGGAGGGGACGTCGCGTGACGTCGCGGCCCATCGGGACGGAGGGGCGTCGGCCCGGGCCGGCGCGCATGATGCGCGGCCCGCGCCGCGCCGCGGCCCGGATGATGGCCCGCGTCGGCGCGTCGATCGCGTGCATGGCGGCGGTGCTGTCGCTCGCCGCGTGCGTGCCGCACGGCACCGCCGTCGGCGACACGCAGGGGCATACGCCGTCGACCGCGCATATCGGCACGGTGCGTGACGACGCGGTGGTCGGCGTCGTCGGTTCGTCCACGGCCGCCGCCGACAAGACCGTGCTGGACGCGTTCGCCGCCGCCGACATCGACGCCGTGTACGTGTCCGTCAAGGACGCCGCCGATGCCGCCGACGCGGCCCATCGGGCGCAACAGGGCGTGCGCGACATGATCTCGCGCGTCGTAAGCCTCGTCATCGTCTCCGACATCGACGTGACGGCCGATGCGGACGGCTGGGATTCCGCGTTGCGGGATGCGCGGAACGCCGGCATCCCCGTCGCGCTGCTCTCGCCCGTTCACGCGCCCTCCGACGCCACGCTCTACGCGGCCACGCTCGTCATCAACGACCGCGCCGCCGACGCCACGCCCATCGACGAGGCCGCCATGACCATCCTCAACGACGAACCCCATGCCCGCGAGATCACCGTCAGCACGGTTCGGTAGGGGATAGGGGAGCCGGCGTGGCGTCAGTATGCCATTGCCGTCGTTTCCGTGTGGTACGGAGGCGACGGCATGCGTGCTCTACGCGTCGCTTCCATGCGGTCCTTGGCATGCTCCCGACGCTCAGGCCCCGTCAGCATCGGCTCCCTGCCATTCTTGGCGCGCTCCCGACGCTGAGCATGCTCCAGGCGTCGGTTCCGTGCCAAACGCCACCGGCATCCGACGCGGATGGTACCGGGCAACGCGGATTGAATGGTTCGCGGCGTTGTCCGGCATGAAATGGTGCTGGACAACGAGGAAACAGTGTATTCCCCTGTTGCCCGTCAGGGAATTGTGCCGGACAACAGGAGAATCAGGTCTTTTGCCGTTGCCCGGCAGCATACTGTGCCGGACAACAGCGCGGAGGCGCGGATTCGTGTTGTCCGGCGTGCTCTGGCGCCGGATAGGCTCCGCATTCCGGAATCGGATGTTGTCCGGCACACATATCGGGCGATACGACGGCGTGGTGTGCCTTCCGGTCGCCGTTTCGTGTGTCCCTGAGGGGGTTTCCGTGTCGGATAACCCGGGAATCCGGCTTGTGGGCGGTTATCCGGCCGGCGATTGGGGCCGGACGCCATTGGATGCGCCCCGGATTGCTCCTCATCATGCCGTATGACGTGATTTGGCGATGCCGGGCAACGAGGGAATAGCGTCTTCCGTCGTTGTCCGGCATGAAATGGTGTCGGACAACGCGAATCCGATGGTCTGCGATGTTACCTGGCACGGGGCGGTGCCGGGCAACGCAAGGGCCGCGTCTTCCACGGTTGCCCGGCAAGGGCTGCTTGTCCTGAGCGCTGGAAGAGAAAAAGCTATTCGATATAGCGAGTGATGGCAGACTGCAAACGTTGACGGTCAGGATATCGGGAACATATCCGTCGGGCTATGACCGCTGCATCGTCATGATTGAACAGTTGTTCGTACCGATGAAGTACACCATGCTATATGGTTGTATGCCGACTTATTGTCCGCGAGAATACGAGGACCAACCAAGGTACCGTTTGGCAGACCGCGTAAGGCGATGGCATCGGCCTCGCGTCGATACTTGACCGCAAGGACGCGCAGCAGCGCATATGAAGGTTGCGTGACGTATTGCATATAGCGGAGAACGTCGTCGGACATCATCTCTTCGACGAGGAGCCGTTCGAATGCGGGATTCCTCCGATGGCCATGTGGGTTGGTGACGGCACGGCGGTCAAGTACTCTGAAGCACTCCTCGGACAGTTCGACAAGCAAACCGGAATCAAATCGACAGATGCCGCGCAGGAACCACACGTATTCCCTGTCGCACGCGGATGATGCATGCGCGATGATGTACCTGAACAGGTCGCTGATTTCCTCGCGATGCCCTTCCAAGGCGAGTCGCCAAAGCGCCCAGCGATTATATCCGTTCTGGAGGGTATACGGGCAATATGTCATTAACCATGATTGGGTATGCATCAACGGCTCCGGCAATGCCGTCTGTGTGGGGATGGACATGTCATCTGCTTTCCGCGTGATGGCGCCGACGCCACCATTTTATGCAGCATTCCATGGAACCGCGCACGGGGTAGGGTAGTAGGCATGAGTGCGATTGCAGCGACCGGCGCGAAGGACGGCAGGAACGACGGCAACAGGACGGACGGCGATGCCGTGCACGCATACGCATCAGTCATGCCGCACGTGGATGAGACCGGCCTCGCCGCCGACGAGGTGGCGGCGCGCGTCGCGGCCGGAGCCGTCAACAAGGTGAAGGACTCCACGTCGCGGTCGGTGAAGGACATCGTGCGCGCCAACGTGTTCACCCTGTTCAACGGCATCATCCTCGCGGCGATGATCCTTGTGCTTGCCACCGGATCGTGGAGGGACGCGGTCTTCGGCTTCGTCATCATCATCAACACCGGCATCGGCATCGTCACCGAGCTCAAGGCGAAACGTACGCTTGACCGGCTCTCCATCCTCGTCGCCTCCGACTATCTCGTGCGACGCGACGGACGCGACGTCACCGTACCGCACGACGGCATCGTCATGGACGACCTGCTGTGGGTGCGCGCCGGCGAACAGGTGCCCGCCGACGCCGAGATCGTCGGCTCCTGGGGGCTCGAGGCGGACGAATCGATGCTCACCGGCGAATCGCGCACCGTGCGCAAACGCGAGGGCGACGACGTCTACTCCGGTTCCACCATCGTCTCCGGCGCGGCGCTCGCACGCGTCACCGCCGTCGGCGCGCACTCGTACGCGGCCACGCTCACCGCGAAGGCCAAGGTGTACAAGAAGACCGTCTCCGACCTCAACAAGGGCATCAACACCATCCTCAAGGTCATGACGTTCCTCGTCGTGCCGTTGTGCGTGCTGCTCATCATCTCCCAGATCCACACAGTGGGCGGATGGTCGGTGGCGCTCGCCACCGGCCAGTGGCGGCAGGCGGTCGTCTCCGCGGTGGCCGGCGTCGTCGGCATGATCCCCGAGGGGCTCGTGCTGCTCACCTCGCTCAACTTCGCGGTCGCCGCGATGCGTCTCGCCCGGCACGAGACGCTCGTCCAGGAGCTTGAATCCGTGGAGACGCTGGCACGCGTCGACTGTCTCAACCTCGACAAGACCGGCACCATCACCGACGGCGGCATCGCGTTCGACCGCGTGGTCATGCTGGGTGGCGACGATGCGAACGGCGGCGATGCGTCGGTCCAGGAACGGGAGACGATGCAGGCGCTCTACGACCTTGCCGACGAGGCGCAGCCGAACGCCACCGGCCGCGCCGTGCTCGACGGCCTGGGGGAGCGGGGATACGCGCCGGGCGAGGTCGTCTCGCGCGTGCCGTTCTCCTCCGCGCGCAAGTGGAGCGCCGTCGTGAAGCCGGCGCCGTCCCGTCGGGACGTCGCCGCCGCGTCCGATGATGCGTCCGCCGGCGATGCGGTCGGGACGTGGTATCTGGGCGCACCCGAGGTGCTGCTCGCCGCAATCGGCGGCGACCATGCGGCCGTGCTCGCGCAGGCCAACGCGCATGCCGCCGACGGCGGCCGTGTGCTGCTCGTCGCGTATGCGCCCGGCGTGGGCGTCGATGCCGACGACCCCGCGTTGGACGCCTCCGCCACGCCCGTCGCCCTCGTCCTGTGCGCCGAACGCATCCGCTCCGACGCGGCCGCCACGCTCGCCTGGTTCCGCGAGCAGGGCGTGCGATGCCGCGTCATCTCCGGCGACAACCCCGTCACCGTCACGGCGATTGCCCGCAAGGTCCGTCTCACCGGCGACCGCGATCCCGTCGGCATGGACGCGCGCGAACTTCCCGACGACCCGGCCGAGATCGGACGCATCCTCGAGGACGTGGACGTCATCGGCCGCGTCCTGCCCGATCAGAAGAAGCTCATCGTCGACGCGCTGCATGTGCGCGGCTACACGGTCGCGATGACCGGTGACGGCGTCAACGACGCGCTCGCCCTGAAGGAGGCGGACCTCGGCATCGCGATGGGCAACGCCGCGCCCGCCACCAAGGCCGTGGCGCAGGTCGTGCTCGTCGATTCGAAGTTCTCCCACCTGCCCGACGTCGTGGCCCGCGGACGGCAGGTCATGGCCAATATGGAGCGCGTCGCCGGCCTGTTCCTCGTCAAGACCGTGTATTCGGCGCTCATCTCGCTCGGCGTGGTCCTGACGGCCATCCCGTACCCGTACCTGCCGCGCCACATCACCTACATCGGCGCGCTCACCATCGGCATGCCCGCCTTCATCCTCGCGCTCGCGCCCAACACGCGCCGATACATCCCCGGCTTCCTCGGCCGTGTGGTGCGTTTCGCGCTGCCCGGCGGCATCGCCACAGCGCTGTCCGTGCTGTTCGCCGCATGGTTCCTGCCGTCCGTCATGGGATGGGATGTCGCCGGTTCGTCGGCGGACCTCGCCTCGCTGCGCGCCACCGAGGCGATCATCCTGTTCGTCATGGGCGTGTTCGTGCTCGCCCGCGTCGCCCGTCCCCTCAACAGCTGGCGGGGTGTGCTCGTCGCCGTGTTCGCCGCGGCGGGCGTCATCGGCATGTTCATTCCGTTCGTGGCCCGGTTCTTCGCGCTCGTCGTCCCCACCGGCGCCCTCGTCGCGCCGACGTTGAGCGCGCTCGCCGGCGCGGTCGTCGTGTTCGTCATCTGCCTCGCCGTGGTGCCGTGGGCGTCGCGTACGGCGGTCGCCGGACTGCTCGGCCGCGCGCCCGGCGACCGCGGAGGGCGATGACCGCGGACGCGTCGCGCCGGTCTCCCATCCGTGTGCGCGGGCGGCGTATTGTCTCACGTTTCAAGCCGACACGCCAGAGGCATGGTTACGTTCCCGTACCATTTCGAGTGGATAATCGGCGACATCATCAGCCGGTCCAATGATTCGGAGGAAGCATGTCCCTACGTGACGACCAATTGGCGACCCTCAATGCCGCCGGCAAGGATTTCGACTACTACAACATCGCCGACCTCGACGGCGTCGACCACCTGCCGTACTCGCTCAAGGTGCTCGTCGAGAACCTGGTGCGCAACATCGACGGCGCCAACATCACCGACGAACACGTCAAGGCGTTGCTCGGCTGGGATCCGAACGCCCAACCCAGCCACGAGATTCAGTTCACGCCGAGCCGCGTCGTCATGCAGGACTTCACCGGCGTGCCGTGCATCGTGGACCTCGCCACCATGCGCGACGCCGTCAAGGACCTCGGCGGCGATCCGGAGGTCATCAACCCGCAGGTCCAGTCCGACATGGTCATCGACCATTCCGTGCAGATCGACAAGTACGGCGTGGCCGACGCCGTCGAGCAGAACATGGACATCGAATACCGGCGCAACGGCGAACGCTACCAGTTCCTGCGCTGGGGCCAGCAGGCGTTCCGCAACTTCCGCGTCGTGCCGCCGGGGACCGGCATCATCCATCAGGTCAACATCGAATACCTCGCCAAGGTCGTCATGACGAAGGCGGGGGAGCGGGGCCGCGAGCTCGCCTACCTCGACTCCTGCGTCGGCACCGATTCGCACACCACCACCGAGAACGGCCTGGGCGTGCTCGGCTGGGGCGTCGGCGGCATCGAGGCCGAGGCCGCCATGCTCGGTCAGCCGATCTCCATGCTCGTGCCGCGCGTCGTCGGCTTCAAACTCACCGGCTCCATCCCCGAGGGCGTGACCGCCACCGACGTGGTCCTCACCATCACCGACATGCTGCGCAAGCATGGCGTCGTCGGCAAGTTCGTCGAGTTCTACGGCGAGGGCATCGCCTCCGTGCCGCTCGCCAACCGCGCCACCATCGGCAACATGAGCCCCGAATTCGGCTCCACCTGCGGCATCTTCCCCATCGACGACGTCACCCTCGACTACCTGCGTCTGACCGGCCGATCCGAGGAGCAGGTCGCGCTCGTCGAGGCGTACGCCAAGGCCAACAAGCTGTGGGGAGACGCCAAGGACCCGAACTACGTCGAACCCGAATACTCCGAGTACATGGAGCTCGACCTCGGTTCCGTCGTGCCGTCCATCGCCGGTCCGAAGCGCCCGCAGGACCGTATCAAGCTGTCCGAGGCGAAGAAGACGTTCGAGGAGACGCTGCCCGCCTACGAGACCGAGAAGACCGTCCACGAATCCGTGCCCGTCTCCACCGACTTCCGCGGCGACTTCGATCTCGACAACGGCGACGTGGCCATCGCCTCCATCACCAGCTGCACGAACACGTCCAACCCGTCCGTGATGATCGCCGCCGGCCTCATCGCCCGCAACGCGCACCTGAAGGGCCTCAAACCCAAGCCGTGGGTGAAGACGTCGCTCGCCCCCGGATCCCAGGTCGTCGCCGGTTACTTGAAGGCCGCCGGCCTCCAGGACGACCTCGACGCGCTCGGCTACCAGCTCGTCGGCTTCGGCTGCGCCACCTGCATCGGCAACTCCGGCCCGCTGCTGCCCGAGATCAGCGAGGCCATCAACGCCAACGACATGACCGTCACCGCCGTGCTGTCCGGCAACCGAAACTTCGAGGGCCGCATCAGCCCGGACGTCAAGATGAACTACCTCGCCTCGCCGCCGCTCGTCATCGCGTACGCACTCGCCGGCACGATGGACTTCGACTTCGAGTCGCAGCCGCTCGGCACGGACACGGACGGCAATGACGTGTACCTCAAGGACATCTGGCCCACCAACGCGGATGTCGCCGCCGTGGTCAACGGCACCGTCAGTCGTGAGATGTTCCTCAAGGACTACGCCTCCGTGTTCGAGGGCGACCACCGCTGGAAGGGCCTCGACGTGCCCGAGGGCGAGCTGTTCGCATGGGATCCGAAGTCCACGTACGTGCGCCGCCAGACGTTCTTCGACGGCATGAAGGCCGAGCCCGATCCGGTCGCCGACATCCACGGCGCGCGCGTGCTCGCCCTGCTCGGCGACTCCGTCACCACCGACCACATCTCCCCGGCTGGCGCGTTCAAGGCGTCCAGCCCGGCCGGCAAATACCTGACCGAGCGCGGCGTGGAGCCGAGGAACTTCAACTCCTACGGTTCGCGCCGCGGCAACCATGAGGTCATGGTGCGCGGCACGTTCGGCAACATCCGCCTGCGCAACCTCCTGCTCGCCTCCACCGGCAACGAGGTGACGCCCGGCGGCTTCACCTATGACTTCACCACCGGAGAGCCGTCCACGATCTTCGACGCCTCGCGCAACTACAAGGCTGCGGGCACGCCGCTCGTGGTCCTGGCCGGCAAGGAGTACGGCACCGGCTCCTCGCGTGACTGGGCCGCGAAGGGCACGCTGATGCTCGGCGTGAAGGCCGTCATCACCGAGAGCTTCGAACGCATCCACCGCTCCAACCTCATCGGCATGGGCGTGCTGCCGCTCCAGTTCCCCGAAGGCGAGTCCACCACGTCACTGGGACTCGACGGCACCGAGACGTACGACATCGCCGGCGTCGAGAAGCTCAACGAGGGCGTCACCCCGAAGACCGTCCACGTCACCGCCACGCACAAGGACGGCTCCACCACCGAATTCGACGCGGTCGTGCGCATCGACACGCCCGGCGAGGCCGACTACTACCGCAACGGCGGCATCCTCCAGTACGTGCTGAGGAACCTCATGCGCCGCTGACGGGAGCCCGCGCCGCGCGGCGCAGGCCGTCCGTCGCGAGGGGCCTTGCATGACGAACCATCGTCATGCAAGGCCCCTCGTCATGTACACGTCGTATGCGGGAGACCGTCCACCGATCGTTCGTAGGGCGACCGTCCGCCACCGCCGTCAGCCGTGTCACCTGCCGTCAGGCGGCCTGCCGACGGTACTCCTTCCAGATGTCCGCGAGCCCGCGGCCGTCGGAGACGCGCTTCCACACGTCCAGACCGCCGCTGGCCCGGCCTCCGGCGGCGGCCTTCGCGGCGGCCGTCGGGCTGGCGTGCTCCGAACCGTCCTCGAGACGGAACCTGCCGTCCTCGGTGACGGTGGCGTACCAGCGTTCGCCCTTGCGCGGGCGCTCCCATACGAGCTTCTCGCCGGGGATGAGCAGCCCCGCGGCCACCACCTGACGGATGGTCACGCGCCGCGAGCTGTGCGCCGGCTTGGGGGAGTCCTTCGCCAGGACGTCCACGGTCTGACGGGTCAGATCCGTGTGGTTCTCGTCGTATCGGATGTCCCAGTAGTCGGCGAGCAGGCGGATCGTCTCCTCCTGACGGTGACGGAGCATGGCGGGCGTGCACTCGCCGAAGTCCTTGAGCTCGGCGGTGAGCGGGAACCGGCGTGAATCGGCCCGCATGAGGATGCGGTCCCTGCGCTGGTCGTATTCGGTCATCCGGTCCAGCTGGTTGCCGGCGCCCTGCGCGAGCACCATGTTGCCCAGCCGGTACGCCCAATGATCGTGCTCCTCCTGCGGCCAGTTCCCGAACGACGCGGAGCGCTCGATGTCCACCGGCATGATGGGCAGCGCGCTCAGGCGCCGGGGCCTGGCGAGATGGGCCTGGGCGGCCTGCTCGTTCGCGCGGATGAGCAGCAGACGCACCAGTTCGTCGTCGCCCTGCATCTCGCCGTGCAGCCGCACCAGCGCGCCGGCACGGTCGTCCGGACGGATGGCGAGCCCCCGCACCAACCGCACCGGGTAGCCCTTGTCGAGGTCCCGGATGGCGGCGGCCGCATGGCCGCGACGGTCCGCCGTGGGGGTGCGGTTCAGCGTGTCGATGCCGCTCACACGCTCCAATGCGGCGAGCACGTCGTCCAGCCGCTGCAGGTCGTGGGCGCCCAACGCCTGCAACGTGGCCTCCGCATGCGCGGACCGTCCCGCGCGCCGTGCGAACGGGGAGACGTCGGGCGAGCCGAGATGACGGAACGAATGCGTCAGCACCCACATGGCCACCGGCTTCCACTCATGGTTCCGGTAGTCGTTCAGCGCCTCGAGCCGCAGACGCGGCCCCTCGGGCAGAATCGTGTCCGAAGGGTGCGTGATGACTTGCCACGCCGCCGCGTACGGGGCGAGCACGCCGTCGATGAACGCCGGCACCGTGCCCTTTTCCAGAGGGCCGGCGAGCACGTCGGCCAGGAACTCCTCGATGAGCCGGTCCGTGACGGGCTTGTGCGTGAGGATGAGGTGCAGGAACGCGAAGAACTCCTCGGTGCCCGCGGAGTCGTCGCCTAGTGGGTCCATGATGTCGTCCCACCGTTGCGCGTAGGCGTCGAGTTCGGCCGGCTTCAGCCCGCTCGTGGCCCGCGCCTTGAACACGTCCGACGAGGTGAGCGGCAGACCGCGCATGTTCATCACGTCGAAGATGCGGTGCGCGCCGTCCAGGTCGTCGGTGGTGACGATCACCAGCGTCACCGCGTTCACCAGATAGGAGGCGAGGGCGTGGCGCTCCTCGTCCGAGAGGACGGACAGCTCGTCGTACACCTTGCGCGTGTTGCGGGTGATGTTGCGCTGTGCCGTGCTCGTCCAGTCGTCGTCCGACAGGTCGAACAGCGCCTCGAGGTTGCCTTCCTGCACGTATTCGCGGAAGAACGCCTCGTCCCGTTCGCGCAGCGTGAGCCTCGGCTCGTTCGCGATGCCTCGCATCTTGTCGCCGGGCTCCACGATGAGGGCGTCCAGCAGGCGCATCCACTCCGGGTCCTTCTCCAGGTCGCGCAGCACGGCGATGACGATCGACAGCGACACGAGGCGCTGCTGGCCGTCGATCACCTCGAACCGCGTGCCCTCGTCGTGCACGAGGATCAGCGAGCCGAGGAAATAGGGGGTGGCGGGCGTCAGGCTCGCCCCGCGCAGGTCGTCCACCAGCTGCAGGATGTTCTCCGGTTTCCAGATGTACGCACGCTGGAAGGACGGGATGAAGAACCGGTAGTCCGGCGTGAACACCTTGCCCAGCGACAGCTCCTTCGCATTGATGGCCATTGACGGTCCCCTTCCTGCGTTCGTCCTCCGCCTCGCGGCGGCTTCCATGGTGTTCAGCCTAGCAGCGTCGTCGGCGGCCGGGCGATATCCACCGGTTTCCGCTCCCATGCGTGGCGTCCGCGTGTCGCCGCGTCCCGGCCGGTGCGGCATGCGGACGCCACGTCGGTGCCGTCGGCGCCGACCCGTCAATCCCGCGACGGCAGGTCGGCCCGCTCCACCAGTCGCGCCATCTGCACGCGTCCCATGGCGAGCTTGTCCGAGGCGGAGGAGAGATGCGCCTTGGCGGTGCGCTCCGAGATGAACATGCGCGCGGCGATCTGCGCGTTCGTGAACCCCTCCGCCGCGAGCAGCACCGCCTCGCGCTCGCGTTCGGGCAACGCGTCGAGCATGGCGCGCGCCTCGTCCCGCCGCGCCGTCGACTGCCGCGCGTGCAGGTCCCCGATGAGCTGGCGCTGGCTCGCCGTGTTGAACTGCGGTGCGTCGGCGCATACGCCCAGCACCCTGCGGATGATGTCCTCCGGGGCGTCGGTCTTCGAGACGAACCCTTCGGCGCCCGCCTCGACGGCCCGCTCCACCGTGTTCGAGGGGCTCAGCGAGGTGAGGATGAGCACGTGAGGGGGATCGGGCAGCCCGCGCAGCGCCCGTGTGGCGGCGATGCCGTCCATGTCGGGCATGGCGATGTCCATGAGCACCACGTCCGGTCGTTCGTCGGCGGCCCGGCGCAGCGCCTCGGCGCCGCCGGTCGCCGTGAACGCGACGGCGATCCGCCCCCGCGAATAATCGGTGAGGATGAGGGCCATCGCCTGACAGATCATCGGATCGTCGTCGACGATGCCGACGGCGATCCGCCCCGGTTCGTTCCCATGCCGTTCTTCCCGTTCACTCACCCTGCCATCCTATGCCATGGACATGCCGGTTCCGCCGGAATGCGTCGCGCGACTCCGCCACGGCAGGGCCACGTCCAGGTGGAAGACGCCGGCGTCGTCCGTGCCGAAACGGCACGATCCGCCCGCGGCCCGCGCCCGCGACGCCAACCCCGCGAGGCCTGCGCCGCGACGATGGGGCGTCGCGGGCGCCGTGTCCGACGCGTCCGTCGTGCCGGTGACGGGTGCGGCCGGGGGAGGCGCCACGGTCCGCGCGCGGTTGGCAACGTGCACGTGGACGCCCCGTTCCGGCGCGGCCGTGACCTCGAGGGACACCGGGGATCCCGGCGCGTGACGGCATGCGTTCGTCAGCCCCTCCTGGATCGCCCGATAGGCGACCTTCGCCGTGGCGTCGTCCAGATCGCCCAGCTGCCGGATGTCGATCCACGTGTCGATGCGCATGCCCGCGGCCCGCGACTCCCCGAGCAGCGCGTCGAGCGATTCGCGCGTCAGCGCCGTCTCGGCCGTGGGGGCGAGCTGCTCCCACGCCTGTTGCGGATGCCGGAGCATGTCGATGATCTGATGCGCCTCGTCCAACGCCCCGGCGGCCTGCCTGCGGATCTCCTCCGCCTGCCGGGCGACGGCGCGCGTCCCGTCCGTCGGCTGCATGCGCAGGGTCTGCGCCTGCAGCGCGCTCGCGTTCAGGGCGAGCAGCGAGAGCGTATGCGCGAGCGTGTCATGCGCTTCGGCCGCGATCGCGTCGGCCAGCCGCTGGTCGGCCAGGTCGCGGCTCAGCTCTTGCGCGTGGGTGACGGCCGCGTCGGTGCGCGCCTGCGCCGTGCGCAGCCGGACCTTTGAGCGGATATGCAGGCCGATCAGCGTTGCGACCGTCGCGGCGACCAGTCCCGTCACCACGGCCGTCGCCGCGATCGTCGGCTCCCCGACGAGCATGACGATCGGTTCGCCGTCCACGCCGGTGTGCGGTTTCGCGAACACCATATGCCAGAACGATTCGTCCGCCGGGCGCAGGACGTCGCGCAGCTGCGCCCACACCGCCACGACGGCGCCCGCCGCCACGGCTCGCGCAGTACGCGCCCGGCCGTCCCTCCGGGCCAGCATCGAGGACAACGCGATGAGCGCCGGGGCGGAGCCGTAGGGGAACACCGCCACCACGGCGCAGCACGCCCAGAACGTCGCCTCGGGATATGCGCCCCGCGCCAGCAGCGTGAACGGGAACGGGATGGCGATGAGCGTGGCGAGGACGAACCACAGGTACCGTGCGCCGTGCGGATCGTCGATGTACGGCTGCGCCGCGAACGAGACGTACGTCAGACAGGAGAGCATGGCCGCGGCGATCATGAGCGCGGTGCACCATCCTCTGGTACGTGTCGGCACGTCGTCGGCCGTCGGCGTGCGTGGGGCCGCGACGGGCGACGCGGGTGGGGGAATCGGTGCTCCATAGGTCATGCCTCCACTGTATGACCGCTCCTTCCATACTCGCCATGCCCCCTATGGGCGCGATGCGGCCGCCCCCGCCGCCCGTTCGGGCATGCGATTCGTCCCGTTCGTACACTGACGCCGCAGGGTTCGGACCGGTAGCGTCGGAGACGTCATCAGGGCGTCCCCTGCCGGGGCGCCGTACGAGAAAGAAGGAACCATGACAGACGCGAACAACCCGCAGCAGCCCTCGCCGGCCGCACCGCCCGCCGGCGCGCCGGCCCCCATGCCGGCGCCGCAGCCGTATCCCGTGCAGCCGGCGGCGCCCGCGCCCAAGCCGAAGAAGCCCGTGTACCGTCGCTGGTGGTTCTGGGCCGTCGTCGTGGTGGTGGTGGTCCTCGGCATCGCCGGCGCCGTCGGCGGCGGCTCGAACGCCTCGAACGGCGCGACCGGCTCCGGTGCATCGTCCTCGCAGTCGGCGTCGACGGACGGCAAGAGCGGGCGGACGCAGGACAAGTCCGACGGCTCCGCATCCGACGACGGCGGATCGCAGGAGACGAAGCCGGCGGAGAAGACCATCGAACTGCAGGCCACCGCCACCGGCAACGGCACGGTGATGTGGTTCAAGGGCAGCTCGAGCAGCACCGAGCAGTTCAACGGCAGCTGGTCGAAGACTTTCACCGGCGATGACGCCAAGGACATCACCGGCGTGAGCGTCACCGGCGACATCATGGGCGGCAACGACCAGAAGATGTCGTGCAAGGTGATCGTCAACGGCGAGGAGAAGGAGAGCCAGGAGGGCAGCGGCTCGGCGGGCAGCGCCTACTGCAGCGTGCCGTGGTTCTAAGGACGCCCAGGGCGTAGTCTCCCAGCCAACGCACAGTTGCCCGGGTAGGATGGGGCGTGACAGCAACGAGAAGGAGCGAACATGACATACGGTCAGCAGCCCCAGCCCAATCCGAACTATGAGCCGCAGGGCGGCAGCGGCATCAACACCGGCTATGGAGCCCAGCCGCAGTACCAGTACGCGAACCAGCAGCAGTACGGCGTCCCCTACGGAAACCAGCAGCAGTACCAGCAGTACCAGTACGCGCAGCAGGCCCCGCAGGGCCAGCCCTACGCCCAGCCCCAGTACGCCTACGCCGGCGGCGCGGGCGCGGCGGCCACCGTCAACGGCCAGGTGGCCTACTCGTACGAGCAGGCCCGCCGCGCCTCCGTCACCCGCGCGTACGGCGAGATGACGGCCGGACTGGTCGTCACCATGCTGGTGGCCCTGTTCGCCCAGGCCACCGGCGCCTACTACTACTTCCTCGCCGCCACCGGCATGATCGGACTCATCGGCCTGTGCGTCGTCCAGGTGGCCATGGCCGTCGTGCTCGGCATGCGCATCACGAAGATGAGCGTCGGCGCGGCCCGCGCCATGTTCTACGTGTACGCGGCGCTCATGGGCTTCACGCTGAGCTCGATCTTCTGGGTGTACACCACGGCGGACATCGTGGTGGCGCTCGGCATCACCGCCGCGTTCTTCCTGGCGCTCACGATGTTCTCGCTCACCACGAAGTTCGACATGCTCAAGCTGGGCCCGATCCTCATGGTGGGACTCATCGTGCTCATCGTCTCCCAGCTGGTGCTCCTGTTCATCCCGGGCGTCGGCGGCGCCACGCGCATCGTGTGCGCGTTCGGCATCCTCGTGTTCGCGGGCATGACCATGTACGACGCGCAGTCCACGCGCGCCCTGTTCGAGCAGTACGAGGCCCAGGGGCCGGAGATGGTCAGGAAGATCTCCATCCTGTGCGCGCTGAACCTCTACCTCGATTTCGTGAACATGTTCCTGTACATCCTGCAGCTGTTCGGCAGCAGGGATTGACGCGCCCCGGCCGGCCCGTGCCGGCCGCGCCATGACCGTGTCCCGCGTGGGGCCGACCCGTTTCGGCCCCACGCGGGACACGGTTTTTTCATGTCCGGATTCGTAGCGTCCCGTGCGCCATCGCACGCCTTGCGTGGCGCGTCACAGCGATTCGCGCTCGACGAGCGTCATCTGCAGCACCGTGGTGCCGGGCGCCTCGCCGTCGATCATGCGCATCGCCGTGTCGGCGGCGAGACGGCCCTCCTCGTAGAGCGGCTGGTGGATGGTGGTGAGCTTCGGCGTGGTGGTCATGGCGATGGGATGGTCGTCGAAGCCGATGACGGACACGTCGTCCGGCACGCAGATCCCGCGCCCCTGCAGCGCTTCGATGACGCCGGCCGCGATGCGGTCCGAGCCGGCGAGCACGCCGTCGATCCCGCACGTGGGGGAGTCTCCCTCGCTTGCGCGCTCGTCGAGCAGGCGAAGCATGGCGGTGAAGCCGTCGGAGGCGCCCCAGCCCGTGTAGACGACGTCCCGTTCGCCGAGGGCCGTGCCGTACACGGATCGGTAGCCTTCGACGCGGTCCGTGGAGGCGGGGTTGTCCTTTGGGCCCAGGATGGCGACCGGCCGCGTGCGGCCGCGTGCGGCCATGGCGTCCGCGGCCAGTTTCGCGCCGACCACGTCGTCGGAGTAGATGGTGGAGAACACGTGCTCGTAGGGCTGCCCGTCCAGCTGCCCGCACAGCACGGTGGGGATGTGGAACCGCTGCAGCACGTCAAGCAGTTCGCTGCCCGTGTAGGGGGAGATGTCGATGACCGCGTCGAACGACTTGCGTTCGAGGTGGCGGCGCACGCGTTCGCGTTCGTGGTGTGTGGAGGCCTGGAGCAGCACCGGCAGGTATTCCGATTCGGACAGGCGTTCGGTGATGCCGCCAAGGAACACGCCGTACGTGGGGTCGGCGAACAGTTCGGGCAGCGGTTCGGTGACGAGCATGGCGATGGTTTCGGAACGGCCGACCGCCAGTGCGCGGGCCTGCGCGTTGGGGACGAATCCGATGCGGTCTGCGGCTTCGCGCACCAGTTGCTTCGTCCTCTCGCTGATGCGAGGCGAATCGTTGAGCGCCCGGGATGCGGTCGACCGCGAGACGCCGGCCGCCTCGGCCACGTCGGCGATGGTGGTCGTGCCGCTGCGGATGATGCTCATGATGTCCCCTTGTGTGTGGTGGCGTGCGCGATGTGTCGACGATGCTCAGGTCCGGTATGCCGTCCGCCCGCGTCGAGGAAGTGATGGCTCATATCGTAGTCGTCGCCGCAGGGGACAGGGGCGTGTGTCCCATGCCGACACGCGCGTATGACAACCGGTTGCACAGTCGAAGCGTCGTGTGCTATGGTTAGGGCAACCGGTTGCACAATGAAGTCAACACAACCCCTAAGGAGGGCCATTCACATGACCGCCAACGATTGGGAGAATCCCAAGCTCACGAACAGGAACAGGCTTGCGCCGCACGCCTACTTCCTGGGCTACGAGAGCGAGGATCTCGCCCGCACGTACAGCAGGGAGCTGTCGCGCGGATTCATCCAGCTGTCCGGACGGTGGCAGTTCAGGCTGTTCGCCGGACCCCGCGCCGTCGTCGCCGCCGATCTCGACGCCTATCACGAGGAGTGGGACGCCGTCGAGGTGCCGCACATGTGGCAGGTGGACGGATACGGCAAGCTCGCCTACACCGACGAAGGCTTCCCCTTCCCGCTCGACCAGCCGTACGTCCCCGGCGACGACCCCACCGGTGTCTACCAGCGCATGGTCACGCTCCACGTGCCGCAGGACGGCTCCCGGCTCATCCTGCGTTTCGACGGCGTGGAGAGCTACGCCGAGGTCTACCTCAACGGCGGGTTCGTCGGCATGACCAAGGGCTCCCGCCTCGCCGCCGAATTCGACATCACCGACCAGGCCAGGGACGGCGCCAACCTGCTCGCCGTCAAGGTGCTCCAGTACTCCGACGGCACCTACATCGAGGACCAGGACATGTGGTGGGCCTCCGGCATCTTCCGCGACGTGTACGTCATGGAGCGTCCCGCCGCGCGACTCGAGGACTTCCGCGTCCGCACGCACGTGAACGGCACGACGGCCGAGACCGAGGTCTCGGTCGCCACGACCGGCGCCTCCCGCGTCGACGTCCGGCTTGAACGCGACGGCGAGACCGTCGCCCACGGCGAGACCGCGGGGGACGGGACCGTCCGCCTCGACGTCGCCGACGCACGCCTGTGGAACCCCGAGGACCCGTTCCTCTACGACCTGTTCATCACCGTCCACGACGGCGAAGGCGACGTGTCCGAGGTCGTGTCCCACCGTCAGGGCCTCGACGAGGTCACCATCGAGGACGGCCACATCCTCCTCAACGGCACCTACTTCAAGATGCACGGCGTCAACCGCCACGACGTCGACGACCACAAGGGCCGCGCCGTCGGCATGGAGCGCGTCCGCCGCGACCTCGAGATGATGAAGCGCCACAACATCAACGCGGTGCGCACCTCCCACTACGCCAACGACCCGCGCTTCTACGAGATGTGCGACGAATACGGCATCATGCTCATCGCCGAGACCGACCTCGAATGCCACGGTTTCGAGAACGTCGGCGACATGACCCGCATCACCGACGACCCCGAATGGGAGGGCGCCTACGTCGACCGCATCGAACGCCTCGTCATGCAGGAACGCAACCAGGCGTGCGTCATCATGTGGTCCCTCGGCAACGAATCCGGCTACGGCTGCAACTTCAAGGCCATGTACCGCCGCTGCAAGGAGCTCGACCCGCGTCCCGTGCACTACGAGGAGGACCGCAACGCCGACAGCGTCGACGTGATCTCCACCATGTACTCGCGCGTCTCCCAGATGAACGACTTCGGCGAACACCCTGGCCCCAAGCCGCGCATCAACTGCGAATACGGCCACTCCATGGGCAACGGCCCGGGAGGCCTGAGCGAATACCAGCAGGTGTTCGACAAGTGGGACAGCATCCAGGGCCACTTCATCTGGGAATGGTGCGACCACGGCCTCGCCGCGTACACCGAGGACGGCCGCTACTACGACATGTACGGCGGCGACAACGGCGACTACCCGAACAACGGCAACTTCTGCATCGACGGCATGGTCTTCCCCTGGCAGGAGCCCAGCCCCGGACTCACCGAATACCAGCAGGTCATCTGCCCGGTCAAGGTCTCCTACGACGCGTCCCGCGGCGTGCTCCGCGTGACCAACAAGCGCTGGTTCACCACGCTCGACGACATCCGCATCACGCTCGAGACCCTCGTCGACGGCGAGCCCGTGCGCGGCGAGGCCGTCGAACCCGGCGCCGTGGCGCCGCAGGACTCCGTCGAGATCCCCGTCGCCGTCACCGCGGCCGAGCGCGGCGAGACCCTGCTCACCGCCCGCGTGTACTCCACCGCCGCCCACCCGTGGGCCGACCCGATGCGCCGCATCGGCATCTACCAGTTCCCGATCGCGAACCGGCCCCGCCCCGCCGTGGCCGATCGCACCCACGGCGCGCTCGCCGTCGAGGAGAGCGGGCTCACGCTCGCCGTCACCGGCGACGACATGCGCATCGCCTTCGACCTGGTCTCCGGCGACATCGCCGACTGGCACGCCGCCGGACGCCCCGTGCTCGCCTCCGGCATCCACCTCGGCTTCTGGCGTCCGCTCATCGACAACTACGGCCAGGAGTTCGAATCCATCTGGCAGCCGCGCCTGCTGCACGTCATGCAGACGTCCACCCGCGGTGTCACCTGGCGCCGCGAAGACGACGACGTGGTCGTCGAGGTCGAGCAGCGCATCGCCCCGCCGGTCTACGACTACGGCATGCGCACCCGCATGACCTACGCCATCCACCCCAACGGGCGCGTCGACCTCGCCGTCGAAGGCACGCCGTACGGCGACTTCCACGACATCGTCCCGCGCATCGGCGTCACCTTCGAGGTGCCTGGCGAGGACCGCAACGCGGAATGGTACGGACGCGGACCGGGGGAGAACTACCCCGACTCGCTCACCGCCAACGTCATCGGCCACTACCGCAGCGACGTCGACAGGATGTTCACCCCCTACGTGGTGCCGCAGGACTGCGCCAACCACGAGGACGTGCGCTGGGTGGCCATGCGCTCGCGGCACGGCGACGGCCTGCTCGTCACCCGCACCGGCGACGCGGCCGAGAACCCGTTCTCGTTCTCCGCATGGCCCTACACCTGCCAGGACATCGACGACGCCAAGCACGTCACCGACCTGGTGAGGCGCGACACCGTCACCGTCAACATCAACGACAGGATGCTCGGCCTCGGCTCCAACTCGTGGGGCTCCGAGGTGCTCGACTCCTACCGCATCCGCTTCGAGCGGTTCGCGTTCTCCATCAGCCTGAGGCCACTGACCTCCGCGGATCTCGCCCAGGCGCTCGTCGCTTTCAAGGAGGCATGACATGCACGTCTACGACACCCGGGAGCTCTTCGACGCCGAACTCGGCTCCGTCAAGAAATGGATGCGCGTCGGCCAGGCGCTCGACATCGCCACGACGCTCACCCGCAACGTCGCCTACTCCATCGGCGACTCGCTGGTCTACTGGTGGGACCGCACGCCGGCCATCGCCACGTCCGACATGACGGGCCACCGCCGCTACCTGTTCGTCTGCTCGCCGCAGGACGGCGACATGCGCGTCATGGTCGCGCCCAAGTCGCAGCTCACCTCCATCGAGGCGTACAGCGACCTGACCGACCGCGAACGGTTCATGGGACCCGCCAACATCGTCACCGTCCCCGCCGGCGGCGTCTTCGTCGCCGACATCGACGAGGCGTACAAGGTGTGCTCCGACCCGGACGTTCAGGCCGTGGTCCTGCACGTCACCGTCGAGGGATACAGCTTCCCGAACAAGTGACCCTCCCCGCGGCGGGGACGTCGACGTCCCCGCCGTTTCGACCACACAACACATAGAGAGAACAACATCATCCAAAGGAGCTCATCGTGAGCAGCACAGAGAAACGAGCGAAGATCGGTTCCGTCGCCCTGCTGGGCATGACCGTCGCCGCCGTGTTCGGCATCAAGAACGTGATCAACAACAACGTGGCGATCGGCCTGTCGGCCGCGCCGGCGTTCTTCCTGGCCACCATCCTCTATTTCGTCCCCTTCACCCTGGCGGTCGCCGAGTTCGTGTCCCTCAACAAGGACTCCGAATCCGGCGTGTACGCGTGGGTCAACACGTCGATGGGCGGCCGCTGGGCGTTCCTCACCGCGTTCTGCTACTGGTTCGTGAACCTGTTCTACTTCGCGTCCATCCTGCCGAACGTCATCATCTACTCGAGCTACGTGCTCTTCGGCGAGAACCGTGAGATCTCGCAGCTGTGGATCACCATCGCCGAGATCGCCCTGTTCGCCGTGGCCACATGGGTGTCCACGAAGGGCGCCAAGTGGATCGGCTCGGTCTCCTCGTTCGGCGCCATGTCGGCGCTCGGCCTGACCGTCGTGTTCGTCGTGCTGTCCGTGGCCGCGCTGTGCGGCGGCGTGACCCCCGCCACCCCGG